>NZ_JAPDNV010000006.1:15656-183707 GCF_026013155.1 Paenarthrobacter sp. PAE-2 | reverse complement strand
GAGACCGGCGGATTCAGACCCCAACTACACCCTCAAATGCGATGAGCCTGTTAAGGCCGGGACGGAAGTACCCGGCACTAACCGCGGGCTTTACTCGTGGGAACCAACCCTTCGGCGAAGCCCTGCATGGCGCCCGGTAGACTTGGATGGTGCTGAACGAATTCTGGGCCAACGCCTCCACCGGGTACAAAGTGCTGGTTTTCAGCGCCATGGGACTCATTGCGGCAGGCGTCATCCTGTCCATTGCCGCAAACACCTCGGGCAACCAAGGACTCGCCATGGCATCCTTGGGCGTCATTGGCCTGGGCCTGGTGCTCCATGTCACCGGACTCGTGATCCGCGGCCAGCAGATCCGCAAGAGCTACAAGAAATAGCATCCTTCACAGGGTGGTGCCCACACCTGTCTCCGGGCGTCCGCCCGATAGGGTTGGACCATGAGTATCAATCCGGACCTGCAGGGCCGCAGCTACCCTGCCGCAGAGGTTTACGACGTCGGCCGTGAGAAAATCCGCGAGTTCGCCAAGGCTGTAAAGGCCACCCACCAGGCGCACTTCGACGTCGAAACGGCGCGGGCCCTGGGCCATCGCGACCTCGTGGCGCCTCCCACGTTTGCCATCATCATTGCCCAGCGGGCTGACGCGCAGCTGGTTGAGGATCCCGAAGCCGGGATCGATTTCTCCCGCGTTGTCCACGCGGACCAGCGCTTCACGCACCATCGCCCGATCGTCGCCGGGGACCGTCTGGTAGCCGAGCTGCACGTCGACGGCGTACGCGCCATGGGAGGCGGCGCCATGATCACCACGCGTTCGGAAATCTTTGCCCTGGCCGACGGTGACAGCCGTGAAAAGGTCGCAACCACCACCTCGTCCATCCTGGTCCGGGGAGAGGGACAGTAACCATGAGCCCCGTTTTCGCAGACCTGGCAGTCGGCCAGGAAATTGGCAACCGCACCATCGAAGTCACCCGCCAGGACCTGGTCAAATACGCCGGTGCTTCCGGAGACTTCAACCCCATCCATTGGAACGAGGCATTCGCCACGTCAGTGGAACTTCCCGGCGTCATCGCCCACGGCATGTTCACCATGGGTGCAGCGGTACAGCTGGTCAGCGACTGGGCAGGCGATCCGGCCGCCGTCGTTGACTACCAGACCCGCTTCACCAAGCCGGTGCTGGTGACCGACACCACGGGAACGGATGAGCCCGGAGCGGTCATCGAGGTGACCGGCGCGGTGGGTGCGCTCGACGCCGAGGCGGGTACCGCCCGCATTGACCTCACCGTGGTGGCCGCCGGCCAGAAGGTCCTCATGAAGTCGCAGGCAGTGGTCAAGCTCTCCTAGGTAGTGCAGGGACCGAGTCTCTGCCGCGTGCTTGCGGCGGAGCCCCGGCCCAAACCCCGATAGGCTTGATGGGTGACCCAGACGCTGCTTTCCGAATTGACCACAGCTGCCGTGGGCGGCCCCGCCGGCACCTTTGTGGAGGCACGTACCGAGGCGGAAATCATCGACGCCGTCCGCTCGGCTGACGCCGCGGGGGAGAAGCTCCTCATCATCGGCGGCGGATCCAATCTATTGATCTCCGACGACGGCTACCCCGGTACAGTCCTCAAAATCTCTTCCGAGGGCTTCACAGTCAACGCCGAGGACAGCTGCGGGGGAGTCTCCGTGGTGGTCCAGGCAGGACACAACTGGGATGCCTTGGTTGAACACGCCGTGAAGCACGCCTGGTCCGGCCTGGAAGCGCTCTCCGGGATTCCCGGCGCAACGGGAGCCACCCCGGTCCAAAACGTAGGAGCCTACGGTGCTGATGTTTCGCAGACCATTGCTGCCGTACGAACGTGGGACCGGGAGAGCAACGCAGTCCGCACCTTCACCAACTCCGAGCTCACGTTCGGCTACCGTGACTCCATCCTGAAGCAGACCACTGTGGAGGGTTCGCCGCGGTTCGTGGTCCTCACGGTTGAATTCCAACTGCCGCTGGGCAGGATGAGCGCCCCCATCCGCTACGCCGAACTTGCCCGTGTGCTCGGGGTCGAGGTGGGCAAACGGGCGTATTCCAACGATGTCCGGCGGGAGGTGCTCAGGCTGCGTGCGTCCAAGGGCATGGTGCTGGACGCCGACGATCGCGATACTTACTCAACAGGTTCGTTCTTCACTAATCCGCTCGTGTCCAAGGAACAGGCCGAGGCGTTGCCTGCGGACGCCCCCAGGTACCCGGCAGGATCCGATGGGTTGGTGAAACTGTCCGCCGCCTGGTTGATTGACCGTGCAGGATTCGGCAAGGGTTACGGGCTGGAGGAGTCCAGTGTTTCCGGGGGCAGGGCATCGCTGTCCACCAAGCACACCTTGGCCATCACCAACCGTGGCTCCGCCTCGGCTGCGGACATGGCGGCCATTGCGCGCGAGGTGCGTTCCGGCGTCGTGGATCGCTTTGGGATTGAACTGCATCCCGAACCGCTGCTGATCGGCGTTTCGCTGTAGCTTCCGGCCCTGGTCAGCGCGTCAGCGCGTCCGGCGCTCCGCGATGGGCAGCACTTTGTTCAGCAGCAGGAACGTCAGCCCGCAGCTGACAGAACCCAGCAGGAAGATCTGGCTGAACGCGATGCTCTGCGGCGACGGTCCGCTGGGCAGGAAAAGGCCCGCAGTGGCAAAGCCCACCAATCCGAGCATCATCACTATGGATCCCAGCAGGAAACTGCGCACCTGTGCCGCTGCGGCCGGATAGAACCACGGCTCGGGCGCGTCGCCGTCCCGCGGTGAGACGGGCTGGAGGAGGGCTGCGACGCCCAGCAGCAGCGCGGCCAGGGCTGTTGCCACGATTCCGGCGAGCTGGATGCTTTGCATGGAGGGTGAAAGCCGTACTCCCGTGCCTACGGCAACGATCAGCCCGGCCACTAAACCGACGCCGCTGCAGCACCAGCCGGCGGCAGCCAACCGGCGGCTGAGTGGCCGCACCAGCGGAGCCAGATCACCAAAGAGCATGTAGCAATCCTAGGCAACGCGTCTGGAAGGCGGCTGGGAGGCAGGGCAATGTTCGCTGTGGTCGGCGGCTTTAGGATGGAGCATGCCTATCGGGAAGCGGAGCCCCACACCTGCCGTGATCGGTCGTCTGCGGCTCGCCAGCCAAGGTCTTTTGGGCGGGAAGCGTGCTTCCGTTCCCGAAGCCGTCCGGTGGATGACTGCCATGCAGGCCCAGGATCTGGGTCATGCGCTGTGGGCGGTTGGCCAGAGGGTGGTGGGATCGGGAGCCTCCGAGGTCCGGGCGGCGCTGGACGCCGGCACGGTGGTCCGGTCCTGGCCGATGCGCGGGACGTTGCATTTGGTGGCGCCGGAGGACCTTCGGTGGATGCTGGGAATCACCAGCGGGCGGCTCATGCAGTCACTGCGGACCAGGCACCGTGAACTGAACATCACACCGGATGACATCAGCCATGCCCGCGACGTGGCTTTGGAGACCATTGCCAACCTCTCGCGGGACACGGAGGCAGCGGGCGCCAGCCGGGAGCAGCTATTCGCGGCGTTCGAGGAAGCGGGCCAGATCACCAAAGCCCAACGGGGCATCCACCTCATCGCCTGCCTGTGCCAGGAGGCGTCCCTGGTCCAGGGGCCCATGGCCGGAAGCAAAGGCAATGCGGGGGTGCAGCAGTTGTTTGTCCCTTTCGATCAATGGATCAGGGACTCACGTGCCGTGGATCGCGAGCCCGGCGTCGCCGAATGGTTCCTCCGCTACATCCACAGCCATGGCCCGGCCACTGTCCGCGACTTCGCGTGGTGGACCCAGGTGCCGCTCAGCGAGGCCCGGGCGGCGCTGAGTGCCGTCCGGGATCAGTTGGTGGAGTTGCCGTTCGGGGATACAAGCTACTGGATGTCGCAGGAGAGGGCCGCAATGCTCGACGACGGCGTTCCCGGCGCCCGCTCGGTGCTGGCTCTCCCCGGGTTTGATGAATTCCTGCTCGGTTACCAGGACCGGAGCCTGGTGCTCGCTCCTGAGTATGCCGAACTTGTAGTGCCCGGCAAGAATGGGGTCTTCAAAAGGATCATCATTGCCGGGGGTGGCGTGGTGGGGACGTGGGCCAGGACGGGAACAGGGAAGTCAGCCGGAGTGGTCCCGGAGCCGTTCACGGGAACACTTGGACCGTCTGCGGAACGGTCCTTCCTGGCGCAGGCCCGTGCCTACCTCAAATTCATGGAGAGCTGAGCCCAGGGAAAACGGGGGAACGCAGGGGGAACGCGCGGTGAACGCACCGGGACCGCCCCCTTTAACCGGAAAACCCGCCCTTCCCTCGCCGTGAAGCAAGGGAAAAGCGGGTTCCGGAACGGAAAGCCTAGAGCTTGCCCGTCACGATGTTCAGCATGCGGCGCAGCGGCTCGGCCGCACCCCACAGGAGCTGGTCGCCCACGGTGAAGGCGCTGATGTATTCCGGTCCCATTTCGAGCTTGCGGATACGGCCAACCGGGATGTCCAGAGTGCCGGACGCTGCCACGGGGGTCAGCTCGGCCATGGAGGCTTCCTTGGTGTTGGGCACAACCTTGGCCCACTCGTTGTCCTTGGCCAGGAGGTTCTCGATCTCCGTGACGGACAGGTCCTCGCGGAGCTTGAGGGTCAGGGCCTGCGAGTGCGAACGCATCGCACCAATGCGGACACACAGCCCGTCCATGGCGATGTGCTCCTTGCCTGCGGTGCCCTTGCCGGTACCGAGGATCTTGTTGGTCTCAACGCCGGCCTTCCATTCTTCCTTGGACTGCCCGTTGCCAAGGTCGGCATCGATCCATGGAATCAGGGAGCCGGCCAGCGGGACACCGAACTGGGTGGCGTCAACGCCGGTGCGCTGGGTAGCCAGGACCTTGCGGTCGATCTCAAGGATGGCGGAAGCGGGATCCTCGAGTTCGCTGCTGACCTCGTTGTTGAGCGTGCCGAACTGGTTCAGGAGCTCGCGCATGTGGCGGGCGCCGCCACCCGAAGCGGCCTGGTACGTCATGGACGTACCCCACTCCACGAGGTTGTTCTTGAACAGCCCGCCGAGGCCCATCAGCATGCAGGAAACCGTGCAGTTGCCGCCGATGAAGTCCTTCACGCCGCCGGAGAGCCCGGCATCGATGACGTCGCGGTTGATCGGATCCAGCACGATGATCGAATCGTCGTTCATGCGGAGGGTGGAGGCGGCGTCGATCCAGAGACCGTCCCAGCCACGGCTGCGGAGTTCGCCGTGGACCTGCTTGGTGTAATCGCCACCCTGCGCGGTGACAATAATCGGCAGCTTGGCAAGCGTCTCAATATCGAACGCATCCTCGAGCTTGCCGGCCCCATCAGCGAACGACGGGGCGGCACCTCCTGCGTTCGAGGTGGAGAAAAATACCGGGTTGATGTTGGCGAAGTCGTTCTCTTCCTGCATGCGGTGCATCAGGACGGAGCCGACCATGCCACGCCAACCGACCAGTCCTACGGACGGATTAGCTGCTGTAGTCATTGAACCAGTCTAAACTTTCGACGCCGCCTGACGCTGTTGGTTACGTCACCCGCACAACGTACGACGGCGGACCCAGGGACGGCGCCAGGCGGGCCGGCGGCAGTGCTAGCGTCCGGCGTCGTAATCCTGCAGGCCGTTACCCTCCGCGAGGGCAGCTTTGCGGGCGCGAAGAGCGAAGAACGCACCGAAGGCGAAGACCTGGGTCACCACCACCAGGACGATGATCCCGGCGATCTTGTTGCCGCCCAGGATCATGGTCAGCCCAACGATCGCTGACAGCAGCGCAAGGAGGGGCAACAGCATGTACCCCAGGACAAAGAGTGTTTCAGGTTTCTTGAGCATTGCCTGCATGATCCGGTTCCTAGCTTTCAGTCCGGCGCCACGACGTGAACCGGTATTTGGTGCCGTTCTTCGCCGTGTACCAATCCTCGTGAGGGGCCACGGAGTCGAACGTCCAGTCCTCGCCAAGTTCGGGGGCGAAGGTGTCGCCTTCGAGTTCGGCGTCAATGATGGTGATGACCGCAAGATTGGCGATGCCCATCGATTGTTCGAAAATTTCCCCGCCGCCGATGATCCAGACCTTCTGGCCGCCCGGCGCGAACTGGGACTCAAGCAGGGCTGCGTCCAGGGAGGAAACCACGACGGCGCCCTCCGCCTCGGGTGTCGAAGCCCAGTCCTGGTTGCGGGTCACAACGATGTTGGTGCGGCCGGGCAGCGGACGGTACTTGTCCGGGAACGATTCCCAGGTCTTCCGGCCCATGATCACCGGGTGCCCTGATGTCAGCTGGCTGAAGTGCTTGAGGTCCTCGGGCACGTGCCACGGCATACTGCCGTCCTTGCCGATGACCCCGGCCTTGGTCTGCGCCCAGATCATCCCGATGCCGGTCATGGCCGCAGCGGTCTCCTGCGTGAAAATAAGGCCGGGAAGATGCGCGTTGGTCTCTTCGGAGGGAGTGTTCATACGGCGATCGGTGCCTTGATAGTGGGGTGGTGGCGGTAATCGACAACCTCGAAGTCCTCAAGGGTGTAGTCGAAGATGGAGTCGGGTTTGCGCAGGATTTTCAGCTGTGGGTAGTCGTACGGTTCCCGGCTAAGTTGTTCCTTTACCTGGTCCACGTGGTTGTCGTAAATGTGGACGTCGCCGCCGGTCCAGATGAACTCGCCGGGTTCTAGCCCAAGCTGCTGGGCCACCATGCGGGTGAGTAACGCATAGGAAGCGATGTTGAAGGGCACGCCAAGAAAAGTGTCTGCCGAGCGCTGGTAAAGCTGGCAGGACAACTTGCCGTCAGCGACGTAGAACTGGAAGAACGCGTGGCACGGAGGCAGGGCCATGTCCTTGAGTTCGGACACATTCCACGCCGACACGATGTGCCTGCGGGAGTCCGGGTTGTTGTGCAGGCTCTTCATCACCTGGGAAATCTGGTCAATGTGCCCGCCGTCCGGGGTTGGCCAACTGCGCCACTGGACGCCGTAAACCGGTCCGAGTTCACCGTCGGCGTCTGCCCATTCATCCCAGATGGTGACGCCCTGGTCCTGCATCCACTTCACGTTGGAGTCTCCGCGCAGGAACCACAGGAGCTCCACTGCCACGGATTTGAAGTGCACCCTCTTGGTGGTGATCAGCGGGAAGCTCGTGGCCAGGTCGAAGCGCAACTGGCGCCCGAACACGCTCCGCGTACCCGTCCCGGTGCGGTCCGATTTGTGCGCGCCATTGGCCATGACGTCGCGCAGAAGGTCTTCATAAGGGGTGGGAATGCTCACGGATCAAGCTTACTGGCAAGCCGTCCCCGCAGCAGGTCGACGAGCGTCGAATCGCTCACGCCAGCTTCCCTGGCCACGTGGATCAAGCCGTCGACGGCGGCCATCACCGCCGGTTCTCCACCCGGCTGTCCGGGCGTGGCCCGAGGGGGGCCGACGACGATGGTTCCGTTCCGCCGTCGTGATTCAATCAGGCCGGATTGCTCCAGTTCCTTGTAGGCGCGCGCGACCGTTCCGACGGCGATACCGAGGTCCGCGGCCAGGCTGCGGACTGTTGGCAGCCGGCTGCCGGGTTCAAGGGCTCCGACGGTTATCAAGGAGCCGAGTTGCCTGCGGATCTGTTCATAGGGAGGGACCGGATCGTCCAAGTCCAGCCTGATGGCGGCCGTCACAGCGTGGGCTGGCTTTGTTTGTCGTCGTTGTTCCTGGGGATCCTGCCCAACAGGCTCCGGACGGGCGTAACTGCGGTAACCACGGCAGTGGCAGCCAGGAGTGCGCCGATCAACATACTGGGGCCGGGGGCGATGTTGTCGGACCAGGGAATCAGGGTGCCCCATGCTTCCGGGTTGGTCAGCAGAACAGCTCCGGCTTCCGCGAGGAAGAAGGCCGCCAGTGTGCGGACGATGCGGTACATCGCGATGGCCCGCAGTGCGGAGTCCAGTCCGTGCTCGGTTACGTCCTCGGGGATACCGCGGCGAAACCGGGCGGTGAGGATGGCAGCTGCGCCCACTGCGCTGACCCCAACCGTGATCAATAGATCCATGGGCCACGTCGCTGCACCGTTCACCAAAGCCTGCCCGATGCCTGTCAGGATGACGGCGACAGTCCATAGGGCTGCGGCCGCCACCGCGAAGGAGAGCAAGCCGCGGGAAAGAACCCGTTGCGGCCAATTCCTGGACGCTTGCGAGTTGCCATAGTTTCGGGCGGTCAGGAGTTCACCGCCGATGATGACCAGCAACACAGAGGTAGCCATGACGGCCACGAGAACCGGCAAGATCAGCGGCCGTCCGCCCGTTGCCGGAATATAACCGGCCCAGATGACCATACTTATCATCGGCAAGATGCCGGCAATTCCCACCACGGGTCCCAGGGAGACGCTGATCCGGGCTGCGCCGGGTGTTCCCGGGTCGGAGCGGAGCGAGGCTGCACTGGTGGTCTTTCGATCCGCTTGTAGCGAGGAGAGAACGGGGACCTTCCACCACCACATGACCAAGAGAACAATGATGTTGGCGAGCCCCAGCAGGTTGAACCACGACGACTGCCACGTGGTGCCGGGTTGGGGGAGGGACGCGAAGTTCCCGGCGATTGCTGCGAGGCCCGCAGCAATGGTGGCCACGGTCCGGAGCAACCTGTTTGCGGCAATGGACCGGAGGACCCGGTTGTCGTTGGTGTCGAGTGCTTCCAGTTGGCGTCGATGCGCGATCAACATCAGGCACAGCCAGGTCCCGATCGCCAAGACCAGCAAGGAGCCACCCAGCCACGCGGAGAGCTCCCATCCCGGGATCCTGCCATCCTGGCCCTGCCCCGCATAGCCGTTGTACTCCGGTCCCTGTGGGGGCGCCGGAGTTGGAAGTACAGGGTCGTAGGCGGGCAGTGAGCCAACCCGGATGATGGCCACGGCCGCATAGCCAAAGATTCCTGCCGTCCACCACGCCAGCCTGCGGGGAAGGAAGTCGCGGATCCTGCGGACCGTAAGTTCGGCATACCTGCGGGGCGCCTTGGGCGCGGGGTAGCTCCACTGTCCCAGCGCGTGCACGGCCAGGACGGCAACCACGGGCCATGCGAGGGCGGGAAAGATCTGCTCAGGCATGGTGGGTGCACCCGGTACGGACGGGTTTGCCTTGATGATCCCCGCACTCATGGCGCCCTGCAGGGAGCTGGCCATCCAGCCGATAATGCCAACCCAGAGACCGTGTGACTCCACGGATTTCGCATCAGGTGCGGACCACACCTGCACACGAAGAAAGAGGTAAACGAGGACCGCGCCTATCAACGGGCCCAGCAAGACCAGCGGTGGCAGATTAAAGGACAACACAGATGAGACCCCCCAAAGTCTTCTTACTTTGTGTCAAGTATTTGATACAAAGTAAGAAGGGTCAACCCGGCCTAGTCGTCGAACGGCTTGAATTGCTCCACGGAGACCACCTTGCGCTCGCTGCCACGGGCCACATGGCAGACGATGACCTCCCCGGGCGAGAGGTACGGGTCCGCGCCTGGGAGCCTGCTGCGCAGATCATCACCCATGTGCCGGCCCAATTGCTTGAGCACGGTCGGCAAGGCGGGGCGGTGCGTGCACAGGGCCACGGGCACTTGCTTGTCGAACAGGGCCTCCACGGCGGCAGCCGTCTTCTTGGGCGAGCGTTCGTGGTTGTGCTCCGTCAGTGCCTCCACGAGCTTCACCTTGGCTTTGCTCGTTTTGGCATACGGGGCAATCGTCGCCACGCATCGCACCCATGGGCTGGTCACGACGCGCTGCGGTTTCCACCCCTGCAGGAGCCGTTGCACAGCCACTGCTTGCCGTTTGCCGGTGGCCGCCAACGGACGGTCGCCTTCGGCCTTGGTCCAGGACGACCTCGGTTTGGCTTTGGCATGCCGGACCAGGACCAACGGCCATGTGTCCAGCTCGCCCCTGGTATGGGCCTTCTCCAGATACTCCAAGGGCGCCACGTCAGAGGGGTTGCTCAGGTATTTGGCGGCCCTGTCCGGCGCGCACCACATGACGCTGTCCACCTCTTTGCCGTCGGGCCGGAGCTGCTCACCGTTGACCCGCGTGGCCCAGTAGTGCACCACTTTGAGGCCCGCGTTGACGTGGTAATGAATGGGCGGCAAGGGGATTCCAAGCGTTGCCTCGAGCCCGATCTCTTCCCGAACCTCCCGGACCGCGCACTCGGGAACCGTCTCGCCGTCGTCGATCTTGCCCTTGGGCCAGGACCAATCGTCGTACCGGGGCCGGTGGATGAGCAGCACCTCCAAGGCGCCTTTCTTGATGCGCCACGGGATGGCGCCAGCCGCGACGACGGCCACGGGTTCCCCCGGGTGGTCGGTCTGGTCGGCCACAGGTGTGTCGCTGTTCAAGTTGTTCCTTACCGCCGTGCTGCTGCCCGCTGGCGGGAGCGGGAGGCCAAGAGCCAGGACTGCATATCCAGGAGGGGCTCGCCCTTCTCATCAAGGTGATGCCGGGTCCAATGACCTTCATTGTCCAAGTGCCAGCTTGCGGTGGAGTCGTCCATGTAGCGGCGCATCAGGTCAAGGACCGTGTTCACGTCCTCCCGGCTGGCCAACTGGACCAGTGCTTCAACCCGGCGGTCCAGGTTGCGGTGCATCATGTCGGCAGAGCCGATGTACACCACGGGTTCTCCACCGTTGGCGAAGGCGAACACCCGGGAGTGCTCAAGGAACCGTCCCAGGATGGAGCGCACCGTGATGTTTTCGCTGAGGCCGGGCACACCCGGCCGCAGGGAGCAGATGCCGCGCACCACGACGTCCACCTTCACTCCGGCCTGGGATGCGCGGTACAGGGCATCGATGATGGCTTCGTCCACCATCGAGTTGACCTTGATCTGGACACGTGCGGCCACACCGTTGCGCGCATTGCGGATTTCTGTTTCGATCCGGTCAATCAGTCCTGAACGCACCGAGCGCGGCGCAACGAGCAGCCGCTTGAACGTGGACTTGGGGGCGTATCCGGAGAGCTGGTTGAACAGCTTGGAGAGGTCCTCGCCCACTTGTTCGTTTGAGGTCAGCAGGCCGAGGTCCTCGTAGTAGCGCGCCGTCCTGGGATGGTAGTTGCCGGTACCGATGTGGCAGTACCTGCGGAGGCCGTCCACTTCCTGCCGCACCACCAGTGACAGCTTGCAGTGGGTCTTCAGGCCCACGATGCCGTACACCACGTGGACGCCGGCCTGCTCCAGCTTGCGGGCCCAGGAGATGTTGGCCTGTTCGTCGAAGCGGGCCTTGATCTCCACCAGGGCCAGGACCTGCTTGCCCGCTTCGGCGGCGTCGATCAAGGCATCCACGATCGGGGAATCGCCGGAGGTGCGGTACAGCGTCTGCTTGATCGCCTGGACCTTCGGGTCCGCGGCGGCTTGCTCGAGGAAGGCCTGGACCGAGGTGGAGAAGGAGTCGTACGGGTGGTGGAGCAGGATGTCCCGCCGCCTCATGGCAGCAAAGACGTTGGCCGCCTTGGACGTCTCCGATTCGTTGAGGTACCGCGAGGTGTGCGGCACGTGCTTGGGGTAGTGCAGATCCGGGCGGTCAATACCAGCGATGACGGAAAGCCCGCGAAGGTCCAGCGGAGCGGGTACCGAGTAGACCTCGGACTCGTCCACGCCAAGCTCGCGGACCAGCAAGGCCCTGACGTTCGGGTTGATATCGGTGGTGACTTCCAACCGGACGGGCGGACCGAACCGGCGGCGCAGGAGTTCCTTCTCCAGCGCCTGCAGGAGGTTCTCGGCGTCGTCCTCTTCCACCTCGACGTCCTCGTTGCGGGTGACGCGGAAGGTGTGGTGCTCCAAAACTTCCATGCCCGGGAAGAGCGTGTCCAGGTGGACGGCGATCAGTTCTTCGAGGGCGATGAACCGGGCCACCCTGCCCGGGATGGCGCCGGCGCGGGGACCATCCACCGAGATCAGCCGCGGCAGCTGGTCCGGAACCTTGACGCGGGCGAACAGCTCTTTGTCGCTGATCGGGTTGCTGACGATCACCGCCAGGTTCAGGGACAGGCCGGAGATGTAGGGGAACGGGTGCGCAGGGTCCACTGCGAGCGGCGTGAGGATGGGGAAGACCTTCTCCTGGAACAGGGCGCTGAGGCGGTGGCGCGCCTCCTCATCGAGTTCGTGCCAGTGCATGACGTGGATGTGCTCGAAGGCCAAAGCCGGACGGATCTGCTCGGCAAATACCCGGGCATGCCGTTCCTGCAGCTTGTGGGCTTCCTCGCCGATCTGTTCCAGTACCTCAATCGGACTCAACCCGGCAGGGGAGGGGACGGCCAGGCCGGTGGCAATGCGGCGCTTGAGGCCGGCCACCCGGACCATGAAGAACTCGTCAAGGTTGGAAGCAAAAATGGAGAGGAAGTTGACGCGCTCCAGGAGGTAAAGATCGGGATCCTCAGCCAACTCCAGAACGCGGGAGTTGAAAGCCAGCCAGCTGAGCTCGCGGTCCAGAAAACGGTCCGGCGAAATATCACCCTCCGGTTCCAGGTTGGGCGCAAACTCGGGGATGTCTATCCGGTCCTGCGTGGCCCGGGACGCGGGCACCTCGGATGAGCCGAAGCGCGCGGGCAGCGTTGCGCCCTTGGAGGTAGGTCCGGCGGTACCGACGGGGTCCGGCTGCATGGGTTCTCCTAAGCTCAGGACTGGGTTTCCTCCCACATTACAAGCAATTGGGCGACCCGAATCCAAGATGTCCATGCCCGGTCCCGTGTCCGGACCGCACAGGCTAATTACCGGGCAAAAGCCCGTACATGACGTCGGTGTCCCACCGGACGAAGCCAAGTTTCCGGTAGAGGGCCACAGCGGCCTCATTGTCGGCGTCGACGTACAGCATGACAGCGTGGAGACCCTTCTGCTGCAGGTGCCGGATGCCGGCTACGGTCAGGGCCTTGCCCAGGCCCGAACCCTGCGCGTCCGGCGTCACCCCTACCACGTACACTTCGCCGATGGCCGGATGGGGACCCTGCTTCGGGTGCACCTTGGTCCAGTGGTAACCCAGTAACGTGCCGTCGGCGTCGACCGCCAGGAGGAAGCCTTCGGGATCGAACCAGGCCTCTTCCTCCCTGGCCTTCAGATCGGCCAGGGTCATGGAGCCCTGCTCCGGGTGGTGGGCGAAGGCGGCCCGGTTGGCGGCCAGCCAGGCTTGCTCGTCCTGGCCCGGCACAAAGGCGCGCAGGGTGACGCCGGGCGGCAGGGCGGCGTCGGGCAGTGAAGACGCAGATGACATCAAGCGCATCTTCCGCAGTTCGCGTACGGGACCGTAGCCAAACCGGGAGGCAAGTTCGGCAGCGGCCTCATGGTTGCCATGCGACCATGCCGTCAACCCGTCGAATCCACGCTTCTCCTGCAAGGCAGCCAACAGCCGTCCCGCGACGCCGCGGTTGCGGTAACTAGGGTGGACGGCCAGTTCCAGCACTCCGGAACCGTCCTGCGATTCAATGACGACGGCGATCCCGGCCAGGTCTTCGGCGGTGGCAGGGTCCGAGTCCTCGTCGGGGGCGTAGAGCGCCAGGGACAGCACCCGGTGTTCACCGCCGTCGGAGCCGCGCAGTGTCACCAGCGTCTGTTCGGAGAGCGGCGGATTTCCATCCGACTCGGCAGCAGCAGCACCCAAGGTGCTGAAATCCTTGAACAGCTCGGCATCCAAAGCGCCGTCAACGAACAGTACAGGCCAGTTCTCAGGGTGAGCGTGACTCATGATGCAAGGCTATACGCCAAGGCGGGACCGTGCGATTTGAAGTGTCCGCCAATCGGGGGTAGCTTAGGTAACTCGTTCGGCTTTGAAAGCCGGATACGAGGGGGATCCACCAGTGGGGTGGCTTCGATACGTTCGACCCGTATGTCCTCCACAACAGCACACAGAGAGGGCCGGGAATCAGTTGATTCCCGGCCCTCTTTGCTATGCATTTATGTTTCCTTGGAGCCCTACGCTTCCGACAGCTCGTCATCGGGAAGCCGCACCAGGGTCAACCGGTAGCCCACGTTGCGGACCGTGCTGATGAGGTTCTCGTGGTCCACTCCCAATTTCGCCCGGAGACGACGGATGTGGACGTCCACGGTCCGCGTTCCGCCGTAGTAGTCGTAACCCCAGACCTCGGTCAGCAGCTGCTGGCGGGTAAAAACGCGTCCCGGGTGCTGCGCCAGGTACTTGAGGAGTTCGAATTCCTTGAAGGTCAGGTTCAGTGGCTGGCCGCCTACGCGGGCCGTGTAACTCGCTTCATCAATGACGACGCCGGCTGCGCGGATCTCCGTTTGGGTTTCCTCTTCGCCCGGTACAGCGCGCGCCATGGCCAAGCGGATACGGGCCTCCACCTCGGCCGGGCCGGCAGAATCCAGGACGATGTCATCCACCGACCATGCCGAGGACACGGCAGCCATGCCGCCCTCCGTGAGGATCAGCATCAGGGGAGCGCTCAGTCCGGTTGCCTTCAGCAACTGGGTCAGGGAACGTGCGCCCACAAGGTCCTTGCGGGCGTCGAGGAACACGATGTCCGTGGGGTCCGTCTCCAACAAGGCTGTAGGTTCTGCCGGGAGGATGTGCACGCGGTGGTTCAGCAACTCCAAGGCAGGCAGGATGTCCACCGAAGATCCGGTGCTGTTCGTCAGGAGCAGGATGTGCGACATAGTTCCTCCAATGGGCTGTGCGCGCATCATCGGGCGTCGAAACCGGAGTTTCACCGGCCGGTCACGGCGGCAAGACCGCCCCTGGCCGTTGTAACGGGGTCAGGGCAAATCAGTGCGCCGTTGAAGTCTGAGTATACCCACCGGCGCCTTTCCAGTCAGGGATTCGTGACGGCCGGAAGCGGGAATTACGACATATAGGGCCGCCATAAGGCAGGATTGTCGAGAGGTCGTAAGACGCATGGAATTGAGGTCGGGCACACAGTGAAGTCTTGGAGCATCGGGGTATTCGGACTCGTGGCGCTCGCAGCCATCGTGGCCAGCACCTTCGTATCCCGGGAAGCCATGGTGGGCGTCGGCGTCGCCGCATCGGCCGTTGTGGGGTTCGGGTGGCCGCATTTCCTGGCCGTGCCCGCCAAGAAAACGCTGGCGGCGGTCATCGGCCTGGCCGGTGCAGGCTCGGCCGTCACCGCGGCCTACCTTCCCGCCCCGGGTTTCCTTGACGGCACACCGGCTTTCATCGCCTTGGGCGTCATGGCGGTTTTCATCATCCAGCTCGTCAGGGGGACAGGGCAGGCCCAACGCCTTGAGTCCACCCTGGGCTGCAGCGCGGGTGTGTTGCTCAACTGCCTTGGTGCGGGGTGGATCGCCGGAGCAAGGTTCAACGGCGTCAAGGAGATGGTCCTCGTGGCCGGGCTCTCCGCCGCCGTGGCGTTGCTGGTGGGGATCATCAGGTGGCCGGACCGCATCGTCGCACCCTTGGGCGTCGTCATGGCCGGACTCATGGCGCCCCTGGCCGGCCTGGTTTTCTCGGATATCGCGGTTCTTCCTGCTGCTTTGGTGGGCGTGGCGACGGGCTCGGTGCTGGTCTGCTTCCGGCGAATGGTCACGTTGCGGCGCGGACGCCTGACTCTGCCGGCGGCGCTGGGCATGGGCGTTGCGCCCGTGTGGGCGATCGGAACCCTGGCGTACTTCATAGACAAACTACTCATCTACTAACGGTTAGGATGGCATCATGTCTGTTCTCGCATTTGAAATCTTCTTCCTTGTCCTCCTCGGCATTGCCAGCATCGCCATGGCCTGGTTCGCTGGTTTCGTCGTTTACCGTCTTTTCAAGGGCCAGAAGTAGCCTGTCCCTCCCTGCAGTCCAACTGAGGTAGTCGTTGTGCCTATTGAGATCCCGACCGACCTGACCCCTGAACTTGTTCCCCTTTCCTGGCTCATTGGCGAGTGGGAAGGACGCGGCCGCCTTGGCACCGGGGACGAGGACTCGGAGCATTTCGTCCAGCACGTATCCTTCACCCACAACGGGCTGCCCTACCTGCAGTACCGGGCTGAGAGCTGGATCAGCGATGACGCCGGCGCAAAGTTGCGCCCGCTGACCGTGGAGACCGGCTTCTGGGCTCTGGAGCGCAAACTCCAGGAAGGCGACGGCGGTCCCGGGCTGATTCCCGCGGACATCGTGCCCGTGCTTAAAACCGCTGACGATGTTGAAGAACGCCGCAACAAGGACGGCGGGTTCGATCTCGCCGTCTCCATTTCGCACCCCGGTGGAATTACCGAGTTGTACTACGGCCAAATCAAAGGGCCGCAGATCCAGCTCACCACCGACATGGTGATGCGCGGCGGCCACTCCAAGGAATACACGGCGGCAACCCGCATTTTCGGCCTCGTTGACGGCAACCTCCTCTGGCGCTGGGATGTAGCTGCCAACGGAAAAGCCCTTGAAGCCCACGCCTCGGCATTCCTCCATAAGGTGTCCTGACCCCGGCGCGAGCCTTCACTGAACGTTCCATCAGCACAAGCAAAAGGAGCAGTTAGTGAACAGCAGCCTCAAGCCCGGTGGCTATGAGGGCCTCAAAGCCGTGTTCTTCAATGGAACCTTGAAGCCCTCGCCGCAGGTCAGCAATACCGACGGCCTGATCCGGATCAGCCGGGACATCATGGAGAAGCAGGGCGTTGCCACGCAGCTCATCCGAACCGTGGACCACGACATCGCCAGCGGCGTCTACCCGGACATGCGCGAACACGGTTGGGAACGCGACGAATGGCCGGAGATCTATCCGGCGGTCGCCGGGGCAGACATCGTCGTGGTGGCGGGCCCCATCTGGCTTGGCGACAACTCATCCCAGACCAAGAAGCTGATCGAGCGGCTCTACGCACACTCGGGCCAGCTCAACGGCAAGGGACAGTGGGCGTTCTACCCCAAGGTGGGCGGCTGCCTCATTACCGGCAACGAGGACGGCATCAAGCATTGCTCCATGAACCTCCTGTACAGCCTCCAACACATCGGCTTCACCATCCCGCCGCAAGCTGACGCGGGCTGGATCGGACCGGTGGGGCCGGGGCCCAGCTATCTGGATGAAGGGTCCGGCGGTCCGGAGAGTGATTTCACCAACAGAAACACCACCTTCATGACGTGGAACCTGCTCCACATGGCCAAACTGTTGAGGGACGCCGGAGGTATTCCCGCCTATGGCAACCTACCGGAAGAGTGGAAGGCCGGCACCCGCTTCGACTTTGAGAACCCCGAATATCGATGACCGGCATGCCCTGTGCCAACGTCCGTGGGGAATACCCCCGAACCTGAAGGACTTCTACTTCATATGACTTACAAGAGCCCTCTGCTGTCGCGCCCTGGAGCCGTCGAGGATACCGGACTGGATGCCGGCGTCGCGGCCCACTATGGCGAGCCGTTGCGCGAGCAGCGCGCCCTGGCAAACGGTACCGCCGTCGTCGATCTTTCCCACCGCGGTGTGGTGACCGTGACCGGACCCGACCGGCTGAGCTGGCTCAACACCTTGTCTTCGCAACAGTTGACCAATTTGCAGCCGCAGGTTGCCAGTGAACTCCTCCTGCTGAGCGTCCAAGGGCGCATCGAATTCGATGCGCGGGTTATCGACGACGGCGGCACCACCTGGCTGATCGTCGAAACGGCCGAGGCCGCCCCGTTGGCGGAGTGGCTGAACAAGATGAAGTTCATGCTTCGCGTGGAAATCGCCGATGTTTCGGAGCAATGGGCGGTGATCGGCTCCACCAAGCCCGTGGAACGGTTGTCCGGGCGGTTGGTATGGGAGGACCCCTGGCCGCACGTGGGCCCGGGCGGCTACTCGTACAGCCTGGTCCCGGAGGAGTCGCATCCCGGCCTGGAACGTCCGTGGTTCGAATATCTTGTCCCGGCCGCCGAACTCGAGTCCGCCGTCGAGGGCCTGCCCTTGGCCGGTGCCATGGCTGCAGACGCGCTGCGCATCGCGGCATGGCGTCCGCGCCTCGGGGCAGAGACGGATGACAAGACGATTCCCCACGAACTGGACCTGATCCGTACTTCGGTCCACTTGAACAAGGGCTGCTACAAGGGGCAGGAAACCATTGCGCGGGTCCACAACCTTGGCCACCCGCCGCGGCGCCTCGTCTTCCTGCAGTTGGACGGTTCGCAGCACACCCTTCCTGCCGTCGGCAGTGTTGTATTTGCCGGTGACCGCAAGGTGGGTACGCTGACATCGGTGGCGCAGCACTTCGAAATGGGCCCCGTAGCGCTGGCAGTGATCAAGCGCTCGGTTTCGGCAAGCGAACCGTTGACGGTGATGGATGGCGACGAGCCGTACGTCGCGGCCCAGGAAGTGATCGTCGCCCCCGACGCCGGACAGGTAGTCGGGCGCCAGACCGGATTCCTGAAGGGACCTCACAGATGACCCAGCCCACCGGCCACGACGCCGCAGCCCAGCCTTCCAGCGAGGCCGACGATGAAGCAGTGGCACTGGCACACACGCTTTTTGACGCAGCCCGGGAAGGAAATTCCGCGTTGCTGCGCGGCTATCTCGACGCCGGTGCTCCTTCGACCCTGACCAACGCCGCCGGAGACTCCTTGCTGATGCTTGCGGCCTATCACGGGCATGAGGAAACGGTTCAACTCCTGGTTCACCATGGCGCGGACGTCAACTCGGCCAACGACCGTGGCCAGACCCCGCTCGCCGGAGCTGTCTTCAAGGGCTATACCGGCGTTGCCCGGGCCCTGCTTGACGCTGGAGCGGACCCGGACTCCGGAACGCCGAGTGCCCGGGACGCGGCCAAGATGTTCGCCCGGACGGAGATTCTGGAACTTCTGGGCTAGCACCTGGCCGACCGATAACCCTGTTGCCCCAAGCAACAGGGTTTTTTGGTAGCGTAATACTCCACGTGGAATAATTGCCATGGAGTATTGGCACGGGAGTACTTGCACCGGAGTATTCAAAGGAGGGCGTCACGATGGTCCAGCCCGGGAAACTGACAGCGCTGGGCGTCGCGTCCCTGGCGTTGCTCGCCGAGGGGCCCATGCACCCCTATGAGATGTACCAGGTGCTGATGGCCCGCCATGAGGACCGGCTGGTGAAGGTGCGCCCCGGCACCCTGTATCACGCTGTCCGGCGCTTGGAAGAGGCCGGTTTGGTGGAGGCCGTCGGGACCGACCGTGAGGGGAACCGCCCTGAGCGGACTACCTACAGGATTTCGACGGCCGGACACGAGGCGCTCGACGTACGCCTACGGGAGATGCTGGCAAAACCCGTCAACGAATACCCGGTCTTTCCACACGCCATTGCCGAGGCGCACCACCTCCCCGCCGAGGCCGTCATCGAACTTCTTGGCCAGCGGGTAGAGACGCTCCAGGCCAGCCTTGATTTCCTCCTGCATGCTGAGCGGGTTGTCAAAGCCAAAGGCCTCGATCGCAAGTACTGGATCGATGTCATGTATCAACAACAAATGCTTCGAACGGAGATCTCGTGGATCCACGGGCTCCTACGGGAGTTGCGCAGTGGTGAACTGCCTTGGGACGACCCCCAAGCAACCCCGTCCGAACTTTCCAACAAACCAAAGGAATCCCTTGGAAAACGTAGCTAAGCCGTGGCCGGCCCTGTGGTCACTCGTGGTGGGGTTCTTCATGATCCTGATCGACACCACCATCGTGTCGGTCGCCAACCCCCGGATCATGGAGGGCCTCAATACTGACATCAATGCGGTCATCTGGGTAACCAGCGCCTACCTCCTGGCCTATGCAGTGCCGTTGCTGATTACCGGCAGGATGGGTGACCGCTTCGGTCCAAAGAACCTGTACCTGATAGGCCTGGTTGTCTTCACCCTGGCATCGCTGTGGTGCGGATTTTCGCAGGACATCGGCATGCTCATCGCGGCCCGCGCCGTCCAAGGACTGGGCGCTGCCATGATGACGCCGCAGACCATGGCCGTCATCACCCGGATCTTCCCGCCTGACCGCCGCGGCGCGGCCATGGGACTGTGGGGAGCCACCGCGGGCATGGCCGTGTTGGTGGGACCGATCCTCGGCGGCGTCCTGGTGGACGGCCTCGGCTGGGAGTGGATCTTCTTTGTCAACGTGCCCATCGGCGTCGTTGCCTTCATCCTTGTCACCCGCTTCGTCCCGACGCTGACCACCCACAGCCACAAGTTCGATATCCCGGGCGTGGTGTTGTCCGCGGCCGGCATGTTCCTGCTCGTCTTTGGCATCCAGGAAGGCCAAACCTACGATTGGGGCACCATAAACGGCGTCGTCAGTGTCTGGGGCCTGATCATTGCCGGTGTTGTGGTGCTGGCGCTGTTCGTCGTCTGGCAACAGATACTTGAACGTCGCGGCGGTGAACCGTTGCTGCCCCTGGGCCTGTTCCGCGACCGGAACTTCTCCCTTGGAAACAGCACCATCATGGCCGTCGGCTTCACGGTTACCGCGTTTCCCCTGCCCACCATCTTCTACTACCAGGTGGTCCGTGGGCTGACGCCAACGCAGTCGGCCCTCCTGATGATCCCGATGGCTGTCATTTCGGGTGGGCTCGCGCCGTTCGTGGGAAAGCTGATCGACCGTGCCAATCCCCGCTGGTTCGCCGTGTTCGGCTTGGTCTGTCTGTCCGCCGCACTTTTCTGGACTGCTGCCTTGCTGACACCGGACACTCCGATCTGGGTCTTCCTGCTTCCAAGCGCCTTGCAGGGTGTAGCGAACGCCTTCATGTGGGGGCCGATCTCCAATGCCACCACCCGTAACCTTCCGCCTCGCCAGGCGGGAGCGGGTTCCGGCGTCTTCAATACCACCCGCCAGATCGGTGCGGTCCTGGGGTCGGCCGCCGTCGCGGCGCTGATCCAGGCGCGCCTTGCTGCAGAGCTGCCGTCCAGCGGGGCGGGGGCACCGGTCAATGAGGCGTCCATGTCCGGGGCACTTCCGGAGGCCCTGCATGCAGGATTCTCGACGGCGATGAGCCAGTCGACGCTGTTGCCGGCAATCGCCGTCCTGGTGGGAGCAGTGTTGGCTGCCTTCTATGCCAAGCCGAAATCAGTGGACGGCTGGGGCGGGGGAGCACCGGTCCCTGAGGGGCAGGCTGCGGAGCAGTCCAGCAAGTAAACGGGCAGGGCCCTACGCGAGGAGGACGCCCGCGTGGAGCCCGCCGGTGGTAAAGCCGATGCTGCGCGCCATGGCAAGCGCGCCGCTGTTGCTGACATCCGCCTTCCACTGGAGCGTCAGGCCCGCGGCCAGGGCCTCGTGCGCGGCAATCGAGGCAGCAAGCGTACCGAGGCCCCGGCGCCGCCATTCAGGGGCAACCAAAACGCCCATATTGGCAAGAAGCCCTTCCCATTCGGAATAGGCTCCGCACGCCAAAGGCACCGGGCTTTCCGCATCCGGGTGCATGATGGTGAACCGGTGTTCCAAGGTCTGCAGCCCTACCTCGTTGACGTCATCCGGGGGACACAGCTGTTCCAGTCCGATCGCTTCCGGATTGCCCCGGGAAACCGTCACGTCCTCGCCCGGTTGTTTCAGGGGAAGATCGTCGGCAAAAAAGAGGGCGGAGGAACCCAAACCGTGTCCTCCGTGGGAGCGCGTCAGGGTCAGTAGGGTGACGTGCTGGGCGAGGTCGACGTCGGGAATGTCCGCCGCCGCGTCGAGCGCCCATTGCGGCCCTACCAAGGCCGATACGCCGAACAAGCGCAGGAAGACCACGGATCGTGCCGATTCGTCCGCCTTGGAAATCCTGTACGCGGGATCGCCGGGATCCGCGGAGGCTGCTGCGACGCGGGCTGAGGCGTCCGCAAAGGAGTGGTCACCAAGCCCCAAATGGCGAGCCCACGCCAGCTGGATAATGGCAGCGGACGTGGGCTCAAGGGTCATGGGTTCAGCCTAGCCGACTAACCAAACAACACTGACGCTTCGTCGTAGCGGTGCTGCGGCACGGTCTTGAGCTTGCCGAGGGCTTCCTCAAAACCAACATGGGAGATGTCCGTGCCCTTGAGCGCAACCATGGTTCCCCAGCGGCCGTCCACCACGGAGTCGATCGCCGCCATGCCCAGGCGGGTGGCGAGGACACGGTCATAAGCGGTGGGAACGCCGCCGCGCTGGATGTGGCCGAGGATGGTCGCACGGGTCTCGATGCCCGTGCGCGCCTCGAGCTCGGGTGCCAGCTGGTCCGCGATGCCTCCCAGCCGGGGACGGCCAAAGGTATCCAGGCCGCGTTCGGAGTGCGGGGATTCCATGTGATCGGGAACGAAACCTTCTGCCACCACCACCAGAGGTGCGCGACCGCGGTCATGGGCCAGCTGGACCCACTCGGCAATCTGTTCGATGCTCACCTTCTGTTCGGGGATAAGGATGGCGTGGGCGCCGGACGCCATGCCGGAGTGGAGGGCAATCCAGCCAACGTGGCGGCCCATCACTTCCGCGATCATGCAGCGGTGGTGGGATTCACCCGTGGTGCGCAGGCGGTCGATCGCCTCCGTGGCGATTTCCACGGCAGTGTCGAAACCAAAGGTGTAGTCCGTCGCGTCGAGATCGTTATCCACGGTTTTCGGGACGCCGACGATCTTCAAGCCGGCGTCAGTGAGGCGTTTGGCTGCTGCCAGGGTGCCCTCGCCGCCGATCGCAATGATGGCATCGATGCCCAGCCGTTCCATGTGGGCCTTGATGACCTCCGGACCGCCGCCGTTCTCGAAGGGGTTGGTGCGGGAAGTGCCCAGGATGGTGCCGCCCTGCTTGGCTATACCGCGGACCATGGTGCGGGGGATGTCAATGACGTCACCTTCCACCACACCACGCCAGCCATCCCGGAAGCCCACGAACTCCTGGCCGTGGATTGCGATGCCTTTGAGGACCGCTCCACGGATCACTGCGTTGAGGCCGGGGCAGTCGCCGCCGCTGGTAAGAATGCCAATTTTCATGTTTGCTCACTCATGGCTTGGAGGAATACTTGCCGAGCGCCACGCTGAGCTCCCCACGATTGTAGTCGTGGATGTGGGGTGGGACACAAATGGTTACATTCCACTCACGGCGTTCGGTATTGGAAACACTCCCGAAAACACGAAGAATCGCCCCGCAGCCGGCAGGACGATCCTTCGTATTCAATGAGGTGTTGCGGAGACCCGCTAAGTGCGCTTTCCGTCATTGTCCCGGCCGGCTGGCCGGGGCATTACCGGGAACGCTGCTTGATGAATGATTCCAGCGCGATCCGGTTCTGTTGGTCCGGAAGGATCAGCCACGCGAGGATGTAGAAAATGATGGCCGGTCCGGGCAAGAGGCAGAACAACAGGAATCCCACCCGGACGTACGCTACGTCCACATTGAGCTTCGCTGCGATGCCTCCACAGACGCCGGCCAACCAACGCTGCGGGCCGCGCTTCAGGCCGAAGCCCCTGACGATGCTGAAGAACTTGTCCATGGTTACAGCCTTCCTTGTTGGTGCTGCTTTGTCACTTGCTTCGACCCCCGCCGGGCAGCCACGAGGCCGCCGACTACCAGCGCGGCGCCGGCCCCGATCATGAGGCCGATCAGCACGTAGGTTCCGTCCAGGACGATCCAGCCCATGGTGGAAACCAGGAGCAGTGCGGCCAAGGCGATCACAATCAACCCCCACACCACGGTGCCGATGCGCGCTTGCTTGGGTTCGTCGTCGTTCTGTTCAATCCGGTAGGTGGGCTCCAAATGCGGCGTCAGCGGAATCTCCTCCAACCGGGGCCGCGCGATCGGCTCGGTGGGACGTGTTTCCTGGGGGAGAGCGTCTTTGGGGAGCGGCTCGGCGGGGCGGGCGTCACCTGGCTGGTTGGTGCTCATGTCAGTTTCCTTCCTTGATGGTCACGTTGCTGAACGTGCCATCGATCTCCACCACGAGGTTCGCTCCGGGTTTGTCCGTGTTGTACGTCGAGCGGTCGTTCTCGAACCGCCCGCCGCGGTCGGCGCCGCGCTCGTTGAGGTTGCCGAACGTCATATCCGCCCGGACTTCCACCGGAACGTTGTCCGGGATGATGACGGTGATGTTGCTGGCAGTTGCATCCACCGGGACAGTGACTTCCGTGGTGAGCGGCGGCGTCAGGTTCATTTCGCTCAGGTCCACGGTGCCGTTCGCGGCAGTGATGTTCAGCCCCTGCCGGGCCTGCTCAATGCTGACCGGAGCCCAATTGACGTCTTGGAAGCCGAAGCGGTCTCCGTTGCGCGGAATGACGTTGAAAATACCGCCGACCACCAAGGCCACAATGGCCAGGAATCCCAGAAAACCTGAAGTCCGTCCGCGCAAGCCGGCCACCAGAATACCCAGGCCGAGGATGGCTGCACCCACGGCCCACACCACGGAGTCTGCTGCGTTACCCAGGTTGATGACGTTGGCGACGTCCAGGGCCTTCAAGGTTCCGCCGGCCAGGAGGGCCGTTCCGGCACTGACTGCCACGATTGCGGCACCTGGTCCCTTGGCCTTCTGCCGAGGGGGCTTGGGCGGCTGTACCGGCCCGGAGCCGTAGGGTGACTGACCATAGGGTGACTGACCATAGGGTGGCTGCCCGTAGGGGCCGGAGCCGCGGGGAGGACGGGGGCCCGACGGGCTGTAGGGGCCCACCGGCGTCGATGAGCTGCCCGGTCCGTACACAGGTACACCCGTGTTGGCACCGGCAGTCGCAGGGGAAGAAGAAGCACCGTAGGTGCTGCCTGCGGGCCCACCCGTCGACGCCGGGGTTGCGGTGCCGGTCGCCGGGGCCGCGGGTGCGCCGAAGTTTTGCCGGTTCATGGGAGATTCGCCTTTCTGGGTGTTATTGCGCTGGACCAGGTAGTAGATGAGGTACGCGATGCCGCCTACCCAGAAGAGCGTCCAGAAAAGACCCGGAAGTCCGTCCCAACCCCAGCCCCAAAAGCCGCGTCCCAGGCTCGGCAGGCCGATGATCGAGGTTGCCAGTGCGCCGGTCATGCCGCCGGACCATCGGCCGGCAGCCGCTTCCTGCACGTGGATACGGCCATCAGGTTCCGGCAGGAGCGCCCACGCAAGGCCGTAGAGCAGGACGCCCACTCCGGCGAAGAGCGCCAGGACAATGAAGATGCCCCGGACAATCAAGGGATCGATGCCGAACCGGTGTGCCACTCCGCTTGCGACGCCGCCGATCCAGCGGTCTGGCCCGCGGCGGATGCCTTGGTTGCGGATCCAGTCAAAGAAGTTCTGCTGGGAAGTCCAGCTGCCGGGACCGGCGTTGCCCGTGGGGTACGGGCG
This sequence comes from Paenarthrobacter sp. PAE-2, assembly GCF_026013155.1. Taxonomy (NCBI): domain Bacteria; kingdom Bacillati; phylum Actinomycetota; class Actinomycetes; order Micrococcales; family Micrococcaceae; genus Paenarthrobacter; species Paenarthrobacter sp. PAE-2. Next base: position 158,665 of record NZ_JAPDNV010000006.1, on the reverse strand, counting down.
TGCGGAAGGCTCCTCGGCCGGGCCGGATCCGGCGGCACCGCCGGGGGCGTTGTTGCCCGGACGCCCGGCATCGGCAGGGGTTCCGGAATCCTCGGGATTCATGCTGTTCGCGTTCATACTTCGATCCTGCCGCCTGGCCCGTTCCGTCCTCTATTGGGGGATACCCTGAATGATCCCTGAGGGACCCCCGAAGCGCCGCCGTTACGGGCCCTGGGAGGCCCGATCCGTGTTTGGATTGATACATGGATACCGCTTTGGAACGCCCCGCGCTGGTCCGCAGCAGCGACCGCATGATCGCGGGAGTCTGCAGCGGACTCGCCGGACACTTGGGCTGGCCGGTGCAGTATGTCCGGCTGGCCATGGTCCTCGCCAGCTTCGCCGGCGGTGCGGGCATGGCCTTCTATGCGTGGCTGTGGATCATGGTTCCCACGGCGGATGAGAACGCCCGGCGCAACGCCAAGCGGCCGGCGTCGCCCATCGCTCCCGCGGTGAGCCGTCCGCCCGCCGGCCCCGCAACAAACTACGACGCCGGGACCCTTACCGGGCGCGGGACAGGCGCCCCCGGTAACGTCGCCGGAACCTCCGGTGATGCCCCCCCGGGAGCCGACAGAGCAACCCCGCCGTCCGGGGAGTGGGGGAGCGTCGGTGCAAGTCCCGTGGCGCCGTGGTTCACGTTCCGGAAGATCCAGTACGGCAAGGAAATTCTTCTGGGAGTCGGGCTGCTGCTGGTGGCCGCCATCCTGATCGCCCAACAACTGGGCGTGGACGTGCCGCTGGGAACCCTGATCCCGGCCGCAGCAATCCTTGGCGGTGCCTCCATCGCGTGGATGCAGCTGGATCAGACCCGCCGGGCCGGGCTGGTGGACAAGACGAAAGCTGATCAGGCAGGCGGATGGGTTCGCCTCGCGGCCGGCCTCGCGCTGGTGGTGGCAGGGGTCTTGGTGATGGTGTCCGGCTCGGGCTCGTGGGAGCAGACGTGGCTTGCCCTGCTTGCCTCCGTGGCGGTCCTTGGCGGCGTCGTGTTGGTCCTGCTGCCGTGGGGTTTGAAGTTCTGGAAGGACCTCGAAGCCGAACGCGCCGGGCGTGTCCGCGAAACTGAACGTGCCGAAATCGCCGCGCACCTCCACGATTCCGTCCTGCAAACCTTGGCGCTCATCCAGCGCCGGGCGGGTTCGGAGCAGGACGTTGTCCGGCTGGCCCGGGCACAGGAACGTGAACTGCGTAGTTGGCTGTTCAGCGATTCCACCAAGGAAGCCGGGCTCCTCGCAGAGCGGGTCAAGGCCGTCGCAGCGGAGGTGGAAGACGCTCTGGGCAATCCCGTGGAAGTGGTGACCGTAGGCGATACGGAGATGACCGAGCGGCACGAGGCACTGGTCCAAGCTGCCCGTGAGGCCATGTTGAACGCGTCCCGCCACGGCGGAGGCACAGTGTCTGTCTACCTTGAATGCGCTGCCGGAAACACCGAGGTCTTCATAAAGGACCGGGGGCCGGGATTCGACCCCGACGCCGTGCCCGAGGACCGCATGGGCGTCAAGGAGTCCATCATCGGGCGCATGAAGAGGCACGGCGGCACAGCGGCCATCATCAGCAGCGGCGACGGAACGGAAGTCCGGTTGGCGCTGCCCGCCATGGAGGCGGAGAACAACGAACCAAGGAACGGAGAAGTCCGGCAATGAACAGCCCTGCCCAGTCCGGCGCACGGAGCGTGCGCGTGGTGATCGTGGACGACCACACCATTTTCCGCTCGGGCCTCAAAGCTGACCTGGACGAGCGCATGGACGTTGTGGGGGAGGCCGGCACGGTTGAACAAGCCATCGCCGTGATTGCCGAAACCCGCCCCGAAGTGGTGCTGCTGGACGTCCACCTGCCAGGGGGGCTGGGCGGCGGAGGCAGGGAGGTCATCGCGGGTTCCGCTGCGCTGCTCAAGACGACGAGCTTCCTGGCCCTGAGCGTTTCAGACGCCGCCGAGGACGTGGTGGCCGTGATCCGTGCGGGGGCCCGCGGGTACGTTACCAAGACCATCTCCGGTGCCGAGATCTCCGACGCCGTCATCAGGGTTGCCGATGGCGACGCCGTCTTCTCGCCGCGGCTGGCCGGGTTTGTCCTTGATGCCTTTGGAACTGCGCCGGCGGACATTGCCGACGACGAACTTGACAAGCTCTCCGCCCGCGAGCTCGAAGTCATGCGGCTCATCGCCCGGGGATACAGCTACAAAGAGGTGGCCAAGGAGCTCTTCATCTCCATCAAGACGGTGGAGACCCATGTCTCCGCGGTCCTCCGCAAGCTCCAGCTGTCAAACCGCCACGAGCTCACCAAGTGGGCTGCCGAACGCCGCCTCCTCTAACCCCTCCCGGACGCTCTTCCACATCCCACCCGTGTTTTCCCAACCCTCTTCCACATCCCACGCCTTAAACTGAAACGCTCTTCCACCATCAGCGGTGGAAGAGCGTTTCAGTCAGGGGTGGGGTTACTTGGCCTTGCCGAGGAACTCCTGGAGCCGGCGGACGCCTTCGGCGAGGTCGTCGTCACCGAGCGCGTAGGACAACCGGACGTAACCCGAAGGGCCGAAGGCCTCGCCGGGAACCACTGCGACCTCAACCTCGTCGAGGATCAGCGCGGCCAGTTCCGCGGACGTCGAGGGACGCACGGGGCCGTTGGCCGTGTCGAATTCCTTACCCAGCAGCCCGCGGATGTCTGCGTAGACGTAGAACGCGCCGGTCGGCGTCGGGCATTCAACGCCCTCAATCGCGTTCAGGCCGGCCACAATCGCCTTGCGGCGGCGGTCGAAGGCAACCTTCATCTCGTCGACGGCGGTCAAGGGGCCGGTAAGTGCCGCGGCTGCGGCCACCTGCATGATGTTGCTGACGTTGGACGTGGCATGGGACTGCAGGTTGGTGGCGGCCTTGATGACATCGGCGGGGCCGATCATCCAGCCCACGCGCCACCCGGTCATGGCGTAGGTCTTTGCAACACCGTTCAGGATGACCACGCGGTCGCCCAGTTCAGGAGCTGCTGTGGCGATGGAGGTGAACTCCACGCCGTCGTAGGTGAGGTGTTCGTAGATCTCGTCCGTGACAACCCAGAGGCCCTTGGAGGCGGCCCACTTGCCGATCTCTGCTACCTGCTCCGGGCTGTAGACGGCGCCGGTGGGGTTGGAGGGGGAGACGAACAGGAGGATCTTGGTCTTGTCCGTGACGGCGGCCTCAAGCTGCGCAATGGTCACCAAGTAGCCCTGCTCCGGCCCTGCGAAGACCTCTACCGGGACGCCGCCGGCGAGCCTGATGGCCTCCGGGTAGGTGGTCCAGAACGGGGAAGGGATGATGACCTCGTCGCCCGGATCAACCAGCGTGGCAAACGTGTTGTAGACAGCCTGCTTGCCGCCGTTGGTCACCAGGACCTGGGACGGGTCGACTTTGTAGCCGGAATCGCGCAGCGTCTTGTCCGCGATGGCTTTCTTGAGCTCGGGCAGTCCGGAAGCGGGGGAGTACCGGTGGTACTTCGGCTGGCTGGCAGCTTCAATAGCGGCCTTCACGATGTAGTCCGGGGTGGGAAAATCGGGTTCTCCGGCTCCGAAACCGATGACGGGGCGGCCCGCGGCCTTCAACGCCTTGGCCTTGGCATCAACGGCAAGGGTGGCGGACTCGGCAATGGCGGAGATTCGTTGTGAAATGCGGGCGGCAGGTGTTCCGGCAGACATCTAAGTACCATTCTTCGCAGGCAGCACGTGGGCTGGATGATGGGATTCGACGTAAACTACCTTATGCTGTTCTGCGGAGCTCCCGGGGGACTGCTGGAGTTTGTGACTGATGTTGCTGGTCACAAGCCCGGACGGCCTTGGAGCCCCGAACCGAGCCGGTTCGACTATCGCGGATTTCTTGCGTAGACTGGTTCACCGGTGTTGAAAAGCACCACAGGCTGAAGTGCGGCCTGAAACATGGATTCAATCCATAGGGTAGTGGCGCAATTGGTAGCGCAGCGGTCTCCAAAACCGCAGGTTGCAGGTTCGAGTCCTGTCTGCCCTGCGCAGGCTGTTCCGGCGGAAACGCCGGAACACGCGCAGCAACCATGGCTCTGATCAGGGCCGGGTCTAACGACTTTGCAAGGTGAGTGAGGATCAGGTGACCGAAACAGCTGCAAGCAGCTCAAAGGGCCGCCCCGCCAAGAAAGCCGACTCCGGCTTTTTTGCCCGAATTGCACTCTTCGTCCGCCAGGTTATCGGCGAGCTGAAGAAGGTCGTTGCTCCAACCCGCAAAGAACTGATCAACTACACGCTCGTGGTGCTGGTGTTCGTCGCCATCATGATGCTCATCGTGACCCTCCTGGACCTTGCTTTTGGTACCGGAGTCAGCTGGGTCTTCGGAGGATCAGGCGCCACGGACCGCTAAGCGGATCTGTCCGCAAACTGCGTAAACCCTGGTTTCAGGGATTTTGCGGGGTTTGCGGAATTGAGCCATTTAAATAGGCATGTTAGGCAATGAGGAAGCAGGAGACCAAGTGTCTGAGCAGGAGCTCGAGGTAAACGAGACTGAGCTGGACGGGACCGCAGAGAATGCGGCCGTAACCGCAGACGAGTCCGAGGTTGATTCCGCTGCGCCCGAAACTGCCGACGTCGACGAATCCGAAGACGCTGACGTGGACGACGAGTCCACTTCCGAGGTAGACGAAGAAGATAGTTCGGAAGAGGGCGTCTCCTTGGAATCTGCCGCTGCCGCCGCCCCGGCTGATCCGGCCGAGGAATTCAAGGCCAAGCTGCGCCGCCAGGAAGGTGACTGGTATGTCATCCACTCCTACGCAGGCTACGAGAACCGCGTGAAGGCCAACCTCGAGACCCGCATCCAGACTCTGGACATGGAAGATTACATCTTCGAGATCCAGGTTCCGATGGAAGAAGTCGTCGAGATCAAGAACGCGCAGCGCAAGGTCATCAACCGCGTACGCATTCCCGGATACGTGCTGGTCCGCATGGACCTGACCGACGCTTCCTGGGGCGCCGTCCGCCACACCCCCGGTGTCACGGGCTTTGTGGGCAACGCCCACAACCCCGTTCCGCTCCGCCTTGACGAGGTCTTCTCCATGCTTGCCCCGGTCTTCGAAGAAGAACAGGCTGAGAAGGGCAAGCCGGTCAACAAGCAGCAGCAGGCTCCGGTGGCTGTGGACTTCGAGGTCGGCGAGTCCGTCATCGTCAAGGAGGGTCCGTTCGAAACCCTTCCGGCAACGATCTCCGAGATCAAGCCCGAGTCCCAGACCCTCGTGGTGCTGGTCTCCATCTTCGAGCGCGAAACCCCGGTTACGCTCGCATTCAACCAGGTCACCAAGATCTAGCTGATACACAGATTTCGCTCCCGGCCGCCTGCTTAGCGGCCTGGGTAGCGGCCGGTCGCCTTGCCATGGCGGCCACCAACCTGGGACGCGCTCCTGTGCCCCAGGAAGCTATTGAGAGAAGGACCCTACATTGGCTCCCAAGAAGAAGGTCACCGGCCTCATCAAGCTGCAGATCCAGGCAGGTGCCGCTAACCCGGCTCCGCCGATCGGTCCTGCGCTTGGCCAGCACGGTGTCAACATCATGGAATTCTGCAAGGCGTACAACGCTGCTACGGAATCCCAGCGCGGAAACGTCATTCCGGTGGAAATCACGGTCTACGAAGACCGCTCCTTCACCTTCATCACCAAGACCCCGCCGGCTGCAGAGCTCATCAAGAAGGCTGCAGGCGTCGCCAAGGGTTCGGCTACCCCGCACACCGTCAAGGTTGCCAAGCTGACCCAGGCACAGGTCGAGGAAATTGCTTCCACCAAGATGGAAGACCTCAACGCCAACGACATCGCGGCTGCTGCCAAGATCATCGCCGGCACTGCCCGCTCCATGGGCATCACCGTCGAGGGCTAATTACAGCCTTCACCCGCCGGGAAACCGGCAACCGAACATAGAAATGTCGCAGGATCCTTTGCCGGATCCACGACTGTGGCAGGGCCCAGCGCGGTCCGAAGACCACAACTGCACAAGGAGAAACAAGCAGCATGGCAAAGCGCAGCAAAGCATATGAGGCAGCCGTAGCCAAGATCGAGGCAGGCAAGGCCTACGCCCCGTTCGAGGCAATCACCCTGGCAAAGGAAACCAACCCGTCGAAGTTCGACGCAACGGTTGAGGTTGCTTTCCGCCTCGGCGTTGACCCCCGCAAGGCTGACCAGATGGTCCGCGGCACGGTCAACCTCCCCCACGGCACCGGCAAGACCGCCCGTGTCCTGGTTTTCGCAACCGGTGACAAGGCTGAGGCAGCAATCGCAGCCGGCGCCGACTTCGTTGGATCCGATGACCTGATCGAAAAGATCGCCGGCGGCTGGACCGACTTCGACGCAGCCGTTGCCACCCCTGACCTCATGGGCAAGGTTGGCCGCCTCGGTAAGGTCCTCGGCCCGCGTAACCTCATGCCGAACCCGAAGACCGGTACGGTTACCCCGGATGTCACCAAGGCTGTCAACGACATCAAGGGTGGCAAGATCGACTTCCGCGTCGACAAGCACTCGAACCTGCACTTCATCATCGGCAAGGTTTCCTTCGACGCCACCAAGCTGGCCGAGAACTACGCCGCCGCGCTGGAAGAGGTTCTTCGCCTGAAGCCGTCCGCTTCCAAGGGCCGCTACATCCAGAAGGCTACCGTTGCCACCACGTTCGGCCCGGGTATCTCCGTTGACCCGAACGTCACCAAGGTTCTCATCGAGGCGTAAGCATTCGACGAGCATCGGCTCTGAAAGGACCGTCCGGCATTGCCGGGCGGTCCTTTCCGCATTCCTGCCCGGTGTAACGAAGGGCCCGACTTCGGCGTCCCGGGCGGGGTCTTGTACCGCCTGACCGCGGGCCCTACACCTAGGCTGTGGGGCGTGGCGTCGTCGAACCTTATGAACAGCGGCGAATTAAACAACGCGGGACCAACCGTGGAGCGGATCAACGCCCCGGACGGTCCCGGGGCGCGCGTCACTCCGGACTTCAGGGCCTTCCATGAACTGGGCGTACGCCACGAACTGGCCCTGTGGGGCACTGCGGACCGGGCCGCCACCCTTGAGGAGGACATAGCCTTCTGGCAGGGAAACGAATACGAAGAACGTCACGTCTACGTGGCACGTCTCGAGGGGCGGATTGTCGGCTGCGGCACGTTGACGCTTCCCTTGAGCGAAAATACGACGACGGCGGGCATACACGTCCTGGTGGACGCACCTTTTCGTCGCCGCGGTTTCGGGTTGGTGATCCTGGGGGTATTGGAGGGCGTGGCCCAAGACCGTGACCGGAGTTCCTTCGACGGTTACTGCGGTGAGCCAATCGCGCCCGTGCTGGCGGGCGTGCCTCTATTGGAAGCCGCATCAGGCAGTGGCGGTGTGCCCCGGGACAGCGCCTCAACCCGCTTCGCCGTTCACTGCGGCTACTCGCTGGAACAGGTGGAGACCAACAGCAGCCTGGCGCTGCCCTTTGACGCGACGCAGATCGACGCCCTGGAGGCGGACGCCCGGTCCCGTTCCACGGCTTACAGTGTCATCACGTGGTCGGATCGTTGCCCGGATGAGTTTGTTGAAGCCTATGCGCGGCTCAAGAGCCTTATGAGCACGGAAGTTCCCATCGCCGGACTGGGGTGGGAAGGCGAAGCATGGGATGCGGCAAGGGTACGGCAGGAAGAAGCTACCTGGCGTGCGGGCGGTTTGGACGCGTTGGTTTCCGTGGCCCGGCACAACGACTCAGGGGAATTGGCTGCCTATACCGCGCTGGTTCATCGGGAGGCCATGCCGGCGGTGATATTCCAGGAGGACACCCTCGTGGACCCGGTCCATCGGGGACACCGTTTGGGAATGCTGGTGAAAGTTGCCAACCTGCGCAAAGCAGTGCTGGCCTGGCCTGCAGGTACGTCCGTCATGACATGGAATGCCAGTGAAAACCAGCATATGCTGGCCATTAATATCGCCTTGGGATTCAAACCTTACGGCTTTGAAGGCGAATGGCAGAAACGGTTGGTATGACTTTAGAAGAGGCGAAGACCGTCGAGGTTGAGCAGGCATGGGTTCCCGACAACCTGGACAGCCCGGACGCCAAGGACTTCCTCGACGCCGTCGAGGTTGCCCGGCGGGTGCGGATGCAGACATGGGGGAGTGACGACCTCGCCTACACGCCGCTGGAGAAAATGCTGGAGTTCTCCGATCCCTACGAACGCCAGATCATCTTGGTCGCCAAAGTGGATGGCAAAATCGTAGGAACCATAGACATCGCCTTGCCATTGGTTGACAACATCGACCTGGCCGAATTCACCTTGGATGTCCTGCCCGAATACCAGCGCAGGGGCGTGGGCCGCCACCTCCTTGAAGCCGCGGAACAGCTCGCCCGGGCAGAGGGCCGCACCATGGTTTTGGTGGACACCAACCACCCGGCAACGTCCCTGACCGAGATTCCGGAAGACCAGCTCATTCCCGGCACCGGGCCGGGCTTCGTTCCTGTCAGTAGCCGTGAGGTGGACTTCGCACAGCGGGCGGGCTATACGTTGCAGCACATAGAGCAGTTCAGCTCCTGTGTCCTTCCGCTGGATTCCAAGTTGGTGGGAGATCTCCAGGCCGAAGCCGAGGAAGCCAACGCCGGCCGCTACGCGTTGCACCATTGGACTGACCGCTGCCCTGAGCGGTTGCTCGAGGGCGTGGCGGAGCTGGAGAACGCAGCCGGCGAAGTGGTCCACGGCGACGACGAGGACGACGAGCCGGCCGGGGCGGACACCGGCATGGTCTTCGACGCTGCGGTATTGCGGGAAACGGAAGACGCAGCCATGGCGCAGGGAAGGCGGACGGTTGTTACCGCCGTCGAGCATGTTGCCACCGGGAAGCTGGTGGGCCTGACCACCATCAGCGTTCTGGCCCACCGCCAGGACGTCGTCTTCCAGGATGACACCTTGGTCCTGCAGGAGCACCGGGGGAACAAGCTGGGGCTCCTGATCAAGGTGGCCAACATGGAACGCCTGAGTGAGCAGTTCCCGGACGCCAGGGTGATCTACACGTGGAACGCGCCGGAGAACCGATACCTCCTGACGGTTAACAAGCAGTTGGGATTCACGACGGCGGGAGTCACCGGACTGTGGCAAAAGGAACTGCCGCGCCGCTCGGCCGGGGCGACCACATCGGACTAGGGGGCCGATTTGGAGTTCGCATGCCGTCTCCCGTAACCTTGAATTACCAAAGACCGTCGGTTGATGGGAATCCACCCTTTCGAGCAAAGCTCAGCTCTGTAGCTACGCCCGTGAGAACAAGGTGAATTTCTTGACGAAGGACCCTGACATAGGGCGGCCAACGCAGGTGAACGAGTTGAGTCTCCACAGTAAAGCTGTGTTGAGCCAAGCCCCGTGCATCTGCGCGGGGCGTTTTTAGTTTTAGCTCTCGTGAGCGGGGACCCGGAAGACCGGCTTTATTCCCCGGAAGGAGGGTTATGACAACGCCTAGCAAGGTCTCCGCAGTTGCAGAGATCACCAACGATTTCAAGGAATCGACTGCGGCTGTCCTGACCGAATACCGTGGGCTCTCTGTTGCGCAGCTCAAGGAACTCCGTGTTGCTCTCGGCCAGGACACCAAGTTCTCGGTCGTCAAGAACACCCTGAGCGCCATTGCAGCCAAGGAAGCTGGTGTCGATGCATTCGACGGCCAGCTCGCCGGCCCCACTGCGATCGCCTTCATCAAGGGCGACGCCGTTGCTGCTGCAAAGAGCCTGACGGACTTTGCCAAGGCCAACAAGCAGCTGGTCATCAAGACCGGCCTGTTCGAAGGCAAGGCACTGGACGCTGAGGGTGTCGCCGCACTGGCTGCCCTCGAGTCCCGCGAGTTCCAGCTTGCACGTGTTGCCGGTGTCCTCAAGGCTCCTGCATCCGCTGCTGCACGCATCATCGATGCCCTGCGCCTCAAGCTTGAAGAAGAGGGCGGCGCACCTGCACCGGCCGCTGAAGAAGCACCGGCTGAAGAGGCTGCAAGCGAGGAAGCTCCGGCTGCTGAAGAAGCACCGGCTGCTGCCGAAGCTGCAACCGAAGAGAACTAAGTTCTCCCCCCAATCAAACTCCGGTGCACGGAACGGCAAGTTCCGGACCAGCACCACCTAATGGAAGGACGCCACCATGGCGAAGCTCAGCAACGAAGAGCTCATTGAAGCTTTCAAGGAACTGACCATCATCGAGCTCTCCGAGTTCGTCAAGCTCTTCGAAGAGACCTTCGAAGTTACTGCTGCTGCTGTTGCAGTTGCAGGCCCGGCTGCCGGCGGCGCCGGTGCTGAAGCTGCTGAAGAGAAGACCGAATTCGACGTCATCCTCGAAGCAGCCGGCGACAAGAAGATCGCAGTGATCAAGGAAGTTCGCGCCATCACCTCCCTCGGCCTCAAGGAAGCCAAGGACCTGGTTGACGGTGCACCGAAGGCTGTTCTCGAAGGCGCCACCAAGGAAGCCGCAGAGAAGGCAAAGGCTCAGCTCGAAGAAGCTGGCGCAACGGTTACCCTCAAGTAACTCGTTCTGCTTTGGGAAGCCCCGTCCGGTTCGCCGGGCGGGGCTTCCTGCTGTTAAAGCACCCAACCAGGTCGCATTTGTGCGCGTTTTGAGGGCTCAGAACGCGCACAAATGCGACCTAATTGGGTTCGCTGATGTCTGCCACGACGGCGTTCAGCGCCGCCGTCAGCGCGTCGGCATCCACAAAGGCGCTGCGCCCGTGTGCACCGGCCCCCATCGAGATCCGGCGGCCCGCGATCGAGGCGTCAGCATAGACAGGCCAGGCGTTCGTGCTGCCCAGGGGAGTGATGGTCCCGCGTTCGTAGCCGGTAGCTTCCAGCGCTACGTCCGCAGCCGGCAGCGAGAGTTTGTTGACACCCACCAAGGCACGCAGCTTCGGCCATGAGATCTGCCGGTCGCCGGGAATGAGCGCGAAAAGGAACGTGCCGTCCCTGTGTTTGACCACGAGGGACTTCACGATGTCAGCGGGAGTGATTCCGAGGATGCTCGCCGCTTCTTCCAAGCTGCGGGCTGCCGGACGTTCGACGACGTCCACGTCCAGTCCGCGGGCGGCGGCATCATCCAGGAATCGTTGGGCGCCGTTGGCGTGGGCCATGGTCCGGGCCTCCCTTAGTCGCGGTACAGGAGGAGGGCTTCGCCTTGGCCTCCGCCGCCGCACAGGGATACGGCGGCCTTGCCGGTTCCCCTCCGTCGGAGCTCATGCGCTGCGTGCAGGGCCAGGCGGGCTCCGGAGGCACCGATGGGGTGGCCCAGGGCAATCGCTCCTCCGTGGATGTTGCACTTTTCCAGAGGGTATTGGAGGTCCTTGAGGGACTGGACGGCAACGGACCCGAAGGCCTCATTGATCTCTATGAAATCCAGGTCTTCGGCAGCCCAGCCGGCCTTCTTCAAAGCCTGTGCAATGGCGTTGGAAGGCTGCGAGTGCAGGGAATTGTCCGGTCCGGCCACCTGCCCCGGCTTGCCCACGACGGCAAGGTATTCGAGGCCGTTGTCCTTGGCGAAGCGGCGACTGGTCAACACCAGTGCGGAGGCGCCGTCGGACAGGGGAGAGGAGTTGCCGGCAGTAATGGTTCCGTCCGTGGCGAAGGCGGCCTTGAGCGGGGCGAGCGTTTCCAGCGTGGTGTTGGGCCGGATCCCCTCATCCGAGGTCAGCACCACGGGATCTCCCTTGCGCTGCTTGACGCTGAGGGGCGCAATTTCGACGTCGAAGATTCCCGCCTCCGCTGCGGCGGCGGCGCGTTGGTGGGAAGCCGCGGCCACCTCGTCCTGGGCACGCCGGTCAATGCCGAGCGTTACGTTCTTCGATTCCGTGGAGAGTCCCATCGACTGCCCGTCGAAAGCATCCGTCAGGCCGTCGTGTGCGGCGACGTCCAGGGCCTGGACTGCTCCGTAGGTCCAGCCCTGGCGTGAACCGGGCAGGAGGTGCGGAGCACGCGTCATGGACTCTTGTCCGCCGGCCACAACTACCGTGGCATCTCCGGCGCGGATCATCCGGGCAGCGTCGATGACCGCCGTGAGCCCGGACAGGCAGACCTTGTTGATGGTTACGGCCGGGATATTCCAGCCAACTCCTGCGGCTATGGCACTCTGCCTGGCGGGGTTCTGGCCGGCGCCTGCCTGCAATACCTGTCCCATGATGACGGCGTCCACCTGCTCGGCCTTGACGCCGCTCGCCGTTAGGGCTCCGCTGATCGCGTGGGCACCAAGTTCGACGGCGGTGAAGCCCGCCAACTGCCCGTTGAGGCGGCCCTGCGGGGTCCGGGAACCTGCAAGGATGACAACGTCATTGTCGTCGGAGTTTGTCATGGTCTCTCTTCCGGTCCGGTTGTATTACGTCCTAGGCTATCGCGCGGCGGGCGCTCAGGAACCCGGCGTGGAAAGCCACTCTTCCGGAAGACCTGCCCGGGGCCGTGGAGCGCCTTCGCTTTGGTGCCTGCAGCAACGGTGCTTGCAATCCCGGACGATCTGGGGTAGACAGAAAGGCTACTTTGCCGTATCGTAGATATTTGCGTCTTCCCTGTTAACCTTCAGCCTTCATATAGCGGTGGGCTTTACATCTCAGCTGCGTCAATCGGCATGCCGTCCAAGGCGTGCATTTACCTTTTGCGGGCTGGGTCCGGGTCATATAGCGGAACCGGATTAAGTATGCCGCGGAGAACTCCGCGGGATGCAAACGGGGGAGATCTGAAAACGCCTGAAGGTCTGTGGAAGGATCCCTCTTGGTCGCCTCGAGCACCTCTAATAACGAAACCGCTAACACGGCAAGCACCGATGGTGCCACCCGCCGCCTCTCATTCGCAAAGATTCACGAACCGCTGGATGTTCCGAATCTTCTCGCCCTGCAGACAGACAGCTTTGACTGGCTGGTCGGAAACGAACGCTGGCAGGCGCGGGTGGCGAAGGCTGTCGAGGAGGGCGACCTCAGCGTCGCCACCACCTCCGGACTTGCCGACATCTTCGAAGAGATTTCCCCGATCGAGGACTTCCAGGGCACCATGTCCCTGAGCTTCTCCGAGCCGGAGTTCGCTGATCCGAAGTACACCATGGCCGAATGCAAAGACCGTGACGCCACTTACTCGGCTCCCTTGTACGTCAAGGCCGAGTTCATGAACAACAACACGGGCGAAATCAAGCAGCAGACCGTGTTCATGGGCGACTTCCCGCTCATGACCGAAAAGGGAACGTTCGTCGTCAACGGCACCGAGCGTGTTGTTGTTTCCCAGTTGGTCCGTTCGCCCGGCGCCTACTTCGAGCGCGCTGCAGACAAGACCAGTGACAAGGACATCTTCACCGCGAAGATCATCCCGTCCCGTGGTGCTTGGTTCGAGCTCGAAATCGACAAGCGCGACCAGGTCGGTGTTCGCCTCGACCGTAAGCGCAAGCAGTCCGTTACCGTCCTGCTGAAGGCCCTTGGCTGGACCGAAGGCCAGATCCTCGAAGAGTTCGGCCAGTACGACTCCATGCGTGCAACGCTGGAGAAGGACGCCACCGAGACCCGCGAAGACGCCCTGCTGGACATCTACCGCAAGCTGCGTCCGGGCGAGCCGCCCACAGTCGAGGCTGCCCAGTCCTTGCTGGACAACCTGTACTTCAACCCCAAGCGCTACGATCTGGCCAAGGTTGGCCGTTACAAGATCAACCGCAAGCTGGGCATCGACCGCTCCCTTGGTGACAAGGAAGCTTCGGTCCTGCACGTTGAAGACATCGTCGCCATGATCAAGTTCCTCGTTGCGCTGCACGCCGGCGAGAAGACCATCATGGGCAAGCGCGACGGCGAAGACCACGAGCTCCGCGTCGAGATCGACGACATCGACCACTTCGGCAACCGCCGCATCCGCGCCGTTGGCGAACTGATCGAAAACCAGGTCCGCACCGGCCTGTCCCGCATGGAGCGCGTCGTCCGCGAACGCATGACCACGCAGGATGTCGAAGCCATCACGCCGCAGACCCTGATCAACATCCGCCCGGTTGTTGCAGCCATCAAGGAGTTCTTCGGAACCTCCCAGCTGTCGCAGTTCATGGACCAGAACAACCCGCTGTCGGGTTTGACCCACAAGCGCCGCCTGTCGGCCCTTGGCCCGGGTGGTCTGTCCCGTGACCGCGCAGGCATGGAAGTCCGTGACGTTCACCCGTCCCACTACGGACGTATGTGCCCCATCGAAACTCCTGAAGGCCCGAACATCGGCCTGATCGGTTCGTTGGCTTCCTACGGCCGCATCAACCCGTTCGGCTTCATCGAAACCCCGTACCGCAAGGTCACCAACGGTGTTGTTTCCGACGACGTCGAATACCTCACCGCAGATGACGAGGCCGAGGTCCTGATCGCACAGGCCAACGCTCCGCTGGATGCAGACAAGCGCTTCTCCGAAGAGACCGTTCTTGTCCGTGCCCGTGGTGGTGGAGGCGAGCCCGTGCTGGTTCCCGCCGAGGATGTCCAGTACATGGACGTTTCCCCGCGCCAGATGGTGTCCGTGGCAACGGCCCTGATCCCGTTCCTCGAGCACGACGACGCCAACCGCGCACTCATGGGTGCCAACATGCAGCGCCAGGCTGTGCCGCTGGTCCGTTCCGAGGCTCCGTTCGTGGGCACCGGCATGGAGCGCGCCGCAGCTGTTGACGCCGGAGACGTTGTCATCGCCAAGAAGGCCGGTGTGGTAACCGAGGTTTCCGCCGAGCTGGTTGTCATGCTCAATGACGACGGCACGGAAACCAACTACCGCATCAACAAGTTCGCCCGCTCCAACCAGGGCAACTGCTACAACCACCGCGTCCTGGTCAACGAAGGCCAGCGCCTGGAAGTTGGCGGCATCATCGCTGACGGCCCGGCAACGGACCAGGGTGAACTTGCCCTCGGCAAGAACCTGCTCGTGGCATTCATGTCATGGGAAGGCCACAACTTCGAGGACGCCATCATCCTGTCCCAGCGCATCGTCGCTGAAGACGTTCTGTCCTCCATCCACATCGAGGAGCACGAGATCGATGCCCGCGACACCAAACTTGGTGCCGAGGAAATCACCCGTGACATCCCCAACGTGTCCGAGGAAGTCCTGGCAGGCCTGGACGAGCGCGGCATCATCCACATCGGTGCCGAGGTTGAGGCAGGCGACATCCTGGTCGGAAAGGTCACCCCGAAGGGTGAAACCGAACTGACTCCGGAAGAGCGCCTGCTCCGCGCGATCTTCGGTGAGAAGTCCCGCGAAGTCCGCGACACCTCCCTGAAGGTGCCCCACGGCGAGTCCGGTACGGTCATCGGCGTGCGCGTCTTCGACCGCGACAACGACGACGAACTGCCCCCGGGCGTGAACCAGCTGGTCCGCGTCTACGTTGCAGCCAAGCGCAAGATCACCGACGGTGACAAGCTCGCCGGCCGCCACGGCAACAAGGGTGTTATCTCCAAGATCCTCCCGGTCGAGGACATGCCCTTCCTTGCAGACGGTACCCCGGTGGACATCGTCCTGAACCCGCTTGGTGTTCCGGGCCGTATGAACGTCGGCCAGGTCCTGGAAACCCACCTCGGTTGGGTTGCCAAGACCGGTTGGAAGATCGAAGGCGAGCCGGAGTGGGTCAAGAACCTCCCGAACCTGCCTCGTGAAACCGGCCAGACCACCGTTGCCACCCCGGTGTTCGACGGCGCCCGCGAAGAGGAAATCACGGGCCTGCTTGACTCCACCAACGTGACCCGCGACGGCGACCGCCTGATCGACTCCTCCGGCAAGACGCGTCTGTTCGACGGCCGTTCCGGCGAGCCGTTCCCGGACCCGATCTCCGTGGGTTACATGTACATCCTGAAGCTCCACCACCTGGTGGACGACAAGATCCACGCGCGTTCCACCGGCCCGTACTCCATGATCACGCAGCAGCCGCTGGGTGGTAAGGCACAGTTCGGTGGCCAGCGCTTTGGTGAAATGGAAGTGTGGGCGCTCGAAGCTTACGGCGCCGCTTACACCCTTCAGGAACTCCTCACGATCAAGTCGGATGACATCCACGGCCGCGTGAAGGTCTACGAAGCCATCGTCAAGGGCGAGAACATCCCCGAGCCTGGCGTCCCCGAGTCCTTCAAGGTCTTGATCAAGGAAATGCAGTCGTTGTGCCTGAACGTGGAAGTTCTTTCCACCGACGGAACCACGATCGAAATGCGTGACTCTGATGACGCAGTCTTCACGGCTGCGGAAGAACTGGGCATCGATCTGTCTCGCGCAGAGCCCAGTTCCGTAGAAGAGGTCTAGCAGCCGCTCCGGCGGGTGGTGCCAGCACCGCCCGCCGGGCAGCTCCCTCTTTCCGTAACCAAGACTTCAGAATTTAGAGAACAAGAGAGAACAGGGACCATATGTCCAGCGAATCCTCCTTCGGCCTCATGCAGATCGGCCTCGCCACCGCGGAAGACATCCGTGGCTGGTCTTACGGTGAGGTCAAGAAGCCGGAAACCATCAACTACCGCACTCTCAAGCCTGAGAAGGACGGTCTTTTCTGCGAGAAGATCTTCGGACCTTCCCGTGACTGGGAATGCTACTGCGGCAAGTACAAGCGCGTCCGCTTCAAGGGCATCATCTGTGAGCGTTGTGGCGTTGAAGTCACCCGCGCCAAGGTGCGCCGTGAGCGCATGGGCCACATCGAGCTCGCCGCTCCCGTCACCCACATCTGGTACTTCAAGGGCGTTCCGTCGCGCCTTGGCTACCTCCTGGACCTGGCTCCGAAGGACCTCGAGAAGGTCATCTACTTCGCTGCCTACATGATCACCAGCGTTGACGAGGAAAACCGCCACGCTGAACTGCCGAACCTCCAGGTCGAGCACGACCTCGAGAAGAAGCAGCTGATCGACAACCGCGACAGCGACATCGCCCAGATCGCCCGCGACCTTGAAGACGAGCTTGCCCGTCTTGAGGGCGAGGGTGCCAAGGGTGCGGATAAGAAGAAGGCCCGCGACTCCGCGGACCGCCAGATGGCGAACGTCCGCAAGCGCGCCGACGCCGACATCGAGCGCCTTGAGCAGGTCTGGGACCGCTTCAAGAACCTCAAGGTCGCCGACCTCGAAGGTGACGAGGGCCTGTACCGCGAACTGCGTGACCGTTACGGCATGTACTTCGAGGGCTCCATGGGTGCCGAAGCCATCAAGAAGCGTCTTGAGACCTTCGACATGCAGGCTGAGGCTGAGTCCTTGCGCGATGTCATCCAGAACGGCAAGGGCCAGCGCAAGACCCGCGCCCTGAAGCGCCTCAAGGTTGTCAACGCGTTCCTCACCACGAACAACAGCCCGCTCGGCATGGTTCTCGACGCCGTCCCGGTGATCCCGCCGGAACTGCGCCCGATGGTCCAGCTGGACGGTGGCCGCTTCGCGACCTCCGACCTCAACGACCTCTACCGCCGTGTGATCAACCGCAACAACCGCCTCAAGCGCCTGCTTGACCTCGGTGCTCCGGAGATCATCGTCAACAACGAGAAGCGCATGCTTCAGGAAGCTGTTGACAGCCTCTTCGATAACGGCCGTCGTGGCCGTCCCGTCACTGGCCCGGGCAACCGTCCGCTGAAGTCCCTGAGCGACATGCTCAAGGGCAAGCAGGGCCGTTTCCGCCAGAACCTGCTCGGTAAGCGTGTTGACTACTCCGGCCGTTCGGTCATCGTCGTCGGCCCGCAGCTGAAGCTGCACCAGTGCGGCCTGCCGAAGCAGATGGCCCTGGAGCTCTTCAAGCCGTTCGTGATGAAGCGCCTGGTTGACCTCAACCACGCACAGAACATCAAGTCGGCAAAGCGCATGGTCGAGCGTTACCGCCCGCAGGTCTGGGACGTGCTGGAAGAGATCATCACCGAACACCCGGTGCTGCTCAACCGTGCACCTACCCTGCACCGCCTTGGTATCCAGGCCTTCGAACCGCAGCTTGTTGAAGGTAAGGCAATTCAGCTTCACCCGCTGGTTTGTGGCGCCTTCAACGCTGACTTCGACGGCGACCAGATGGCAGTCCACCTGCCGCTGAGCCCGGAAGCCCAGGCCGAAGCCCGCATCCTGATGCTGTCCTCGAACAACATCCTGAAGCCGTCCGATGGCCGCCCGGTCACCCTGCCTTCGCAGGATATGATCATCGGCCTGTACCACCTGACCACCAAACGCGTCGGCTCCGCCGGCGAGGGCCGCGTGTTCTCCTCGGTGTCGGAAGCCATCATGGCCTACGATGCCCGCGAACTGCACCTGAACTCCCAGGTGAAGATCCGTCTGGAGAACTTCGTTCCCTACGCAGGTTGGGAAGCTCCGGAAGGTTGGGAGCCCGGTCAGCCGGCTCTCGTTGAAACCTCCCTCGGCCAGGTCATCTTCAACCAGACCCTGCCTGAGGACTACCCCTGGGTTGAGGCTGTTGCGGACAAGGGCGAACTGTCCCGGATCGTCAACGACCTCGCAGAGCGCTACCCGAAGGTTGTTACTGCAGCAACGCTGGACAACCTGAAGGACGCCGGTTTCTACTGGGCTACCCGCTCGGGCGTCACCGTGGCCATCTCCGACATCGAGGTTCCGGACACCAAGCCGGGCATCCTTGCCGGTTACGAGAACATGGCTGCCAAGATCCAGGGCCAGTACGACAAGGGCCTGATCGACGACGACGAGCGTCGCCAGGAACTGATCGAGATCTGGAACAAGGCAACCAACGAGATCGCCCAGGCGATGCGCGACAGCCTGTCCCCGATGAACACCATCAACCGCATGGTGTCCTCCGGGGCACGTGGTAACTGGATGCAGGTCCGCCAGATCGCGGGTATCCGTGGTCTTGTGGCCAACCCGAAGGGTGAAATCATCCCGCGTCCGATCAAGTCCTCCTACCGTGAGGGCCTGTCGGTGCTGGAATACTTCATCGCCACGCACGGTGCCCGTAAGGGTCTGGCCGATACCGCTCTCCGTACCGCCAACTCGGGTTACCTGACCCGTCGTCTGGTGGACGTCTCGCAGGATGTCATCGTCCGCGAAGAGGACTGTGGTACCGAGCGCGGCCTGGTCACGCCGATCGCAGTTCCGGACTCCAACGGCGAGTTGGTCCTGGACGAGAACGTCGAGAACAGCGCCTACGCACGTACGCTGGCTGTCGACGTCGTCGATGCCCAGGGCAACGTCCTGGCACCGGCCGGCACCGACTGCGGCGACGTCGTGATCGGCCAGCTGCTTGCAGCCGGCATCACCGAGGTCAAGGTCCGCTCCGTTCTCACCTGTGAGTCCAAGGTCGGCACTTGTGCCCTGTGCTACGGCCGTTCGCTGGCAACCGGCAAGACCGTGGACATCGGAGAGGCCGTCGGCATCATTGCCGCACAGTCGATCGGTGAGCCCGGTACCCAGCTGACCATGCGTACGTTCCACACCGGTGGTGCTGTATCCGCAGGTGGTGGCGACGACATCACCCAGGGTCTGCCCCGTATCCAGGAACTGTTCGAAGCCCGTACTCCGAAGGGTGTGGCACCGATTGCGGAAGCAGCCGGCCGCATCACCATCGAAGAGTCCGAGCGCCAGATGCGCCTTGTGATCACTCCGGACGACGGTTCCGAAGAGATCGCCTACCCGGTACTGCGCCGGTCCCGCCTCCTCATCGAAGACGGCGACCACGTGAGCGTCGGCCAGAAGCTGATCAACGGTCCGGTGGACCCGAAGCAGGTTCTGCGCATCATGGGTCCGCGTGCAGCACAGAAGTTCCTTGTGGACGAAGTGCAGGGTGTGTACCGCAGCCAGGGTATTGGTATCCACGACAAGCACGTCGAGGTTATCGTCCGCCAGATGCTGCGCCGCGTTACGGTCATCGAGTCCGGTGACTCCGACCTCCTGCCGGGTGAACTGGCAGAGCGCACGCGCTTCGAGGAAGAGAACCGCCGCGTCGTGTCCGAGGGCAAGGCACCGGCTTCCGGTCGTCCGGAACTCATGGGTATCACCAAGGCTTCCTTGGCCACCGAGTCCTGGCTGTCCGCAGCTTCCTTCCAGGAGACCACCCGCGTCCTGACGCAGGCGGCCATGGAAGGCAAGAGCGATCCGCTGCTCGGCCTCAAGGAAAACGTCATCATCGGTAAGCTCATCCCGGCTGGTACGGGTCTGCCGCGCTACACGCAGGTCAGTGTGGAGCCGACGGAAGAAGCAAAGGCAAGCCTGTTCACGGGCCCCAGCGCTTTCACCGACTTCTCCTATGACGCCCTGGGTGGGGACGGTGCCCCCGAGTTCCACGCCATCCCGCTGGATGACTACGACCTCGGCAACGACTTCCGCTGATTGCAGCGTTAGTTATTGACTGAACGCCGGGCCCCGCATTCTTCGGAGTGCGGGGCCAGGCGCGTTAACGGCCGCTCCGCCGCAACGCGGGGGAGTGGAGGACGACGGCGGCACCCGGCTTCCGCCGTCGTCCTCCATACACCCGATTAAGGCGTGAGATCAAGCCGTGCTAGACTTTATGTAATTGTTCTGTGTGGCAGTGGATGAAGGCCGCCGCAGCATCATTTTGGTTTTGTTCTCATGGTGTTGGGTGTGGAGTCTGTTTCCGGGTTGCGGGCAACTTGCGCAACGAATGCCGCACTTTTGCACGCCTACCGGAAGTTCCGGCCGGCCGCATGAGCAACGCCAAAGTTCCCACATGTGCACCGGCTGGCGCCTGTGCGTGGGGGCAGAGATCAAA
Source organism: Paenarthrobacter sp. PAE-2 (assembly GCF_026013155.1). Lineage (NCBI taxonomy): Bacteria > Bacillati > Actinomycetota > Actinomycetes > Micrococcales > Micrococcaceae > Paenarthrobacter > Paenarthrobacter sp. PAE-2. The sequence continues at coordinate 138,036 of NZ_JAPDNV010000006.1, read as the reverse complement.
CAACGGAGAACACGAAAGTGCCTACGATTAACCAGCTGGTCCGCAAGGGCCGCACGCCGAAGGTCTCCAAGACCAAGGCTCCCGCGCTGAAGGGCAGCCCGATGCGCCGCGGTGTTTGCACCCGCGTCTACACCACCACTCCGAAGAAGCCGAACTCGGCCCTTCGTAAGGTCGCACGTGTGCGCCTTAACGGTGGCGTGGAAGTTACCGCCTACATCCCCGGCGTTGGCCACAACCTGCAGGAGCACTCCATCGTGCTCGTCCGTGGTGGTCGTGTGAAGGACCTCCCGGGTGTCCGCTACAAGATCGTCCGCGGCGCCCTCGACACCCAGGGTGTCAAGAACCGCAAGCAGGCCCGCAGCCGCTACGGCGCAAAGATGGAGAAGAAGTAATATGCCTCGCAAGGGTCCGGCCCCGAAGCGGCCGCTCGTTTCAGATCCCGTCTACGGCTCCCCGTTGGTCACCCAGCTGATCAACAAGGTCCTGATTGACGGCAAGAAGTCCACCGCAGAGCGCATCGTTTACGGTGCACTCGAAGGTGCCCGCGCCAAGACGGGCGGCGACCCCGTCGCAGCCCTGAAGAAGGCCATGGACAACGTCAAGCCTTCCCTGGAAGTGCGCTCCCGCCGTGTTGGTGGCGCCACCTACCAGGTTCCGGTTGAGGTCAAGCCGGGTCGCTCCACCGCCCTCGCGCTGCGTTGGCTCGTGGGCTACTCCAAGGCCCGCCGCGAAAAGACGATGACCGAGCGCCTCCAGAACGAAATCCTGGATGCCTCGAACGGTCTCGGTGCCGCTGTCAAGCGTCGCGAAGACACTCACAAGATGGCCGAGTCCAACAAGGCCTTCGCACACTACCGCTGGTAAAACTTCCCGGACGCCGCCGGCTCCACCGAGCCGGCGGCGGACGTGCAGTCCATCCGAAAGGGAGACCCCGTGGCACAGGACGTGCTTACCGACCTTAACAAGGTCCGCAATATCGGCATCATGGCCCACATCGATGCCGGCAAGACCACCACTACCGAGCGCATCCTGTTCTACACGGGTGTGAACCACAAGATCGGCGAAACGCACGACGGTGCTTCGACGACCGACTGGATGGAACAGGAAAAGGAACGCGGCATCACCATCACGTCCGCGGCCGTGACCTGTTTCTGGAACAAGAACCAGATCAACATCATCGACACCCCGGGCCACGTGGACTTCACGGTTGAGGTTGAGCGCTCCCTGCGCGTCCTCGACGGTGCAGTTGCAGTGTTCGACGGCAAGGAAGGCGTGGAGCCGCAGTCCGAGACTGTTTGGCGCCAGGCTGACAAGTACAACGTTCCGCGTATCTGCTTCGTCAACAAGATGGACAAGCTGGGCGCTGACTTCTACTTCACCGTAGACACCATCATCTCCCGCCTCGGTGCCAAGCCGCTGGTCATGCAGCTGCCGATCGGCGCCGAGAACGACTTCGTTGGCGTCGTCGACCTCCTTGAAATGCGCGCACTGGTTTGGCCGGGCGACGCCAAGGGCGACGTGACCATGGGTGCTTCCTACGAGGTTCAGGAAATTCCTGCCGACCTCAAGGAAAAGGCCGAGGAATACCGCGCACAGCTCGTTGAGACTGTTGCCGAAGCTTCCGAGGAACTCATGGAGAAGTACCTCGAAGGTGAAGAACTCACCCTCGAGGAGCTCAAGGCCGGCATCCGCAAGATGACCATCAACTCCGAGCTCTACCCGGTCTTCTGTGGTTCTGCTTTCAAGAACCGCGGTGTCCAGCCGATGCTCGACGCCGTCGTGGACTTCCTGCCGAACCCGCTCGACGTTCCGGCGATGATCGGTCACGATCCCCGCGACGAAGAGAAGGAACTGACCCGTAAGCCTTCCGCTGACGAGCCGTTCTCCGCTCTTGCGTTCAAGATTGCTGCCCACCCGTTCTTCGGCCAGCTCACCTTCATCCGCGTGTACTCCGGTCACGTTGATTCCGGTGCGCAGGTGGTCAACTCCACCAAGGGCAAGAAGGAACGTATCGGCAAGCTCTTCCAGATGCACGCCAACAAGGAAATGCCTGTTGAGGGCGCTACCGCCGGCCACATCTACGCTGCGATCGGCCTGAAGGACACCACCACCGGTGACACCCTCTGCGATCCCGCCAACCAGATCGTCCTCGAGTCCATGAGCTTCCCGGAGCCCGTGATCTCTGTTGCGATCGAGCCGAACACCAAGGGTGACCAGGAGAAGCTCTCCACGGCTATCCAGAAGCTCTCCGCTGAGGACCCGACCTTCCAGGTCTCCCTCAACGAAGAAACCGGCCAGACTGTTATCGCGGGTATGGGTGAACTCCACCTCGACATCCTCGTTGACCGTATGCGCCGCGAATTCAAGGTTGAGGCCAACGTCGGCAAGCCGCAGGTTGCTTACCGCGAAACCATCAAGCGCGCTGTGGAGAAGGTTGACTTCACCCACAAGAAGCAGACTGGTGGTTCGGGTCAGTTCGCAAAGGTCCAGGTCTCCTTCGAGCCCTTGGAAACCACGGACGGCACCTTCTACGAGTTCGAAAACAAGGTCACCGGTGGCCGTATTCCGCGTGAATACATCCCCTCCGTTGACGCTGGTATCCAGGACGCCATGCAGTTCGGTATCCTGGCCGGCTACCCGATGGTGGGCGTCAAGGCGATCCTGCTCGACGGTGCTTACCACGATGTCGACTCCTCTGAAATGGCGTTCAAGATCGCCGGCTCCCAGGTGTTCAAGGAGGGTGCCCGCAAGGCCAACCCTGTCTTGCTCGAACCCCTGATGGCCGTCGAGGTCCGTACCCCTGAGGAATACATGGGTGACGTGATCGGCGACCTCAACTCCCGCCGTGGCATGATCCAGTCCATGGAAGATGCTGCAGGCGTGAAGGTTGTTCGTGCGAACGTTCCGCTGTCCGAAATGTTCGGCTACATCGGCGACCTGCGGTCCAAGACCCAGGGCCGTGCTGTGTACTCGATGACGTTCGACAGCTACGCGGAGGTCCCGAAGGCAGTAGCCGACGAGATCATCCAGAAGACCCGCGGCGAGTAATCACCCGGTAGCGGATGCAATTCCGGTACCCGGGAAGGCATCTCAGCGCGAGTGGCGGGGCCACGGCGAAGGTCGTGGCCCGGCCCCTGCGCGAACAGACTCCAGGAACTAGTATTGGTTCCTGAATCTGAAATTTCACCAAAACCAAGCCCCCAAGTAGACTTGCTAGAGTTTCTGCCGCGAAAAGCGCGGCCGAGGAGCACGTCACTTGAAATCGTTCTAGGAGGAACCTGTGGCAAAGGCAAAGTTCGAGCGGACTAAGCCGCACGTCAACATCGGCACCATTGGTCACGTTGACCACGGTAAGACGACGCTGACTGCCGCCATTTCCAAGGTGCTGTACGACCAGTACCCGGATCTCAACGAGCAGCGCGACTTCGCGTCCATCGACTCTGCTCCGGAAGAGCGCCAGCGCGGTATTACCATCAACATCTCCCACGTGGAGTACCAGACCGAGAAGCGTCACTACGCACACGTTGACGCCCCGGGTCACGCTGACTACATCAAGAACATGATCACCGGTGCTGCCCAGATGGACGGCGCAATCCTCGTGGTTGCTGCAACCGATGGTCCGATGGCTCAGACCCGTGAGCACGTTCTGCTCGCCCGCCAGGTTGGTGTTCCCTACCTGCTGGTCGCACTGAACAAGTCCGACATGGTTGAGGACGAGGAACTCCTCGACCTCGTTGAAATGGAAGTTCGTGAGCTCCTGAGCTCGCAGGGCTTCGACGGTGACGACGCTCCTGTCGTTCGCGTTTCCGGTCTCAAGGCCCTGGAAGGCGACCCGGTTTGGGTCAAGTCCGTCCAGGACCTGATGGCAGCTGTCGACGAGTCCGTTCCGGACCCCGTACGTGACCGCGACAAGCCGTTCCTGATGCCGATCGAGGACGTCTTCACCATCACCGGCCGTGGCACCGTTGTTACGGGCCGCGCCGAGCGTGGCACCCTCGCCATCAACTCCGAGGTCGAGATCGTTGGCATCCGCCCGATCCAGAAGACCACGGTTACCGGTATCGAGATGTTCCACAAGCAGCTCGACGAAGCATGGGCCGGCGAGAACTGTGGCCTGCTGCTCCGTGGCCTCAAGCGCGACGATGTCGAGCGTGGCCAGGTTGTCGTCAAGCCGGGTTCCATCACCCCGCACACCGACTTCGAGGCAAACGTCTACATCCTTTCCAAGGACGAAGGCGGACGTCACAACCCGTTCTACTCGAACTACCGCCCGCAGTTCTACTTCCGTACGACGGACGTTACCGGCGTTATCACCCTGCCTGAGGGCACGGAAATGGTTATGCCCGGCGACAACACTGAGATGACCGTTGAGCTCATCCAGCCGATCGCTATGGAAGAGGGCCTCGGCTTCGCTATCCGTGAAGGCGGCCGCACCGTTGGTTCGGGACGTGTTACCAAGATCATCAAGTAGTTTCTGCTTGTCGATCGGGCGAGTCTCCGGCTGACGGAGATTACCCACAGAAGAACCCCATCGCTTCGGCGGTGGGGTTTTTCTTTGTTATAATTTCTCTATCGAATGGATAAACCGGGTGGCCTGCCCGGACTCACCTTTGGAGTTGCCGTGCTGGGGTTCCTGACCGTCGTCGTCTTGCTGTTCCTTGCGGGCCTTAGCGCCGGGGCCTACGCCCTCGGTATGGCCCGGGGCCGCCGTGTTGCAGGCTCACGGAGCAGCGGGGTGAAGGACGACGTCGATGCGTACCGTGCGGCATACCTCGCGGGGCATCTGGCTGGCTGGCAAGACGCCGTAGCCAAGACGGCGCAAGCGAAGCAGGGCGAGCCGGCCCTCCCGCAGACTGTCCAGCCGACAGCGGCTGCTGCCCCATCGGTGGGGACGCAAGCTGCCCCCGTGCGTCCTGCCCCCGGGCGTCCTGTCCCCGTGCCGCCTGCGGCACCGCGCCCGGTTCACGGATCCCCGGTGCAGGGTTACTCGCTCTACGAGCCGCTGCGTCCGGCTGCCGGGTTCGCTCCGCCCCAGGGTGCCGTGCCGCAACGCGTAGTGCTTCCAGCCCCCATACCCAAACCTCCCGGAGGTCCCGGGCACCTGCAGCCGCCACCGCAAGCTGCGCCGCCGTGGCAGGGTGAGACTCCCCAACAGTCTGCCCAGCGCAAAGAGAAGCGCGACCGGCAAAACATCAACATCACCCTCTATGTGGCGAGCCTCCTCTTGGTGGCCGCCGGGGCACTTTTTGTGGGTACGAGCCTGCCTGAGTCCCTTCGCTTTGTTGCCATTTGGCTTATCACGGTCCTCTTCTATGCCGCAGGACTGGTGCTTCACCCACGCGTTCCGCGTCTCCGCCCCGCAGCAATGGCCTTCACCGGAACAGGCTTGGCGCTGGTCCCTGTTACCGGCCTGGCCATGTACAGCTTCGCTTTGCACAACGGGCCCCTCGCATGGCTGGTGACCTCGGTACTCGGCACGATTGCCTACGTCTATGCGGCGATCCGTTTGGATAACAAGGTCCTGGCAGCCCTCTCGCTCAGCTTTGTGGTTTCCACGGCATGGTCAGGTGTTTCCGTGCTGGGAGGGGCGCTCGTGTGGTATTTCACGGCCCTGATTGGCGTCGCCGTTTTGCTAACCTTGGCGGCCATCTTGCGCCCGCGGTGGATTCCACCTCTTTACATACGTCCACTGATGGCGCTGCATCCGTTTGTGGTTCCTGCGGTGGGTGTAGCCGCCACGTTGACTCCCAACCTCATGGCCAAGGGGGAGTACTCCCTTGTGATGGCGATGTGCGGCACCTATTTCGCTGTCATGCTGTGGGTTCCTGACCTGAAGTTCCGAACGTTGTACTTCTACGCCGCCAGGGCAGCGTTCTCCCTCGCCATCATCGCCGTGGTGTGGGATGCCACGGGAGAGGTCAGCCAGGCTTTGCTGGCAGCGGTCCTATGCCTCGGGATTCAGGCTCTCATTCTGGCTTTCGGCGGGCAGCGGATATCTCCCAAGACGTGGTGGACGGACGCTGTCTCATGCCTGGGCCTGCAGCTCGTGGTGGCCCTTGTCCTCGCGATCGTGCTCGCGTTCAGTACCTCGGAACTACCCGCGTACACGGCCTTCTACGTCGTCTTGGCAACCTCAATGCCGCTGGGGTGGAAGCTACGCGGGGGAGTGGCTTTTGCCCCGGCAGCCGTCGTTGCCTCCGCCTCGGCCCTGGCCCCCATGCTGGGCGCGTGGCCACTCTTCGCGATGTTCGCTTCCTCGGGTCTGTTTTGGTTCGGCCTGGCGCTGCGAGCCCAGGGTGTGTACCGCAAGGCGCTTGTGCTTTCCGGGCGGATTGCCCTTAGCCTCGCAGTTCCCTTCCTCATCACCGCGCTTTACCCGGAACGTCCGGACGCTGCCGCCCTAACCGCTCTTGCATTGGTTGTTGTGTGCGCTGCCCAGCAAGTACTTGGCGCTGCGTTCGAGCGCTGGGGGGTTGGTCTACTGGCCCCGCAAATCAGCGCCTTGGCGTTTGGCGGTGTGGGCATCACCGCTCTGGCGGTCCTTACCGTCCTGGACAAAGCGCCCGGTCATCCGGTCGTGGCGGCAGGAGCGTTCGCGGTCCTGGCGGGCGGTCTTGTGGCCGGCATGCTCGCGTTTCCCCCTGTATCTCCGGCGGGCAGGGCGAGCCGGGCGGGCAGCGGGGCGTCGGAGTCATGGCGCCCGAACGGGATGGAGTTCCTGGCACCTGCCGCTGGCATGGTCTCCGCGGTAGTCGGTGCTGCGGTGGTTTCCCGGGGTCTCGGGAACCTTGCGCTGTTGGCCCTTGCGACGTACTTCGCTGTCACTGCCTTGCGCCTTCCCGCATCCATGCATCGCCGGTGCTACTGGTGGCTCGCGCGGGCAACCGCCACAGTGCTGGCTGCTTCGGTTTACCTGGATCTCTCCAGTGCGGGCTACGCACTTTCCGTGGGCGGTGAGGAGGCAGCGCTCGCAACGGTCATCGTCTGGGTGCTCGGCGCGCAATTGGTGGCGGTAGTGGTGGCAGGCCGCAAGGCGATGTCCTTGGGCCTGCTGATGGTTGATGCGGGCGTGCTGTTGGCCTTGATGTCGATCGCCACCGCCGCCCTGAGGTTCCCCGCGTTGCTGCATTCTGCACCGCACGACGGGTGGCAGCCCGGAGCCGCAGCCATCATCACCGCAGCGGCGGCTCTCGTCGCCGCCGTCATGCTGCGTAAGCACCGTTTGGCATGGCTGTTGGCTCCTGCCGCCATGCACCTTTTGCTTGTTCGCGGGCACAATGTCCGCGATGTTGAAGTCCTGCTGGGGCTCTTTACCACCTACGCAGGCTTCATGGTGGCGCTGACGCGCGAAGCACGATTGCGCGGAGCCTATCTTCTGGCAGGCCGCGTGCTTTTCACGGCCTTCGCCGCGATTGTGGTCGCTGACGCCACCGAATCCGCAGCAGCTGCTTCATTGGCACTGGCCGGTCTCGTCTTCATCCAGATCGCACTGCATCCCATCGTCCGGCGGCGTTTCGACGGCTCGCCGTTACTGGAGGAAGCCTTGTGGGCGGGGCTCGTTGTCCAGCTGCTGCTTCCGTGCTGGTACCTTTGGGCCCGGGATTTCGACGGCGGTGGACGCTGGGTGGTTCTGTGCGAACTGACCCTGGCCATCGTTGCAGCAGCAATCGTGTGGCGGGACCAGCGCCATGCAGCGGCGTTGTACGCCGGAGTGTTTGCCGTGGCCGGGGTGGTTGTAGGCGCCGGTCCCGCGTTGACCTTTCCCTCGGGTACTTGGCTACACCAGGCCGTCCTCAGTGAACTCCACGTGCCGGCCGTGCTCTTGGGGCTGGCTGCTGGCCTCACTGCGCTAAGGGTCTTCCTCGGCCGCTTGAGTACAAGCCCCGCCGGCTCGCAGCTGAAGTGGACCTGGTTCGCCAGCGCTTTGTTCTTCGCATCGGTGGCCGGCATCTTCTCGGTCGATGCCAGCCGCATCCTTTCGGGTCTGGCCGTCCTGACCGTGGCCCTCGTCTTCTATGCAGCTTCGCATCTGGAGGACCGTCCCCGTTTCTACGCCGCGGCCGCGTCCACAACACTGGTCGGGGCGGTAACGGGCGTCGAGGGGTGGCTGAACGAATCCGGGGCTACTACGGCATTTACCGGCGCGTGGCCTGACCTCTTGCCCTGGCTCGTCGGGGGAGTTGGGACGGGCTTGATCCTCTACGTATGGCGGCTGCTGGGTGGGCCGGCCATCACGGCCGAGCCGTGGAGGCGCTACTCGCTCTCAGCGACAACCGGGGCAGGGCTTCTGGCCACGGCCATCCTTGGGCTGGTGCATGACGAAACCGCCTTCACTGGTGCATTCCTGACGGCGGCAGCCGCGGTCCTTCTGGTGGTGGAAATTCCCGTAGGGAAGCATCTGGCCGCCGAGGTGGGAACCGTGGTGGTTCTTGTAGCTTTCCAGCGGGCGGTGATCTTTGTGGACAGCATCAGGCCGGACTGGTTCTGGGCTTCCCAGTGGTTCGTTGTGGCCGGCGCAGTTTTGGCAGGCCTGCGCTACAAGCAGAAGCAGCGCTCGGCCGGGCGGTTGAGGCTGGGGATGGCTTCCGGGATCCTGTCCCTCAGTTCTTTGGCGACCATCTTTGCTGGGACACCGTCGCAACAAATCTACGTTCTGGCGGCGCACGCGGTCCTCCTCGGGGCCGGGCTGTTGTTGTCCGAGCGGCTATTCGTCGGCTGGGGTGCCGTGGGCGTGGCAGCGAGCGTGATGTGGGCCCTGCGTTCGTATGCCTTTGCGATGCTGGCACTTGTTGCCATTGGGCTGATCGTCCTGGCTGTCTGGCGTCTGAACCGTCGGCCCCAAGAGCCGGGCGTGGTTGGCCCGAAGGGCGGGGAGCACACGCACGACCGAGTCGGATAGTGTTGCTCCCAAAGAGAGGATCACCATGGAATTCCTGATTTTTCTGGTCGTTATCGCAGCCATCGCCGGCTCTGTTGTGTGGGGCCGGAAGTACTTCCGGCACGAAATAGACCGGGCGAAGCGGATCAACCGGGCCAACAAGAACAAATAGCACTCCGGGGGCATAGCATTGTACGCTCCCGGACAGGGGTTTTAACCCGCTTGGACTACAGCTGTTGTTCGCGGCGGCGCGCCCGTTCCAAGGACCGCAGCCAGTAGAACGACTCTTTGGGCGTTCGTTCCAAGGTGTCGAAGTTCACGTGAACCAAGCCGAAACGCTGCGAATAACCCGCGGCCCACTCAAAGTTGTCCATCAACGTCCACACGTAGTAGCCGCGGAGGTCGATTCCCTCAGCGTCCCCACCCGGGCCTGTTGCCGTTAGCGCGTGGCCCAGGTGCTCTGCCAGGTACGTAATCCTGTTGGTGTCCTGGAGCGGGCTGGTCACGTGGTCGGGCTCGGGGAAGCTTGCGCCGCCTTCCGTGATGTAAACGGGTGGAAGTACCTCCCCGTACCTTTGCTGCATTTCCTGCAAAAGGGTGGTCAACTGATCCGGCGCCTCAGGCCATCCGAATCCGGTGGTCTCATATTCGTCGTATACCGCAAGATGGAACGGCACGTTCACCATCTCCTGTGCAGCTCCAGTCGGGATTTCGGCAGGACCGGAGCCGGACGCAACCTTGAGCGGGTAGTAGTAGTTGAGGCCGTAGAAGTCCAACGGCTGGCTAATGATCTTCAAGTCGTCATCCTGCACAGGGCCCAAGGAACGGAACAGTGGCGAAAGGGCCAGCGGCGGCTTCGGGTATTCGCCCAGGAGGATGGCGTCGGCATAGATGCGGTTGAGGATCATGTCGAGGGCATCGGACATGAGTCGGTCGGAAAGCTTGTTGCTGGCCGGCCGAACGGGCGAATGCATGTTGGAAATGCCGATCTGGCCGGAAACGCCGGCAGCCCGCAGTGCCTGGACCGCGAGCCCATGGCCGAGCAACTGGTGATGGGCTGCCGGGAGGCAATCGAACAGAAGCTGGTTGCCGGGGGAGTGGGCGCCCAGTGCGTAGCCCTGCAAGGTCACTGAGACAGGCTCATTCACGGTTACCCACGAATCGACCCGATCGCCGTACCGCTCGGCAACGATCGCGCTGTACTCGGCAAAACGATGGGCGGTCTCACGGTTCAGCCAGCCGCCGGCATGTTCCAAGGGAAGCGGCGTGTCCCAGTGGTAGACGGTCACCATGGGAGAGATCCCGGCGGCCAGCAGCTTATCGATCAGCCGGTCGTAGAACTCAAGGCCACGGGGATTGACGGCGCCCTTCCCCTCCGGCTGGATCCGCGGCCACGACAAGGAGAACCGGTAGGAATCGACGCCGAGCTCCTGCATCAGGGCGATGTCTTCGTCCGCACGGTTGTAATGATCGCAGGCGATCGCGGGAGAGCCGCCGTCGACGATTGTTCCCGGCTTCTCCGCGAAGGCGTCCCATCCTGCAGGGCCCCGGCCATCCGCAGTCAAGCTGCCTTCGATCTGGAAGGCTGCGGTCGCGACGCCCAAGGTGAAACCGGGACGGAGGCGTGCCGCCAAATCCTCTACGGAACCCGTATCCTGGACAGTCATGCATTTATCATCCATAGCTGCTGCCGCCACTGGCAATGGGCCGCGAGCCCTCGATTAGCCTTTGGTCCATATTTCCGGCATACTGGATGAGTTGTTCAAGCGCTTCTTCGTGTCCCGATTCGGATAATGCCGGATGTCAGGGTCCAAGCTGAAGCCCAAACATAACCCTGAACCCCATGGAATGCGGTCGAGTTTGCGTGAAAATCGCGACACGCCCGACCGCGGGGGTCGGTGCGCCGGCAGGTTGAGGAACCCGGAGTTTCCGGATTCAGCTTGTGCGGCGTGTGGTGGTACAACCTCAAACGCTTCGGCGGCCACATCAACAGGTAAGTAAACAGAGCAGCCCTAACTAGAGCAGCACTAGCTGAAAGAGAGTCAGGCGACATGGCGGGACAAAAAATCCGCATCCGGCTGAAGTCATATGACCACGAGGTCATTGATGTTTCAGCGCGGAAGATCGTTGAGACGGTCACGCGCGCAGGCGCAACGGTAGTCGGCCCGGTGCCGCTGCCGACGGAGAAGAACGTTTACTGCGTTATTCGCTCTCCGCACAAGTACAAGGACAGCCGTGAGCACTTCGAAATGCGTACTCACAAGCGTCTGATCGACATCATCGACCCCACGCCGAAGGCCGTTGACTCGCTTATGCGTCTCGACCTGCCTGCAGACGTGAACATCGAAATCAAGCTCTAGGGAGGTGCTGAGAGACTATGACCGCAACCCGTAACGTGAAGGGCCTGCTGGGCACGAAGCTCGGCATGACCCAGGTCTGGGACGAGAACAACAAGCTCATCCCGGTAACTGTTGTCCAGGCTGACTCCAACGTCATCACCCAGCTGCGCAACGCAGAGGCCGATGGCTACGTCGCCGTACAGATCGGCTACGGCCAGATCGACCCCCGCAAGGTCACCAAGCCGCTGGCTGGTCACTTTGAGAAGGCCGGCGTAACTCCTCGCCGCCACGTCGTCGAACTGCGTACCGCAGACGCCGCATCCTACGAGCTGGGCCAGGAGCTCTCTGTTGAGATCTTCGAAGCCGGCCAAAAGATCGACGTCGTCGGCACCTCCAAGGGTAAGGGCTTTGCCGGTGTTATGAAGCGTCACGGCTTCTCCGGTGTCGGCGCTTCCCACGGTGCCCACAAGAACCACCGTAAGCCTGGCTCCATCGGTGGCGCATCCACCCCGAGCCGCGTCTTCAAGGGTCTGAAAATGGCCGGCCGCATGGGCGCCGTACGTCACACCACCCTGAACCTCACCGTTCACGCTGTTGACGTCGAGAAGTCGCTGCTCCTTATCAAGGGTGCCGTCCCCGGTGCCCGCGGCCAGGTCGTACTCGTACGTTCCGCCGTGAAGGGAGCCTAGTTAAATGACTAGCACTGTCAAGGTAGACCTGCCTGCAGAGATCTTCGACGTCCAGACCAACGTGCCCCTGCTGCACCAGGTCGTCGTCGCACAGCTCGCTGCTGCGCGCCAGGGTACCCACAAGACCAAGACCCGCGCCGAGGTTTCCGGTGCAGGTCGCAAGCCGTTCAAGCAGAAGGGCACCGGCCGCGCCCGTCAGGGTTCCATCCGTGCTCCCCACATGACCGGCGGTGGCATCGTCCACGGTCCGACCCCGCGCGACTACAGCCAGCGCACCCCCAAGAAGATGAAGGCTGCTGCTCTCCGTGGCGCCCTCTCTGACCGCGCCCGCAACGGCCGTATCCACGTTATTGAAGCCCTGGTTGCCGGCACCAAGCCGTCCGCCAAGGAAGCACTGGCGTCGCTGCGTGCAGTCTCCGAGCGCAAGAACCTGCTCGTCGTAATCGACCGCGCCGAAGACGTTGCTGCACTGTCCGTGCGCAACCTCGCAGATGTTCACGTTCTGTACGCAGACCAGCTGAACACCTACGACGTGCTCATCTCCGACGACGTGGTCTTCACCAAGGCTGCTTTCGACGCGTTCGTCGCTGACAAGGCAAAGAACGAGGAGGCCTCCAAGTGAGCGTAACCACCATCAAGGACCCGCGCGACGTCGTGCTTGCACCCGTCGTTTCGGAAAAGAGCTACGGTCTGATCGACGAAGGCAAGTACACCTTCCTGGTGGACCCCCGCTCGAACAAGACCGAGATCAAGCTGGCCGTGGAGAAGATCTTCTCCGTCAAGGTCGAATCGATCAACACCATCAACCGTGCCGGTAAGCGCAAGCGCACCAAATTCGGCTGGGGACAGCGCAAGAGCACCAAGCGTGCCATTGTCACCCTCAAAGAAGGCACAATCGACATCTTCGGCGGTCCGCTCGCGTAGCGGAGACCACTTTAACGAGGAAATAAATTATGGGAATCCGTAAATACAAGCCGACTACCCCGGGCCGTCGTGGCTCGAGCGTAGCCGACTTTGCTGAAATCACGCGGTCGACTCCGGAAAAGTCGTTGCTGCGTCCGCTGCACAAGACAGGCGGCCGTAACAACACCGGTAAGATCACCACCCGACACAAGGGTGGCGGACACAAGCGCCAGTACCGTCTGATCGACTTCCGTCGTCACGACAAGGACGGCATCAACGCCCGCGTTGCCGAAATTGAGTACGATCCGAACCGCACGGCTCGCATCGCCCTCCTGCACTATGTTGATGGCACCAAGCGTTACATCATCGCTCCGAACAAGCTGTCCCAGGGTGACTTCGTCGAGGCTGGCCCCGACGCTGACATCAAGCCGGGCAACAACCTGCCGCTGCGCAACATCCCCGTCGGTACCGTGATCCACGCAGTTGAACTGCGTCCGGGTGGCGGCGCCAAGATGGCCCGCTCCGCAGGTGCTTCGGTCCAGCTCGTCGCCAAGGAAGGCCGCTTCGCCCAGCTGCGTCTGCCCTCCGGTGAAATCCGCAACGTTGACGTGCGCTGCCGCGCAACCGTCGGCGAGGTTGGCAACGCCGAGCAGTCGAACATCAACTGGGGCAAGGCCGGCCGTATGCGCTGGAAGGGCGTTCGCCCGACCGTCCGTGGTGTAGCCATGAACCCGGTTGACCACCCGCACGGTGGTGGTGAAGGTAAGACTTCCGGTGGTCGCCACCCGGTCAACCCGAACGGCAAGCCCGAGGGCCGTACCCGCCGCCCGAACAAAGAGAGCGACAAGCTTATTGTTCGTCGCCGCCGTACTGGCAAGAACAAGCGATAGGAGCCTGGACACATGCCACGCAGCCTGAAAAAAGGTCCTTTCGTTGACCAGCACCTCTTTGTGAAGGTCGCACGGGAAAACGAAAAGGGCACCAAGAACGTCATCAAGACCTGGTCCCGTCGTTCGATGATCATCCCCGACATGCTCGGGCACACGATCGCCGTACACGACGGCCGCAAGCACATCCCGGTGTTTGTCACTGAGTCGATGGTCGGGCACAAGCTCGGCGAATTCGCTCCTACGCGGACTTTCCGCGGCCATGTTAAGGACGACCGTAAGGGCAAGCGCCGCTAGGCGCCTGACCTTACGTCTTAGACGAGAGAAGGAAAGCAATGGAAGCCAAGGCAATTGCGCGTCACATCCGCGTAACGCCTATGAAGGCCCGGCGCGTCGTCAACCTTGTTCGTGGCAAGCAAGCGAATGAGGCTCTGGCAATTCTGAAGTTTGCCCCCCAGGCAGCTTCGGAGCCGGTATTCAAGGTACTTCAGTCGGCAATGGCCAACGCCCGCGTTCTCGCGGACCGCGATGGCGTTGCATTCGACGACAGCGACCTCTTCATCAGCGAAGCATTCGTTGATGAGGGCCCGACCATGAAGCGGTTCCAGCCGCGTGCCCAGGGCCGCGCCTACCGCATCAAGAAGCGGACCAGCCACATCACCGTGGTCGTCGCAACCCCGGAGAAAGAGGAGGCTCGCTAAGTGGGACAGAAAGTAAACCCGCACGGGTTCCGACTCGGCATCACCACCGACCACGTTTCGCACTGGTTTGCTGACAGCAACAAGCCGGGACAGCGCTACAAGGACTTCGTCCGCGAGGACATCAAGATCCGTCAGCTCATGTCCACCGGCATGGAGCGCGCCGGCATCGCCAAGGTCGAGATCGAGCGCACCCGTGACCGCGTCCGCGTGGACATCCACACGGCACGTCCGGGCATCGTCATCGGCCGCCGCGGCGCTGAAGCAGACCGCATCCGCGGCGAGCTCGAGAAGCTCACCGGCAAGCAGGTCCAGCTGAACATCCTCGAGGTCAAGAACCCCGAGATCGAAGCACAGCTTGTTGCCCAGGGCATCGCTGAGCAGCTGACTTCCCGCGTGGCATTCCGCCGTGCAATGAAGAAGGCCATGCAGTCCGCACAGCGCGCAGGTGCCAAGGGCATCCGTGTTGCTTGCTCGGGCCGTCTGGGCGGCGCAGAAATGTCCCGCTCGGAGTTCTACCGCGAAGGCCGTGTGCCCCTGCACACCCTCCGCGCGAACATCGACTACGGCTTCTACGAAGCCAAGACCACCTTCGGCCGCATTGGCGTGAAGGTTTGGATCTACAAGGGTGACGTCACCGCCAAGGAACTGGCTCAGCAGGCAGCTGCTGCTCCGTCCCGCGGCCGTGGAGGAGACCGTCCGGGCCGCCCGGGTGGCGACCGCCGTCGTCGTAACGACCGTCCGGCAGCCGAGGCAGCACCTGCTGCCGTTGAAGCACCGGCCGCTGAAGCTGCTGCTCCTGCAGCAGAAGGAGGACAGGCTTAAATGCTTATCCCACGTCGAGTCAAGCACCGTAAGCAGCACCACCCGGGTCGTTCCGGCGCTGCTACGGGCGGCACCAAGGTCACTTTCGGTGAGTACGGCATCCAGGCCCTGAGCCCGGCATACGTCACCAACCGTCAGATCGAGTCCGCTCGTATCGCGATGACCCGCCACATCAAGCGTGGCGGCAAGGTCTGGATCAACATCTACCCGGACCGTCCGCTGACGAAGAAGCCTGCTGAAACCCGTATGGGTTCCGGTAAGGGTTCTCCGGAATGGTGGGTCGCAAACGTCAAGCCGGGCCGGGTTCTGTTCGAACTCTCCGGTGTCAATGAAGAGGTAGCTCGCGAGGCCCTGCGCCTGGCAATCCACAAGCTGCCGTTGAAGGCACGCATTGTGCGTCGCGAAGGTGGTGAATAGAAATGGCAGTAGGGTCGAAGGATCTCGCACCCGCACAGCTGGACGGTTTCGACAACGAGCGTCTCGTTGAAGAACTCCGCAAGTCCAAGGAAGAGCTGTTCAACCTGCGTTTCCAGTCCGCCACCGGCCAGCTGGAGAACCACGGTCGTCTGCGCGCGGTAAAGAAGGACATCGCACGCATCTACACCGTTCTCCGTGAGCGCGAGCTGGGCATTCGTGCCGAGGTTGCCGCACCGGTTGTGGAAGCCAAGGAAGAAAAGAAGTCCAAGAAGGCTGCCAAGGCTGAAACGGCCGAGGTTGAAGCTGGAGAGGATGCCAAGTGAGCGAGAAGGAAAACGTGACGGAAGCAGCAGCCAGCGCTGAGCAGCAGCGCGGTTACCGTAAGACGCGTCGCGGCTACGTAGTCTCCGACAAGATGGAAAAGACCATCGTTGTTGAGGTTGAAGACCGCGTGAAGCACGCTCTTTACGGCAAGGTTATTCGCCGCACCTCGAAGATCAAGGCTCACGACGAGCAGAACACCGCCGGCATCGGCGA
This sequence comes from Paenarthrobacter sp. PAE-2, assembly GCF_026013155.1. Classification (NCBI taxonomy): domain Bacteria; kingdom Bacillati; phylum Actinomycetota; class Actinomycetes; order Micrococcales; family Micrococcaceae; genus Paenarthrobacter; species Paenarthrobacter sp. PAE-2. Next base: position 121,863 of record NZ_JAPDNV010000006.1, on the reverse strand, counting down.
CCTCGTTCTGATCGCCGAGACCCGCCCGCTGTCCGCTACCAAGCGGTTCCGCCTGGTGGAGATCCTCGAGAAGGCCAAGTAAATCCGACGCCGGACAACGTCCGGTTGGGCTTACTGAAAGGGCCCGCGTTCCGTTTGGAGCGCGGGCCCTTCCGCTGTTCCGGCCAGTTATGGTATGGCCGCTGAACGTGCTAAGATTTTGAGTTTGTATGGCGCCATTTGCGTGTCATCAACCACCTCGTAAACAATCGTGCCGCTGCATACTGCCCCGCGCAGAGTTTTCTGCAAGGGAAGCTGATGCTCGTGGCACGGGCGTTTAGGCCTGTTCTGGCAAAATCCAGGCAGGTCCAGAGACACCCCGATCAACCGTTCCGCAAGGCTCATTCCGTATGCATGTTTTCGGTCTGAGAACCGGCGCGACGCAAGGAGTAAAAATTGATTCAGCAGGAGTCGCGACTGAAGGTCGCCGACAACACGGGTGCTAAGGAAATCCTTACCATTCGCGTTCTCGGTGGATCCGGCCGTCGCTACGCAGGCATCGGCGACGTCATCGTCGCAACCGTCAAGGACGCTATCCCTGGCGGCAACGTAAAGAAGGGTGACGTCGTCAAGGCTGTCATCGTTCGTACCAAGAAGGAACGCCGCCGTGCGGATGGTTCCTACATCAAGTTTGATGAGAACGCAGCTGTGATCCTGAAGAACGACGGTGACCCCCGCGGCACCCGTATCTTCGGCCCGGTTGGTCGTGAACTTCGCGACAAGAAGTTCATGAAGATCGTTTCGCTGGCCCCGGAGGTGCTCTAGTCCATGGCTAAGATCAAGAAGGGTGACCTCGTTCAGGTCATCACCGGCGCCAAGCAGGAACGTGGCGGCGACCGCGGCAAGCAGGGCAAGGTCCTGCGCGTATTCCCTGACACCAACCGCGTGCTGGTAGAAGGAATCAACCGCGTCACCAAGCACACCAAGGTCGGACAGTCGCAGCGCGGCACCAAGACCGGTGGCATCGAGGTTGTTGAAGCCCCGATCCACATTTCAAACGTCGCTCTGGTAGACCCGACCACCAAGAAGCCGACCCGCGTTGGTTTCCGTCTCGACACCGTTGAGAAGGACGGCCGTACCAAGACCGTTCGTATCCGCGTGTCCAAGGCCACCGGGAAGGACATCTAATGAGCGAGACCACTGTCGCAACCAAGATCGTTCCTCGTCTGAAGACGAAGTACGCAGAGACCATCAAGAAGTCCCTGCAGGACGAGTTCAACTACGCGAACGTCAACCAGGTTCCCCGTCTGGTGAAGGTCGTTGTGAACATGGGTGTTGGAGATGCCGCCAAGGACTCCAAGCTGATCGACGGCGCTGTCCGCGACCTCACCCTCATCACCGGCCAGAAGCCGCAGGTAACCAAGGCCCGCAAGTCGATCGCACAGTTCAAGCTGCGCGAAGGCATGCCGATCGGTGCACACGCAACCCTGCGTGGCGACCGCATGTGGGAATTCGTGGACCGTCTGGTATCGCTGGCTCTGCCGCGTATCCGTGACTTCCGCGGCCTCAACGGCAAGCAGTTCGATGGCAACGGCAACTACACCTTCGGTCTGACCGAGCAGGTTATGTTCCACGAAATCGACCAGGACTCCATTGACCGCGTTCGCGGTATGGACATCACGGTCGTCACCACCGCCAAGACCGACGACGAAGGCCGCGCGCTGCTCAAGGCGCTTGGTTTCCCGTTCAAGACTGAAAACTAACTACGTATCAGGTCCGGCCGCGCCGACCCGCAAGGGCAGCGCAGCGGAAACCGTTACGAGGAAGGGCTATAGCCCACAATGACTATGACAGATCCTGTCGCAGACATGCTTACGCGTCTGCGCAATGCAAACTCGGCATACCACGACACCGTGTCCATGCCGTACAGCAAGCTGAAGGCACGCGTTGCCGACATCCTGAAGGCAGAAGGCTTCATCGCTGACTGGAAGGAAGAGGACGCAGAGGTTGGCAAGAAGCTGACCATCAGCCTGAAGTTCGGACCGAACCGCGAGCGTTCGATCGCCGGTGTCCGCCGCATCTCCAAGCCGGGTCTCCGCGTTTACGCGAAGTCCACCAACCTGCCTCACGTGCTGGGTGGCCTGGGTATCGCAATCCTGTCCACCTCTTCCGGCCTCCTGACTGACAAGCAGGCCGGCAAGAAGGGCGTGGGCGGCGAAGTCCTCGCGTACGTCTGGTAACGGGAAAGGAAGAGAATAATGTCACGTATTGGACGTCTCCCCATCACCGTTCCTGCCGGCGTTGAGGTCAAGCTCGATGGCTCCGTCATCAGCGTCAAGGGTGCCAAGGGCGAGCTGAGCCACACTGTTGCCAGCCCGATCGAGGTTTCCCTCGAAGAGAACACTCTCACGGTCACCCGCCCGAACGACGAGCGCAACTCGCGTTCGCTGCACGGCCTGACCCGCACCCTGATCGCCAACATGATCCAGGGCGTTACCGAGGGCTACGAGAAGAAGCTTGAAATCGTTGGTACCGGTTACCGCGTTCAGGCCAAGGGTTCTGACCTGGAGTTCGCTCTGGGCTACAGCCACCCTGTAAACGTCTCGGCACCTGAGGGCATCACCTTCGCTGTGGAGGGCCCCACCAAGCTCTCTGTTTCGGGTATCAACAAGCAGCAGGTGGGCGAGGTTGCTGCCAACATTCGCAAGCTGCGCAAGCCTGACCCCTACAAGGGCAAGGGTGTCCGTTACGCCGGCGAAGTCATCCGCCGCAAGGTCGGAAAGGCTGGTAAGTAAACCATGGCCATCGCAATTAACAAGAAGCGTTCGAACAAGAGCAAGTCTGCTGCACGCAGCCGTCGCCAGCTTCGTATCCGCAAGCGCATCGCCGGTACGGCCGTACGTCCTCGTCTGGTCGTCAACCGTTCGGCACGTCACGTATTCGTTCAGGTTGTCGATGACAGCAAGGGCGTAACCGTGGCTTCGGCTTCCACCCTGGAAGCTGACCTGCGTGCACTCGAAGGCGACAAGACTGCCAAGGCCAAGCGCGTTGGCGAGCTCGTTGCAGAGCGCGCAAAGGCTGCAGGCATCGAAGCTGTTGTCTTCGACCGTGGCGGTAACAAGTACCACGGCCGCATCGCCGCCGTCGCTGACGGTGCTCGCGAAGGTGGGCTGGCACTGTGACCGCTGAAAACAACGAAAAGGACATTCAGGTGACTGAAGCTGTAGCTGCTGAAGCAACTGAGACCGCACCCGCTACCGATGACCGCCGCGGCGGACGTCGTGGTGAGCGCGGCGAGCGTGGCCAGGGCCGCGGCGACCGTGGTGGCCGTGGTGGCCGCGACGGCGGTCGCGACGCTGAGAAGAGCCAGTTCGTAGAGCGCGTTGTAACCATCAACCGCGTTGCCAAGGTCGTCAAGGGTGGTCGTCGCTTCAGCTTCACCGCTCTCGTCGTCGTCGGTGACGGTAACGGCATGGTTGGCGTCGGCTACGGCAAGGCCAAGGAAGTTCCCGCTGCTATCGCCAAGGGCGTTGAAGAGGCCAAGAAGTCCTTCTTCCGCGTTCCCCGCGTTGGCAACACCATCCCGCACCGCGTGCAGGGTGAGGCTGCTGCAGGCGTTGTCCTGCTGCGTCCGGCTTCCGCCGGTACCGGTGTTATCGCCGGTGGTCCGGTCCGTGCGGTACTGGAGTGCGTGGGTATCCACGACATCCTCTCCAAGTCGCTCGGTTCCTCCAACGCGATCAACATCGTTCACGCGACCGTTGACGCCCTGAAGCAGCTCGAAGAGCCCGCTTCCGTGGCTGCCCGCCGTGGCCTGCCGCTGGACGAGGTTGCTCCGGTTGCCCTGGTGCGTGCGCTCCAGAACCAGAAGGCAGGTGTCTAGTCATGGCTAAGAACCTGACTCCTTCCGACGCCAAGTTGGAAATCACCCAGATCAAGGGCGTCATTGGCGCCAAGCAGAACCAGCGCGACACCCTTCGGTCCCTCGGCCTCAAGCGCATCGGACACACCGTTGTCCGTACCGCTGACGCCGTGACCGTTGGCATGCTCAACACGGTTCCGCACCTCGTGAATGTAGAGGAGGCGAAGTAATGGCCGAGAACGAGACCGCTGAAAAGCAGAACGCTCTGAAGGTCCACCACCTGCGTCCTGCCCCCGGTGCCAAGACTTCCAAGACCCGTGTTGGTCGTGGTGAAGGCTCCAAGGGTAAGACCGCCGGTCGCGGTACCAAGGGTACGAAGGCCCGCTACCAGGTAAAGGCTGGCTTTGCCGGCGGCCAGCTGCCGCTGCACATGCGCCTGCCGAAGCTGCGCGGCTTCAAGAACCCGTTCCGGGTTGAGTTCCAGGTTGTCAACCTGGAGAAGCTCAACGAGCTGTTCCCGGAAGGTGGCGCTGTCACCGTTGAGTCCCTGGTTGAGAAGGGTGCCGTTCGTAAGAACCAGCCCGTGAAGGTGCTGGGCACCGGCGACATCACCGTCAAGGTTGACGTCACCGCCCACGCTTTCTCTTCCAGCGCTGCTGACAAGATCGCTGCAGCAGGCGGAAGCACCACGGTTCTCTAAGACCCCGTGGGGCTCTTGCCCGCAGTAAGAAAGAATCCCGGTACGCGGGGCCTGAGGCCCTGTGTACCGGGATTTTTTTGTTGGTTGTGGACTCTCGATTATTCTGACGGCGTCCGTAGCAGCTAGACTCGATTGTTGGGTTTCCTTAACCCCATCTACATCCTTGTACCTTTACCTCAGGAGGACGCTTGCTAAGCGCATTCGGCCGGGCGTTTCGGACGCCCGATTTGCGACGCAAGTTGTTGTTCACGCTGGGAATCATCACAATCTTCCGCTTGGGAGCTTTCATCCCCTCGCCTGGTGTGAACTACCAGAATGTCCAGCAATGCTTAGACACCGGTGACACCTCGCAGGGCATCTACCAGCTGGTGAACCTGTTCAGCGGCGGTGCCTTGCTGCAGGTTTCCATCTTTGCGCTCGGTATCATGCCGTACATTACGGCGAGCATCATCGTTCAGCTGCTTCGGGTGGTCATTCCCCGGTTCCAGCAGTTGTACGAGGAAGGTTCCTCCGGCCAATCGAAACTGACGCAGTACACCCGGTACCTCACCATCGCGCTGGGTCTGCTCAATGCCACCACCCTGGTATCCCTGGCCCGTTCCGGCCAGTTGCTGCCCGGCTGCAACCTGCCGATCATTCCTGATGAGAGCATCATCACCACGATCCTCATCATCATCACGTTGACCGCAGGCACCGGACTCATCATGTGGATGGGCGAGCTCGTGACGGAGAAGGGCGTGGGCAACGGCATGTCGCTGCTCATCTTCACCTCGATCGCTGCTGGCTTCCCGCAGTCGCTGGGTGCCATCTGGACCGCGCAGGGCCCGGGAACCTTCTTCATCGTCCTTGCCATCGGCCTGGTCACGGTGGCGCTAGTGGTGTTCGTCGAACAGTCCCAGAGGCGCGTCCCGGTGCAATACGCCAAGCGCATGATTGGCCGCCGCACTGTTGGCGGAACCAGCACCTACATTCCCATCAAGGTGAACATGGCCGGCGTCGTGCCCGTCATCTTCGCGTCCTCCATGCTGTACCTGCCTGGCCTGATTGCACAGTTCAACCAGCCGCAGGCGGGAGAGCAGATGGCCCCCTGGGTTGAGTGGATCAACAACAACCTCACCAAGGGCGACCACCCCATCTACATGGCTCTCTACTTCGCCATGATCGTGTTTTTCACCTACTTCTACGTGGCCATCACCTTCAACCCTGAAGAAGTGTCGGACAACATGAAGAAGTACGGGGGATTCATTCCGGGCATCCGGGCGGGTAAACCGACCGCGGATTACCTGCAGTACGTGCTTTCCAGGATTACTTTGCCGGGAGCTCTTTACTTGGGCTTCGTGGCACTCATTCCGCTGGTTGCACTCGTCCTGATCAACGCCAACCAGAACTTCCCGTTCGGTGGCACGTCAATCCTGATCATGGTGGGTGTGGGCTTGGAAACCGTGAAGCAGATTGATGCGCAGCTACAACAACGTCACTATGAAGGGCTTTTGCGATGACGAGAATGCTGATCATTGGACCTCCGGGTTCGGGCAAGGGTACGCAGGCTGAACGGATTTCCGCGCGCCTCGGCGTAGTCGCCATCTCCACGGGCGACATCTTCCGTGCCAACGTCAAGGGAGAGACCCCCCTTGGCCTGGAGGCCAAGAAGTACATGGACGCCGGTGACTTCGTACCGGACAGCGTCACCAACAAGATGGTTCGGGACCGCCTGGGCGAGAGCGACGTCGAGAACGGCTTCCTCCTGGACGGCTACCCCCGCACCACGGCACAGGTGGACTACCTGGACAACATTCTCGCCGAGACCCAGCAGGAGCTCGACGTCGTGCTCCAGCTGACTGCCGACGACGAGGAACTGGTCAGCCGCCTCCTCGGCCGCGCCAAGGAGACCGGCCGGTCTGACGACAATGAAGCCGTCATCCGCCACCGCCTCGACCTCTACCACGAGCAGACTGAGGCCGTCGTGGCCAAGTACGCCGAGCGCGGCATCCTGACCCAGGTTGACGGCATAGGTGGAATCGACGAGGTCACTGACCGTGTCCTGACCGCCATTGAAGCTGCCAAGGCTGTCTAGCACTTTCTCCACATAGCCGGTGTTCCGGCTCATGTGCCAAGGGGTGTGTCCCGTACGATGAGTGCGGGACACACCCTTTTTCCTTTTCATGGCCGTCTTTGGGGGGAAGCGCATGCACACAGTCATGTCCGGCAGGAGCCGGATTGCAGGTCTGGAAGTCTATGTGCCTCCTGCACGTCTGGACACGGATGCCGTAGAGCAGCGCATCGTCGAATCGAGCCCGGGCTTCCGGATTCCCAAGGGTTTGATATCCCGCGTCACAGGCATCCGGTCCCGTAGCGTGATGGCCGAGTCGGAGCAGGCGTCAGATCTTGCCGTCAACGCAGCAGCCAAGGTCCTGGCCAGTTGCGGGCTCCAGGCCCCGGATGTCGACCTTCTGGTTTTTGCCTCCGCGAGCCAGGACATGGTGGAGCCCGCAACAGCCCATATTGCCGCCGCAAAGCTGGGACTCAGTTGCCCGGTGATGGACGTCAAGAACGCCTGCAACAGTTTCCTGAACGGACTGGAAGTGGCCGATTCCCTGATTGCCTCCCGCCGTTACGGTCGGGTTCTGGTGGTGACGGGGGAGTCGCCCTCGCGGGCGGTCCGGTGGTCTGTTCCTGATTTCGCGACTTTCGCGTCCAGCTTCCCCGGTTACACCATGAGCGACGGCGGCGCGGCTGTCCTGCTCGAAGCTTCCGAAGGCGCTACTGCTGACAGTGAGCCTTCAAGCCCGGCGGCCGAGGGCATTCTTGGCATGGCATTCACTGCAAAGAGCATCCACTGGCCGGTAGGGACCTTGGCCGCCGGTGGATCTGCGTTTCCCCGTGCTCCTGAAGCCAGCTATTTCACCATGGACGGGGAGAAGCTGAAGGACGCCTTCCTGGACTTGGGCTCCGATGTCCTGGGAGAGACCTTGGAGGCCCTCAAGCTGAACTGGCAAGACTTCGCGGTGGTCTGTGTCCACCAAGTCAGCGCGCCCTACCGGGAGATCTTTGCAGAGCGTGCGGGAGTGCCGCGCGACCTGTTGGTCCCGGCAGTGGAAGAGTTCGGCAACTTGGCCTCCGTTAGTCTTCCGTTGCAGTTGAAGCTCGCCCTGGATGGTGGACGATGTGGTCCGGGAGACCTGGTTGCCCTGGTAGGCCTGGCCGGCGGCGTCAGCCTGGGCATCGCGGTGGTGCGGCTATGAACCACTCGTCAGCAGGAGCCGGAGCAGGGTTGCACAGCGATTCCGCTACCAGGCCGCTGTGCATCGCAGTGCCGATGCTCAACGAAGAGAAGCTTGTCCGCCAGGCCTTGGATTCGCTCGCTGCGCAGGACTATCAGGACTTCACGGTGGTTGTGGTGGATAACGGATCCACCGACGCCAGCTGCGCCATCGTGGAAGCCTTCGCCAGTGAGCACCCTGTCATGGACATCAGGCTGATCCATGAAACGGAGAAGGGCACAGGCGCAGCTGCCGATACGGGTATGCGGTTCGGAGTCGAACACGGTGCCACATGGTTGGCCCGCACGGACGCGGATTGCCTTGCTGCCAAGGATTGGACGGCCCGGATCATGGCGGCCTTCCACGATGGCTTGGAACTGATTGCCGGGCAGCTGATTCCCCGGCAGGACGAAGGCATCACTGCACGGGATCGTCGTTTGATGCTGGTGGCCGTCGAGGTTGCCTCTTTCTTCGGAAAGATCAGGCCCGGCAACAAGGGAGAGGGCTATTTGGGCCCCTACCAAATGCTTCCGGGCTGCAACATGGCTATCACCGCGGATATGTATCACCGCTCCGGGGGATTCCCGCGGACCAGGATCGAGGACCTCCACGAGGACCGGGCACTGTCCAACCGCGTCCGGAAGTTGACACGCAACTACGGGCTGCGGAGGGACGTCGTGGTCTACGGGTCCTCCCGGCGGGTCAAAGCGTGGGGCTTGAAAAACACGCTGGCTTGGTACGCGGACCACCGTTACCGTCCCGAACACGTGGACATTCGGTAGCCATGTCAGTTGCAGCCGCTGAGCGCTGGGAACGGCGCGTCCACCTCGGAGCGCATCCCTTGCTGTACCCGACCATCCGATCGCTGGGCGCCGTGAAACCGGTGATGAGGATCCCGGGGCTGGGTGTCCTGGTCAGCGAAGCACGGTTGGTGCGTGATGTGCTGTTGGACGGTGAACGCTTCGTAAAGAACGGGCCCTCTGCCTCCGGAGGGCTTTGGACACCGGTCGTCGGCCCGAAGGCACTGGTCAACATGGACGGTGCAGAGCATCGCGAGCTAAGGCGGAAGCTCGCTGACTTGTTCACTCCGGCCTCGGTGGCGGAAATCGTCCAACCGGCATCCGTTGCGTTGAAGGCCCGCGTTGAGCATGACCTGGACGGGCCGGGACGGGTGGACCTGGTGGACTGCGTCAAGGAACTGGCGGGCGGCGTCATCTCACGGTTGCTGGGCGTTCCGGAACATGCTCCGGGCAGACTGCCGAATAAGGAACTCTTCGATTTAGGGTCCTCCATCTCATCCTTGGTTCGTTTAGGTCGCCCAACCCTGACGCCGGAGCAGGCTGCCAAGGGGAGGGCCGCCGTCGAGGTTCTCGCAGGACCTGCCCGAAGCGCCTATTGCGACGGAGACCCTGCAACCTTCCCGGGTCGGCTCCGCGGGCTGGGCATGAGCGAAGACGAAGCGATGGGCATCATCAGTGCCTTCGTGATGGTGGGAACGGAAACGCTCGTGTCATTCGTGCCCCGGCTGGTGGCGTTGCTTGCTGACACCGGGCGCGTTGAGGAACTGGTTGCGGACAGGTCGGGGATGGGGGCAGCCGTGAACGAGTCGTTAAGGTTCACGGTGCCGTCGCCCATGATGCTGCGAAACGCCGTTGCCCCCGGGAACATCGGAGGAACGGTTGTGCGCACCGGGGACCGGATCCTGTTGTCCACCATCCATGCTGCCAAGAGCCTGGGTGGTTTCAACCCGGGGGAACCCGTCCCGACGCAAGCGCGCCAGTTGTGGTTCGGGGCAGGACCACATTTCTGCATCGGCATGCCGCTGGCCATGGCGGAGATCACTGCAACCTTGGAGGTTCTCCTGGACAGATTTGCGCAGAGGCCGTGGGTCATCGCCTCCCGGGCCGTCAGCACGCGTGTGCTGATTCCGGGCTACCGGAAGCTGGAGCTCGCCAATGCCCTCTGAAATCACCGGCGGGCGGGACAGCCCTGACCTCATTGCCGCCGTCTACGCGGCGGCTGAACGTGTCCCGGACAATCCCGCCATCACAGCTCCGGGCAGGACCACGCATCGGCCCGGCGGCAAGGTGTCAGTGAGGCCCGGTCCGACCATCACCTACAGGCAGCTGATGGAAGGCATCGAAGCAACGTCGGTGCGCCTGCAGGCCGACGGCTTTGGCAAGGGTGAAAGGATGCTCTTCTCGGTCAGGCCGAGTCCGGCCGCGTTCATCCTCGCGTTGGGTGCCGTCCGGGCGGGAGGGTCGGTGGTGTTCATTGACCCCGGCATCGGTCCTTCGTTGTTCCGGGACAGGGCGGAGCTGGCCGCGCCGGGTTGGGCGGCTGCCGAATCGCTTCTCTACGCAGTGAGTACCAGGAGCCCCCTCCGCCCCCTGGCGCGTCGGCGTGGCCTGCTCCTGCCCGATTACGGCGCGATGGACGTCCGCCACTACTATTCGGGACCTTGGATGCCGGGGGTGCCCCGGGGAGCTACCCCGGTGAAGACGCTGAGACGTCCCCTGACTACTGGCACCACCACTACTGGCACCACCAAGGGACAGCCCAGGCACCATCCCGCCCAGGAAGCGGTGATCATCTTCACCTCCGGAACCACGGGAGCACCGAAGGGTGTTGTCCATACCCGCGGTTCCTTGGCTGCCGGTTTCCAGCAGTTGAGCACCAAATGCACTTTCAGCGACGGGGACCGTATCCATTCGGAGCAGCTCATGATGGGCCTGCCGGCCCTGATCGCCGGGGCTCACTGGACCATGCCCTCGTACGGCTTTTCGGCGCACATCGACCCCCTTCGGTTGGCCGGCGAACTTGGGCCGGTCGCCGGGAAAAGGTCAACGTACGACGGCGCCACTCACCTTTTCCTGGTGCCGTCGCAGCTGGCGCCCATCCTCGACGGGATTGAGCGTGGGGAGGTCACGCTTCCGAAGACCTTGGGAACTGTGATGTTGGGAGCGGCCCCCGTTCTGGCACCTTTCCTGGAGCGGGCCATGCGGGTCTTGCCCGATGTGGACTTCAAGCTCATTTACGGAATGACTGAGCTTCTGCCCATAGCAATAGCGGACGGCAGGGAGAAGCTTGCGTTCGCCTCGGGAGCTGACGCCGGGCACCTCACCAAGGATGGCCGTGGTGAGGGCGACTTCCTCGGGGAACCGCTGCCCGCCGTCGAAATCCGCCTCGGTGAGGACCACGAACTGTTCGCCCGCGGTCCCAACATGTGCCACGGCTACTTGGGCCAGGACCCAATGATCGAACACGCGACGGGAGACTTGGTGAGGCTCGACTACGGGGCGGGGGCACGGGGCGCGTCCACCAGCTCGGGGGCACGGGGCGCGTCCACCAGCTCCGGGGCGCGGCCACGGCTGGTGATGATCGGACGCAAGAAGGACATGATCATCCGGGGCAAGACCAACATCTACCCCGCTCTGTATGAACCCGTCATCGCCGGCGTGGCGGGTGTCGCTGAAGCGGCGATGGTAGGTGTTCCGGACGGCATCGGTGACGAGTCGGTGTGGCTGGCGGTTGTGCCGCGGGCCGGTCAGTCGGCGGCGGCTCTGAAGGCCCGGCTCGGGCAGGAGCTACCGCGACTCATCGACGAATCGGCACTCCCGGACCGCATCGAAGTCCTGGACAATATGCCGGTCAGCGGGCGGCACCGGAAGCCGGATCGTGAAGCGCTCAGGCAGCAGTTCGGAGCGGTTACAGACGCAGCGGCTCTGGTGGGCCCGGCATGAAGATCGCCGTCACGGGTGCCACGGGTTTCGTCGGGGGAGCGATCGCCCGGGCCGCTGAAGCCAAGGGATGGGATGTTGTAAGGTTCGGGCGTCGCCGGGACCCGGGCTACGCATACTGGGACCTCGCGGACCGTCCGCCAGCGCGCCTGCCGGAGGTTGACGCCGTCGTGCATGCCGGTGCCCACGTCGCGGACTGGGGCGACCCCCGGATCTTTCACCGGGTCAATGTCCTGGGGACGCGGGCCCTCAGCGAGGCCTATGCGCGGACGCGCTTGGTCCATATCTCAAGTTCCAGCGTCTACCCCTGGTGGGAGTCCTGCGTGAACCGCGTTGAGGAAGAAGTCGCGTCCAAGCACCTGAACGCCTATGGGCGCAGCAAGGCGCTGGCCGACATCGAAGCACGCAAGCACGGCAACGCCTTGTCGCTCCGGCCACACGGAGTCTATGGCCAAGGCGATCGGACGCTGTTGCCACGGCTCATCGGCAACATCCGGCGCGGACGGCTCCTCAGCGTCGGGCGTCCCACCGTGAGGCATCAGCTGACGCATATCGACAATTTGACTACAGCCGCGCTCGCAGCCTGCGGGTCCGAACTCCGCGGTGCCGTAAATGTGGCCGATGCGGAGCCTGTGGAGCTCGGTTCAGTGCTGCGTGAGGTCCTTGACGTGACGGGCCACCCGCACACGGGCATTCGGTATATTCCGGAGGCCGTGGCGATGGCCGTGGCCGGCTTTTCCGAAGCTGCTGCCATGGCAACGGGGACTCCGCCGCGGCTGACCCGCTATGCCGTGAGCCAACTCGGGCGGGAGCGGACCTATTGCTTGGACAGGCTTCGCGAGGGGCTTGGGGTCGAACCAATTTCGACCACGCTCTCGGATGCGCGAAAATGGTTGGAGCACGGGGCCTGATCGGCGCTCGTGGGAACATCCAGAGGAGAACATGGCGTTCGGTCAGCCCCGCATTGAATACAAGTCCAACCAGCAGATGCGCAAGATGCACGAGGCAGGACTGGTCCTTAGCCGTGCCCTTGACGCAGCGGTTGCAGCAGCCAAGGCAGGTGTCACCACCAAGGACCTCGATGACGTCTTTGCTGCCGTCCTCAGCGATGCCGGCGCCAAGTCCAACTTCCTCGGATACCACGGCTTCCCGGCAACCATCTGCACCTCGGTCAACGAGGAAGTCGTCCACGGAATCCCCGGAAGCAGGGTCCTGGAAGACGGGGACATCATCTCGATCGACGGCGGCTGCATCGTGGACGGGTGGCACTCGGACTCGGCCCGCACCGTGATCGTTGGAACCGCTGACCCCGAGGACCAGCGGCTTTCCGATGTCACCGAGGCCGCCATGTGGCACGGCATCGCCGGTCTGGCCAAGGGCAAGTTCGTGGGAGACATCGGCAATGCGATCGATGACTACGTGTCCTCAGTGCCGGGCAAGCCCCTCGGGATCCTTGAGGATTACGTCGGCCACGGGATTGGTTCCGAGATGCACATGGCCCCGGATGTCCTGAACTACCGCACCAGCCACCGTGGCCCTAAGATCCGGCCCGGTCTGTGCCTGGCCATCGAACCGATGCTGGTGCGCGGAGGCATCGAAACGGCGACCCTGGATGACGACTGGACCGTAGTCACCACCGACGGCAAGCGCTCGTGCCAGTGGGAGCACTCCGTTGCCGTCCATGAAAAGGGCATTTGGGTCCTGTCCTCACCGGACGGCGGGGCAGCCAACCTTGCGCCGCTCGGCGTCGTGCCGGTACCCATCCCCTGACCGTCCCTGGTGGTGTCAACCGGCCTGGCGTTGCCATAACAAAGAGTCAAAAGGAAGTGCGGGGCTGCCCATGCAGCCCCGCACTTCCTTTTCCCAAGGGTTTCAGCCCTTCAACTTGGGCTTGACGTCCTTGGTGTAGATGCCCTCGAGCGTCTTCTTCAACTCGGTCATCGTTGCTTTGACGTCACCCTGCTGGGTGAGGATCTTGGCTGCCGCCTTGGCCATTTCCTGGTCGGCGCCGGGAAGGAACACCCGGGCGTTGTCCTGGACACGGGTGACAGCGAGCTGGTCCATGGCCGTTTTGATCTGCGGCGTGGCGGCCAGTACAGCTGACATGTCGGCGGACAGTCGCGTGGGCATGTAACCCGTTGCGGCCGAGAAAGCGGCCGTGTTTTCCGGCTCCGTCATGAACTTGAGGAACGTCGCGGCGGCGAGCTGCTCCTCTTTGCTGATACCGCTTGGAATGCCCAACCCGGCGCCACCGGTAGGGCAGACTCCGGTGGTTGCCTCGGGACCGCCCGGCAGGAAGCCGACTCCCACGTTGAACTTCGCTGCTTTCAGGACGCCCAGCAGGGAGCCCGTGGAGGAAATGGTTGCCGAGGTGATGCCGGCGGCGAAGTCGTCCGCGGCCTCCTTGGAGGAAACGCCTGCCCAACCGTCCTTGTAGATCGAGTCCTGGGCCCACTGCAGAGCGGCAACCGACTTGTCTGAATCGCACGTGATCTCCCAGTCCTTGGACCAGTTGCCGCCCCAGCCCCAGAGGTTGTTCTGCAAGGTCCAGCCCGCGTAGCCGGCCAGCGCGGGATAAATGTAGGCGTACTGCGCGCCGGAGGAGGCTTTCAGTTTGGGAGCCCACTCGGCGAATTCCTGCCACGTTGCCGGAGCCCGGTCGGGAAGGCCTGCGGCCTTGAAGTGGTCTTTGTTGTAGTAGAAAAGCGGGGTGGAGCGGCCGTATGGCAGGGCCCACTGCTGGTTGTCGTACTTGTAGTCGTCAACCAGGGACTTCTGGAAGTCGTCGAGCTGGATGTCCAGGTGCTTCACCAGATTGTCGATCGGGATGATGCTGCCGTTGGAGAAGTAGCGGAACCACCACACATCGGAGAGGACAACCAAGCCGGGAAGTCCGGTCTTGGCGGCTTGGGAAGTCTGGAACTTCTGCGCAATTTCCTCATAGTTGGCGCCTGCGGTCACCAGGTTCACCTTGATGTCGGGGAACTTTGCCTGGAACTTGCTGATGATGGCCTTTTCTACGTCCTGGGACTTGCCCGGGTGGTTGGTCCAGAAATCGAACGAGGCGGCCGGCTTGACGTTGGTGAAGTCGACGGCAGCAGATTCGACGGCGGTCCCCGGACCCGCGGTGGATGGCCCGCCGCAGGCAGTTAATGCCGCGGCCCCGGCACCCAGGCCTGCGAGGCCAAGGAAATGCCGACGGTCAAGATTGGTGCGCATGGTGCTTCCTCTCACTTACTTCCTACGATGCGAATTGGTGTGGCTGGAGAATGTCAGCCTGTGACGCTGCCTTGGGTGAGGCCAGCGACGATGTAGCGCTGCAGTGCGGCGAAAACCAGCAGGATGGGGACGATCACCAGAACGGCGCCCGCCATGAGGATTCCCCAGCCGGCCCCGTTTCCTTCGGAGTTTTGGAGCAGGGTGAGGCCTACCGGCAGCGTCATGGTTTCCGGTCGATCGGTGATGATGAGCGGCCAGATGTAGTCATTCCATTCACTGACCACGGTCACCAGGGCAACGGTGGCCACGGAGGGCAGGGAGACCGGAACGATGATTTGCCACAGCCGCCGCCAATGTCCGGCGCCGTCGATTTCTGCGGCTTCAAGGATGGACGGCGGAAGGGTCAGGAAGTGCTGGCGGAGAAGGAACGTGCCGAACGCTGTTCCCAGGCCCGGAAGGATGATGCCCCACAGGGTGTTCTTTCCGCCCATGCCTGCGACCAGGATGTAGTTGGGCAGGATGGACACTTGGGCAGGCACCATGAGGGCCACCAGGATCAGCACGAAGATCACGTTCTTGAACGGAAACCGGACGAACACCAGGGCGTAGGCAGTCAGGATGGCAAGGACCACCTTGATGGTGGAGCCGACGGTGGTAACGACCAAGCTGTTGGCGAAGAACTGCGCGAACGGGACCGTGGTCATCGCCGTGGCGTAGTTCTCCAGATTCAAGGAGTCCGGAAGGATCTTCAGGTCGGTTGTGACGATCTCGCCGGGTTGCTTGAAGGAGCTGAGCACCATCCACAACAGGGGCAGGAACACCACCAACGTGGTGAGGACCAGCGGGACGTAGCCGGCGGCCAGCGTTTGGATTAGGTTCGTCCTGGACAACGGCCGGGGCACGGGTTGCGGCTCGCGGGGCTGGGACATGTGGGGTTCCGGCTCGTTGTGCTGCGGTTCGTTGGAAAGCACGACGGCGGCGGGAGACTGGGCGCTCATGAGTAGTGGACCTTTCGCTCAACAAAGCGCAGTTGGAGGACCGTAATGACCAGCAGGATGGCGAAGAGCGCCACGGAGATTGCTGCCGAATAGCCAGCCCGGTTATAGGCACCGAACGCCTGGAGGTAGGCCTCGTAAATCAAGGTGCTGGTCCCGTTTCCGAGTGGTGTCATGATGCGGATCAGGTCGAAGGCCTGCAGGGAACTGAGCATGGTGGTGATCAGCAGGAAGAATGTGGTGGGGGACAGCAGCGGAACCGAGATGTTGAAGAACCGGCGCACGTTGTTGGCGCCGTCCAGTGCAGCGGCTTCCATGACGTCCCGTGGCAGGGACTGCAGTCCGGCGAGGTAGACCACGGCGCAGTAGCCCAGGTTCTTCCAGACGTAGACGATCATGACCATCACCAAGGACAACTGCGGATCGTTCATCCACTGCGGGCTCTGCTGCCCCAGGCCGCGGAGGATCCAGGCCAGGACGCCGTAGCCGGGGTCGAAGATGAAAAGCCATACCAATCCGACGCCGACGCCGGAGAGCACGTACGGTGCGAAGACCACTGACCGGGCAAACGTAGTGCCCCTGACTTTGGAATTCAGTGCCAGGGCGACAAGCAGCCCCAGGACCATGGAGCCGCCCACGGTGACGACCGTGAAGACCGCCGTGGTGCCCAGGACCTTCGGAGCGTCCTCGCCGGTGAAGAACGTGACGTAGTTCTGCAGGCCCACCACAGTGGCCGAGGCCGAACCGAGCGTCCAGTCCAGCGTGGAGTAGTAGATGTTGTTGATGAGCGGCCAGTAGGTGAAGGTGGCGATCAGGGCCAGGTTCGGCAGTGCCATGGCAAGGAACACGACGAAATCCTTGCGGCTGCGGCCGGACCACTTGTTTACGAGTCGGGTAGTCATGGATCACTTACGTTGTGAGGCGGGTTTTTGGTGCCGGGCCCGGACCGGGGCGGCGGAGACAGCCCTAGCTCACCACAGCGAATAGCGCCCGGTGAGCCAAACGGGGACATTCAAGCGATAGTTGGCTAACTTTTACGGGCCTGTTTACGGATAGTTCCCGCAGTGTTCTTACGTGAGGTTGGGCTACCAGTTGGAGCGCGGCGGTGCGGGTGGAGAATGGAGCCATGGGTCAGATAACCGACGTTCCCGGCATCCGGGTGGGGCAGGTACAAAAGATCGACGACGGGTGGCTGACCGGCGTGACTGTGGTTCTTCCGCCTCCGGGAACCGTGGGTTCGGTGGACGTGCGTGGTGGTGGACCCGGCACGCACGAGACTGACGCCTTGGATCCCACCACACTGGTGCCCACCGTGGATGCCGTGGTCCTCACCGGTGGGAGCGCATTCGGGCTGGTGTCGGCGCATGGGGCGCAGCGTTGGTGCGAGGAACAAGGGAGGGGATTCTCCGTCCCGGGCACCGTGGTGCCAATCGTTCCCGCTGCGGCGATCTTCGACCTCGGGCGCGGCGGTGACGTGCATGCCCGGCCCGACGCGGACATGGGCTACCAGGCCGCTGCCGCAGCTTTCGCCTCAGGCGACCATGCCGCCGTCGGGCGTGGAAACGTTGGCGCCGGTACCGGAGCCGTAGTTGCCCGCGGACAGTACAAAGGCGGCGTGGGGACGGCGTCGATCACGCTGGATGGGGGAGTCGTGGTTGGTGCCTTGGCCGTGGTCAATGCTTTGGGTGCGCCGGTGGGGGCAGGTCCCGTTGCGCAGGGCCACCCGGGCGGGCTGAACACCACGCTCGCCGTCATCGCCACGAACGCGGTCCTGGACGTCGCCGAGTGCAAGCGGACAGCCAACAGCGGACATGCCGGGCTCGCGCGCGCCGTGGACCCCTCCCACACCCTCGCCGACGGCGACACTGTGTTCGCGCTGGCGACCGGCGCCGTCGGGCTTGACCGCAGCACCGAACAGGCGCGGCAGGTATCGCTGATCACGCTGCAAAGCGCGGCGGCGGAAGCTGTCCGGCTGGCAGTCCTTGATGGCGTCCTTGCGGCCGAAGGTATCACGACGGCGGCCGGGACCTTCCCCGCGTACCGCGCCGCCGGGGAGTGACGCGCCGGAGTTGTTGCGCTACGATGGCGGATTTAACTTTCCCGTCTTTGTGGCGTAAAGTTGTCTGTTGGTTGTCTGTACAGCCACGCCCTTTTTGGTGTGGTGGTTCCAAGAAGACCAAAGCAAACAAAAAACGTCCGCTGGATCGCCGGTGCCTAACCGGAGGACTGCGGCAAACAACAGTTAGCGGAGGATATGGCCAAGAAGGACGGGGTCATTGAGATCGAGGGCGTTGTGACTGAGGCACTGCCCAACGCGATGTTTCGTGTTGAGCTCACCAACAAGCACGTCGTTCTCGCACACATCTCTGGGAAGATGCGTCAGCACTACATTCGAATCCTCCCCGAGGACCGCGTAGTGGTGGAGCTGAGCCCATACGACCTCACACGTGGTCGTATCGTCTACCGCTACAAGTAAATTGCTGGGCGACTGAGGCTATGCCTGGGCCGCTCCAGCAGATCAACTGCAAAACACGCAAAGGAACGCCATGAAGGTCAAGCCGAGCGTCAAGCAGATCTGCGACAAGTGCAAAGTGATCCGCCGTAACGGCCGGGTCATGGTGATCTGCGAGAACCCGCGCCACAAGCAGCGCCAGGGCTAATTCCCCGCAAGGGAATCAGCGCCCGCGAGGGCAAACCTGGGTTGCTACCCACGCAAGTAAATAAAGGCAGCACAAGCTGAGCCAGGACGCTTTACAGAGCCCGGACAGCGTACCCCCGGTCGGAGGCTGGGGCCGCACTGACAGTGCGGGTGTACTGCCTACGACCTCCGGTTTATTCAAGGAGTACCGCCACTATGGCTCGTCTCGCTGGCGTAGACATTCCCCGCGAAAAGCGGTTGGAAATTGCGCTTACTTACATCTACGGCGTGGGCAAGACCCGTGCACACGAAACCCTGGCTGCCACCGGCATCAGCCCTGACGTCCGCGTCAAGGACCTGACCGACGCCGAGCTGGTCCAGCTGCGTGACTACATTGAAGGCAACTACAAGGTTGAGGGTGACCTTCGCCGCGAGGTAGCCGCTGACATCCGCCGCAAGGTTGAGATCGGCAGCTACGAAGGCCTGCGCCACCGCAAGGGCCTGCCCGTACGCGGTCAGCGTACGAAGACCAACGCTCGTACCCGCAAGGGCCCGAAGCGCACCGTCGCCGGCAAGAAGAAGGCCGGACGTTAATCCCTCGGGATTGACCTGGTTTTCCCCCGATAACTTTCTGTAGGAGAAATAATGCCCCCGAAGACTCGTGGAGCGGTTCGTAAGCCGCGTCGCAAGGATAAGAAGAATATTGCGCTTGGACAGGCGCACATCAAGAGCACCTTCAACAACACCATCGTGTCCATCACGGACCCGACCGGTGCTGTGATCTCCTGGGCTTCCGCCGGTGAGGTTGGATTCAAGGGCTCCCGTAAGTCCACCCCGTTCGCCGCCCAGATGGCTGCTGAAGCTGCTGCAAAGCGCGCTCAGGAGCACGGTCTGCGCAAGGTTGACGTTTTCGTCAAGGGCCCGGGTTCGGGACGCGAAACCGCAATCCGTTCGCTTCAGGCTGCTGGCCTCGAGGTTGGCTCCATCCAGGACGTCACCCCCAGCGCCCACAACGGTTGCCGCCCGCCGAAGCGCCGCCGCGTCTAATTAGGTTGCACCTGCCTGACGGCCGGGCCTGCTTGTGAATCCACAAGCATGGTCCGGCTGGTCAGGCTGGAAACCGAAGCCGATTTCCACCACCTGTGTTGCGTCATATAGCGGATGCTCGCCGAAAGGAAACCTAAGTGCTCATTGCACAGCGCCCCACCCTGTCTGAAGAAGTTGTAGCCGAGAACCGCTCCCGTTTCATTATTGAACCGCTGGAGCCGGGCTTCGGTTACACCCTCGGAAACTCCCTCCGCCGTACCCTGCTCTCCTCCATCCCCGGTGCTGCTGTAACCAGCATCCGGATCGATGGCGTGCTGCACGAGTTCACCACGGTTCCGGGTGTCAAGGAAGATGTCACCGAGATCATCCTGAACATCAAGAACCTTTCGGTTTCCTCCGAGCACGATGAGCCGGTTGTTGCGTACCTGCGCAAGCAGGGCCCCGGAGTCGTCACCGCCGCGGACATCGCTCCGCCGGCCGGCGTCGAATTCCACAACCCGGATCTGCACATTGCCACTCTGAACTCGAAGGGCAAGTTCGAACTCGAACTGACCATCGAGCGCGGCCGTGGCTACGTTTCGGCAGCTCAGAACAAGTCCGGCGACTCCGAGATCGGCCGTATCCCGGTCGACTCGATCTACTCGCCTGTCTTGAAGGTAACTTTCCGCGTGGAAGCTACCCGTGTTGAGCAGCGCACCGACTTCGACAAGCTCATTGTCGACGTCGAGACCAAGCAGGCTATCGCTCCGCGTGACGCTGTTGCTTCTGCAGGCACCACCCTGGTGGAACTGTTCGGTCTGGCCCGTGAGCTGAACACCGCAGCTGAAGGTATCGAGATTGGCCCGTCGCCGACTGACGCTGCCCTGGCAGCTGATATGGCTCTGCCGATCGAGGATCTGGACCTCACGGTCCGTTCCTACAACTGCCTCAAGCGTGAGGGCATCCACACCGTGGGTGAACTCGTTGCCCGCTCCGAGGCTGACCTGATGGACATTCGTAACTTCGGTGCGAAGTCCATTGACGAGGTCAAGGCAAAGCTCGTCGAACTGGGTCTGTCCCTCAAGGATTCCCCTCCCGGTTTCGATCTCGCAGCCCGCGCCGCAGCCATCGAAGAGGACGACGCCGCGTTCAGCGACGACGAGCTCTAAAAAGCAGATCTTGGTCGACGGGTCCAGTGATGGACCCGGCCGGCTTACACAACAGGAGAAATAACTATGCCTACCCCCACTAAGGGTCCGCGCCTCGGAGGCGGCCCGGCTCACGAGCGCCTGATGCTCGCGAACCTGGCAGCAGCGCTCTTCGAGCACAAGCGCATCACCACCACGGTTACCAAGGCCAAGCGCCTCAAGCCGTACGCAGAGCGTCTGGTCACCTTCGCCAAGCGTGGCGACCTCGCTTCCCGCCGCCGTGTCCTCGGCCTGATCAGCGACAAGGGCATCGTCCACGAGCTGTTCACCGACATCGCCGGCGCTGTTGCCAACCGTGACGGTGGCTACACGCGTATCACCAAGATCGGCAACCGCAAGGGCGACAACGCTCCCATGGCTGTCATCGAACTGGTTCTCGAGCCCGTTTCCCCCAAGCAGGCTGTAGTTGCTGAAGCAACCGCTGCCGCTGCCAAGGCTGCTCCGGCTGCCGAAGCTCCTGCTGAGGAAGAGGTTGTTGAGACCGAAGCTGCTGAGGCCCCCGAGGCTGAAGAGGCTCCGGCTGCTGAAGCTGCCGAGACTGAAGAAGCTCAGACCGAAGAGGCTCCGGCCGATGAGGACAAGAAGTAAATTTCAGTAGACTTGAGTCTATGAACGAACAAAAACCCGCTGCCCCCGTTTCGGAGGGCGGCGGGTTTTTGCGTATCCGAATGGACCTGTCCTACGACGGCGGCCCCTTCAACGGATGGGCGGTCCAGCCCGGACTGTTGACAGTCCAAGGTGCACTGGAGGAGGCACTGGCCCTCCTGGTGCGCAGGCCTGTGCGGGTCACCGTGGCCGGGCGTACGGACGCAGGTGTCCACGCCCGCGGACAGGTGGTTCACATCGACTTCACGTCCGCCGAGTGGCTGGGTTTGACCCGCGGTCACGACGTCGATCCTGCGGTTTCGCTCCAGCGCCGCCTTCGCGGTGCATTGAGCCGCGTGCTCGGGGACCTGACCGGCGCGATCGAAGTGCACGACGCCGGGCTGGCGCCGGAGGGTTTCGACGCCAGGTTCTCTGCGTTGTGGCGTCGTTACAGCTACCGGATTGCCGACGGCACCGAGCGCTGGGATCCTGTGCTGCGGGGGATTACGTTGTGGCACAAAGCGCCGTTGGACGTGTCCCTGATGAACTCAGGTGCGTCACTCTTGCTGGGGTTGCAGGACTTCCGTTCCTACTGCAAACCCCGTGAGGGAGCCACGACCATCCGCGAGCTGCAACAGTTCTCGTTCTCGCGCGGCGCGGACGGCATCATCGTTGCAACGGTGCAGGCCGACGCTTTCTGTCACAACATGGTGCGCTCCCTTGTGGGATCGACGTTGCGCGTGGGGGAGGGACTTGAGCCTCCGGAGTGGCTGCACGAACGCCTTCTGGAACGGGCGCGTGATCCGAAGTCCTTGCTCGCTGCGCCGCACCCGCTGGTTCTCGAGGAAGTCGCCTACCCCTCGGATGACGAGCTGCTTGCGCGGGCCGAGCTCACGCGGGCCAGACGGGAATAGTTCTTCTGTTGCTGCTTCCCGGACCTGGGCGTTGGAGGACCCCCTCCCGGCTCTGGGTACCGGAAGGGGGCCATGGTGACCGTCCGTGGTCTGGGATCCGCGGACGGCCGGTCTATTTCCCGCTGGAGCATCAGCTGAATGCTTGGATGATCCTGATCGCGGCGGGACCCAGAAGGACTATGAAGAGCACGGGGAATATGCAAAGAAGAAGCGGGAAAAGAACCTTGACCGGCAGCTTCATGGCTCTTTCTTCCGCGGACTGACGTCGCCTGACCCTTGCCTGTTTGGCTTGGGCCCTCAGAACGTTCGCGATGCCTATGCCGTACTTGTCGGCCTGAACAACGGCGAGGACGAAGCTACGAACTTCCGGAACAGTAGATCGGGCTGCCAGGGCCTCGTAGGCTTCCTGCCGGGGACGTCCAACCTGGATGTCCTGCAGCGTACGCAGGAGCTCCAGCGCCAAAGGACCGGTTGCTTGCGCGGATGCCCGTTCAACGGCCGCTTCGAAACCTAATCCGGCCTCTACGGAGATGAGCATTTGATCCAATGTGTTTGGAAACTCGAGCTTGATGGTTTCCTGGCGCTTGACACCCATGTTGTAGATGAGCAGGTCAGGAAGAAAATACAACAGGGCCGTTAAGGAAAGTCCCAATATCGCCGACAAAGGGGAGGGCGAGGCAGTGATCAGCAGGGCCGCGAATGCAACTCCGATGCCAGCCAACGCTGGTTTGAGTGTGATCAGCTTCGGAAGCGGCATGGACATCGGCCGGCCCGCCAGGGAAAGCCAGTGATCAAGCTTTGCTTCATAGCTCCCGGGAGTCAGTTTTTTCGCTACGCCCAAAAATAGAGGAGGGCGATTGGTCAGTGCCCCTGTCCCTTGGGCGTAGCCGGATCCCAAGTTGGTTTGGATGGCTGCAACAGCTTTGCGATCGACCGTGATAAGTGCCCAGGCAAAGTAGGAAACGGGAATGATGATGGCTGCAATGATGAGCCAGGCGATGGGTGTCATGGGAACCTTCTAGAACTTTACTTTTACCGTGCGGTTCATCCAGAACCCGCCGATGACAAAAAGGACACAACTTACAATGCTCATTGCAATACCTAAGGGATGCGTGAAGAACATCCTGATGTATTGAGGATTCATTAGCCCCATCACCAGGCCCACCACCACTGGTAGCGCCATGAGAACGATGGCAGACATCCTGCCTTCTGCGCTCAGCGACCTGACGTGTCCTTTGAGTTCGCTTCGCTCACGAATCGTTCCGGCGACCTGATTCAGGACCTCGGCCAAATCACCACCAACTTCACGGTTGATCTGAATCGCCTGCCCGATCCACCGGAAGTCCTCGCTGTCCATACGGTTGGCGCAATCCTCGATGGCAACGCGTGGATCTTTGCCCACGCGCACTTCATTCACAATTCGAGTAAGTTCCTCCGACGTGGGCGCTTGTGACTCTTGGGCAGCGGCCTCTATTGATCGCATGATGCTGTGACCCACCTTGAGCCCGCCAATCAGCATCTGGATGGTGTCCGTCAATTGCGATTCGAACTTCGAGCAGCGCTTTTCAGTCCGGTAGACGAGCACCACTTTTGCCGCGAAGGGCATGGCGACGGCAATAAGGATCCCAATGAAGAGGTTCACAACGAATGTGGCCAAAGCACCAGCAACGATAGAGCCAAAAACCACCAGGACCGTAAAGTCAGCCGGCGACTGGCGTACTCCGGCTCGATACAGGACCTCGCGATTAAAGGGCCCTCCAGAGCGACCAATGGCCGAGTCGACGATCTGCACAGCCGTCTGTGAGACTCTTCCAACAGCGGAAGCCTCCGTGGAAGCTCCCATACGACGCCGCTCCAGGGGGATCATGCTTTGGCGGGGCTTCAGGACAACGAAGATGAAGATGACCAGAGCACCTACACAGGAGGCGACGGCAATCATGAAGATAGCTGTGGAGTCCATCTCATCGCCTGCCTGCCGGAAGTGGTGTGACACCGAAAATGCTGGGGGAAACGTTGATGCCCAGCTCGGAGAACCGGTCGAGAAAGCGCGGTCGGATACCGGTTGGTAATGCCTTGCCAAGGAAACGCCCCTGCTGATCGACACCGGCCGAATAATCGAACAGGAATGCGTCCTGGAGCGTCACGACTTCGCCTTCCATGCCTTGGACTTCGGTGACGTGTGTTACCCGGCGGGAACCGTCACGTAAACGCGTCACTTGGACGATGACGTCAACGGCCGAAGAAACCTGTTCCCTAATCGCCCGGAGTGGCAGGTCCATGCCGGCCATCAGCACCAGGGTTTCCAAACGCGAGATGGCGTCCCGTGGTGAATTGGCATGCACGGTGGACAAGGAACCGTCGTGACCTGTGTTCATCGCTTGGAGCATGTCGAGGGATTCGCCTCCTCGAACCTCACCAACAATGATTCTGTCGGGCCGCATTCGAAGCGAATTTCGCACGAGGTCCCTGATGGTGACAGCTCCCTTGCCCTCAATATTGGGTGGCCGGCTCTCGAGCCTGACAACGTGCCGCTGCTGCAACTGGAGCTCCACAGCATCCTCGATGGTGACGATCCGGTCTGCCTCCGGGATAAAGGACGACAAGACATTGAGAAGCGTCGTCTTTCCTGTGCCCGTACCACCCGAAACAATGATGTTCAGCCGCGCTTGAACACAAGCGCTCAACAACTCGGCCATCTCGTGGCTCATTGAGCCCCAGTCGATGAGGTTCCGAACGGTCAATGGAACATGGCTGAATTTGCGGATGGTCAGCGAGGGGCCGTTCACCGCAAGCGGAGGAATGATGGCGTTGACGCGGGAGCCGTCTTCCAACCTGGCATCTACCAAAGGCGATGATTCGTCTATTCTGCGCCCGACCTTGGAGACAATTCTCTCGATGACTTTCCGTAGCTGGGCGTCGGAACTGAATTGCAGGTCAGTCAGGGCGAGTTGCCCGTGGCGTTCCACGTAGATTTGATCGAACCTGTTGACCATTACCTCAGTTACCGAGGGGTCCTCCAGCAGACGTTGGAGTGGACCGAAGCCCATTACTTCATCGGAAATTTCCCGTATCAGCCGCCGGCGCTCTTCGGGGGAGAGCGGCACTTGCTCGTCATCGATGAAGGTAGAGAGCTCGTCGATGGCGAAGGTTCGGAGGTCCTCTTCCGAAGCAGACGTGTCGCTGCTCCGCGTTCCCATTTTCTCGAAGAGTGCCGATGCCGCCCGTTGTTTGAGACCGGCCAGCGCGTCAACCACCGGCGTAGTCGGCGCGCCTCCCAAGAGTGGACTTGCGTGAGAAGCTGTGTCGGAAACTAAGGGCAGGTCCGATTCAAAGGTGGCGCTTTTACCGTTGCTGTCGCCCGGATCTTCGGCGGCACTGAACGGGTGGTTCTTCGAAAGTCGTTCGGAGAGCTTCATGACACCACTACCCTTCTGTGAACTTTGGTCGGCTGGACGGTTGCCAACCGCGGGTCGAATCGGTCGACCAACTTCCTGAGGCCTTTGGCGGCTGAGTCGCGGGAGCTGCCTTGGAGTACAGGCACCCCTCTGTTGGTTGAAAAGGGCAGGTTTCGAGACCTGGGAATGACCGTGTCAATTGGAACACCGATGGTTGCTTCCACGTCCTGAACGGAGATGCCACTCTTTCTGTCGGCGAAATTGAGAACGGTGTGCCTGCCTTGTGGAAGAAGTTGCAGCTCTTTCAACACGCTGAAGCTTTTCCTCAGACCACGGACGCTGGGTACATCCATGCCGCATACCCACACGCCGTCCGTGGCAAGTTCCAAGGTAGCCAGGCAGTGTTCGCCTAGTCCGGGCGCCGTATCGACCACGACGTACTTGAATTCGGTGGCAAGCTGATTTATCAGCTTGGAAACATGCTCGGCGGTGATGTAGTCCGACTCGGACGGATGCTTGGGAGCACAGAGGGCGTAGATCCCGGAAGGATGCACGGAAAGAAAGGCTTTCAGTACCATCGAATCCTGGGCGGCCGGACCGTGAACGGCATCCGTGATGGTGTGTTCGGGTTCGAGCAGCAGGCCCGATGCCACGTCTCCGAATTGGAGATCCAGGTCGACGATCACCACACTCATGGGTGCCACTGCACCCAAGCCAACTGCAAGATTCGTAGCAACCGTCGTTTTGCCAACACCACCCTTCGGCGACATGACTGCGATAACGCGGCCGCGGTCGTGTCCGGATTCGGCCGGCGGCTGCATTCCTCTCCGCCGGCTGGCCGATGCCAAGCACGCGCGCTCCAATAGAACGCGAAGTTCGCTCACCTCGATATCAGGTGAGATAACGTCCCTGACACCGGCGTGCATTGCACGCAAAACGAGGTCCGGTTCAGGCGCCGACACCAGTAGCAGGCTTATTTCCGGATACTGCAGGTCGAAGACCGTAGCCAGTTTCAGAGCGTCGTCCGACGCTACGCCTGGTCCCAGGATCATGACTTCCGGGGGCGCTCCGGTCAACTGCTTAAAGACGTCGTCCGTTCCACCCTGCAGGACATCAGGAGACAGGGTCTGCAGGTCACCATGCAGAGCTCCGGAGATTGCCTGGCGCACCCGTGCCTCGAAATCGCGAACTGCCGTTATGGCTACAAAGCGAGTCATTGGACCAGCCCTCCAAAAGTCGTTGTGGGAGGTTCGCTCTTCGTCGTCTTATCCGTCTGCTTGGAAAGCCAGAGAGTGCCGAACTCGGCTCCGAAAACCATCTTGCTGGCGTTTGCATCACTCAACGCGACAGTTACATACGCCGAACCATTTGGAAGGGCGACGCCCTTGTCGCTTCCTGCCGACTTTTCAGCATCGGGAGCGGCTTGCTGGACAGCTGTAACCAAGACGTCGTGGTAAAGCAGTTCCGTGAAGTTCTTCCAGCCAGTCATGGAAGCCGGAAGGTTGGCTCCAGCTGAGACAGCGTCATCAAGCTTGAACGATGCGAAAACCGTAACCGTGTCGCCGGCTTCGATACGCCCGCCCAGGATACGTTCCGGGGCAAGTACGAAGGTGGTTTCCTGCAGGCCTTCAGGGACAGGAACTGTTCCCGGAACCAACTCGTTCGGATTGACCAGTTTCACACCAAGGAGTTGTTCGCCTGGCTGCAGATCGACACTGGTGACTTTGCCTTTCTGGTCACCCAAGGCATTGATGGTGCCCGGGGCAACTGCGGATTGCGGCAGGCTTTCGGTTTTGACCTTGGTTCCCAGTTCCTCAGCCTTTGTGCCGGCAGGGATTTTTTCTTTGACTACAAGTACATTGACGGGATCGAGCCCTTGCTGCGCCCGCTTGTCTGCCCCCTGAACGTAGGTGACCAGCAAAACGGTGCCGATGACTGCTAACAGCAGTGCTGCAATGCCTCCCAGTAGGCGTGCTTTCACTTCTACTCCTTTGAATTGTGCTGCGAGATTGAGTAGCTGCGCTACTCGGTGAGATAGACGACAGAGGCGCCGTAATTCGGACCACCGCCTGTCGACTGCATGCCCTCCTCGAGACTTACGAAGCGGGTGAAGTACCCCTGAAGCCCGCGGCAATTTCCGTTGCAACTCGGAGCAAGAGGGTCCACAACGGCCCCAGAGCCGCTGAACTTATAGCCGGTAACTTGAAACGCGGCGAAACCGATAAGGGTGTAAGTCGTGTTGTCGCCGTTGCCGGTTGCTGCATTGAAGAGGGGAATGAGTGCCGGCTCATTCATGATGTTCGCAAGTGCAGCGTTACAGCCGACACCGTTGGGAAAATGATTTCCAGTTTGTCCGTCGACGGTCATATCCAGATCGATGTTCGTTGAACATCCAGTGTCTGTATCGAGCCATCCGAAACCTCCTGGACGATAACCATTCTGTGCTGCGCATCCGGGCACTGTCGGCGTGTTTTCGTCATAGCGCAGAAGAAGGTGTGTGGGTATCGGATCGCCCGTGAAATTGCCGGTGGAGTTTAGAGAAGCCAATTGTGTTGGCGAGAGGTACTTCTTGAATACGCACTCACTAACCGTCCATGGGAGGGTCGTGGCAGCGGACGGCGCCCCCCAAGAGGCTTCTGCAGATGCGGTCACAGTTGCGGATTCAAACCCAAGAACGCGTGCAAAATACAGGGAGAAGCTGTTCTGACCAGCGCTGTCCCTGGCATTGGTCTCCACCCGAACGGTGGTGGCAGCGGGAAAGGAGACAGCCGCGCCGCTTGAACTGTCGTTGGCGTTGATGTTGGCGAATTGGTTACCGGTTGCGGTGCTGTCTCCGCAACTGCCTTCGGCGCAATCGGTGGCGATCGCCAAGGCAGCCGCATCAGCTCCGTTTTGTAATTGCGCCTTTTCGGCGTAAAGCGCTCCTACGTCTACTGCCAGGGCTGCAAAGCCCAGCAACACAACCATCAATCCGGCAACCACGATGGTGGCTGCGCCACGTTCAGGGGAATCTCGCCGCGAACCTGGATGACGATTCGCCTTCTTCTGCTGACGGCTCAACCACCGCATCTCATCACCCCGACGCCAGACATGTTCATGGGAAAGATGCCCGGTGCGCCGAAGAAGCCGGCGTCGAGAAAACCAGACATGGAGGGTAACGCAACGCTGGTGGTGACGGTCACATTCGATCCAGGAGAGCAGCTGGCCGCATTGTCACTGACCGTTACACCCAACCCGTTCAGGGATGGAGCCGCAGCCAACGCCGTCCCCGAGACATCCAAAGCTCCATCCTGGTAGTGAACAGCGGCGTACCGGGCGCCTTCACGGGCCGCCTGCGTCAGAGACACTTGTACATTCAGGACGCGTCCGAATTCGATAATGCCGATCAAAATCAGGAGCAGCAGCGGGAGCAGAATAGCCATCTCAATAGCTACTGCACCGCGTTCCTTCCGTTCCATAAGTCCATGGCCTTCCCAGATAGGACGATGAAAGCAAGCTGGCTCCGGTGACGGTCGCCACCAGAGCCAGCCTGTAAAGCGATCAGCTAGATGGCGTTGTCGACCTGGGTGAACAGGTTGGCGATCTGCGGGCCGAGGAGGGAAACAGCTCCCAAAACCAAGAGGGCAATAAACGCGATCATGATGCCGTACTCAACCATCGTCGCGCCCTTCTCCTCTTGGGTGAGGCGGGTCTTGACGCCGGCGATGAACGAGGTGACGGAGAGCATAAGAGCAGACATTGGAAAATCCTTCCCAGATAATGATTTGTCAAATGATGGGTTTCAGTTATAGGTCCGCAAATTATGTGAATTTGCTACGTCCTCCGAACTACCCCCGTATTTCCTTTAGCGGTCCGGAATTCGATGTCTCAAGAATTCCCCAGGGGCATGGCAAGGAACAATGCGTAGTCGTACTCGATTTATTGGCGGGCCAATATGCGCTCACACGTAGGGTCCCGGGGGAGTACTCAGTTTTGGCACGGAAACTGCCAAGGGACTACTTGGAAAGCTCAGGAGACTTAGGTTTTTCCGGGCAAAAACCGGCCGCTGCCCAAGGGGAAGAAAAGAGCTAAGGACGTACTACTGGAGCACCAGTACGACGCCCAGGGCGGCTGCCACCATAGCGGGGCCGTGGGCCGTTTCAGCCGGTTTTTCCGCGGATCTCAGCCGTAACATCAGCACCGTGAGCACCCCGCCCACCACGAACCCCAGTAGTCCGCCGAAGAGTACTTGCTTCCAACCCAAGTACCCCAAGTACAGTCCAAGTGGCGCTGCGAGCTTCACATCGCCCATTCCGAGGCTGCGCGGCGAAATAATTCCCAAAATCAGGTAGCCGGCGAACAAAACCAGCCCTCCCAGGAGGGCTCTGAGCAGCTCCGGCCACCCCGGCGAGACCGCGGAAGAGACCCCCAGGAGTACCAAGCCGCCCCCCAGAAGACTCAGAACAAGGCCGTTCGGCAGTAAATGGAGGGCAAAATCAATTCGGGAAAGCTGCACTCCAAGAAGGGCCAATAAAAGAAAGGCCGGCAGCTCCGGGGAAATGCCAAAACGCCATCCCAGTAAGCCGAACAGCAGCGCGGTGACTGCCGCCGTCGTGATCCGTACCCTTAGGGAGGGAAGCCCGCTGAGCCGGGGGAGCGACCGGGCGATGAGCAGCTCACTCAAGGGACTCAACAGCAGGGCGCCCAGGGCGAGCAGGAGCGGCAGGGTAGGTCCGTCGGTCATGAGCCCTCCTTAAAGGCAGCCGGCCCCAAGGCGCGGTCACCCCATTTTGACCCGGACATACCGTTGAAGGTATTGTTTATAGTCGTTGTGCGTGTCCTATCTCGATGACACATGCCCACTTGGGGATCCAGTTGCAGGGTCAGTAACCCGGGTGGCATTTCGAGACTTTGGGATGACTGGTCTATAGAGCCCTCACCTCTGCTCCGGTAACGCATACAGAGTAGGTGCACGTCTTATTGCGTGTCCCAAAACATGAACGCCAGAACAAGAACGAGGCAAAACCGTGCGTACGTACACCCCGAAGCCCGGCGATATCAACCGCCAGTGGCACGTCATTGACGCCACCGATGTTGTCCTTGGTCGTCTTGCCAGCCAGACCGCAACACTGCTGCGCGGAAAGCACAAGCCGACCTTTGCGTCCCACATGGACATGGGCGACTTCGTCATCATCATCAACGCTGAAAAGGTCGCCCTCACCGGCGCCAAGCTGGAGCAGAAGCGCGCATACCGCCACTCCGGCTACCCGGGCGGCCTGACCTCCGTCAACTACGCAGAACTGCTGGAGAAGAACCCGGTTCGCGCTGTTGAGAAGGCCATCAAGGGCATGCTCCCCAAGAACTCCCTTGCAGCCCAGCAGCTGGGCAAGCTTAAGGTCTACGCAGGCCCGGAGCACCCGCACGCTGCGCAGCAGCCGAAGACTTTCGAAATCACCCAGGTCGCCCAGTAGTCCTGGCCACCAAACAACTTTTTATTCAAGGAGAACCGTGGCTCAGAACGAAGAACTGACCGCCGAAGCCGTCGAGGCTGAGGAAAACCTCACCAGCTACACCTCTGAAAGCGCACCCGCCGAGGACGCGCCCAAGAAGGAGCGCCCTGCACTGACCGTTGCCGGTGCAGCTGTTGGCCGTCGCAAGGAAGCCGTTGCACGCGTTCGCGTTGTTCCGGGTTCCGGCAAGTGGACCATCAACGGCCGCGAGCTGGCCAACTACTTCCCGAACAAGCTGCACCAGCAGGATGTCAACGAACCGTTCCGTGTTCTTGACCTCGAAGGTGCTTACGACGTCATCGCCCGTATCCACGGCGGTGGCCCCTCCGGCCAGGCTGGCGCACTGCGTCTCGGCATTGCTCGTTCCTTGAACGAGATCGACGTCGAGAACAACCGCCCCACCCTCAAGAAGGCTGGCTTCCTCACTCGTGACGCCCGCGTCATCGAGCGTAAGAAGGCCGGTCTCAAGAAGGCACGTAAGGCTCAGCAGTACTCCAAGCGCTAAATCGCGCTTCGCCCCCTCGCGGGGCACGGAAGCCCGTTCCACTATTTGGTGGGGCGGGTTTCCGTCGTTTAACGTGCGGAAACCGCCGCCGGCGTGACGCTCCCGTACGCGCCGTGAACGGGTGCCGGGCCGCCGTCGTCTAAACTTGACCCGATGTCTAGATTATTTGGAACAGATGGCGTGCGCGGTCTCGCGAACGGATTGCTTACCGCGGAGCTGGCTATGCAGCTCGCCCAGGCCGCCGCCGTCGTACTCGGCCATGACCGCACAACCGACGGTAAGCGGCCGCGCGCCGTCGTCGCCAGGGACCCCCGGGCCAGCGGTGAATTCCTCGCCGCGGCCGTCGAAGCCGGGCTTTCGAGCTCCGGCGTGGATGTCTACGACGCCGGTGTGCTGCCCACTCCCGCCGCCGCTTACTTGGTGGCAGACCTCGACGCCGACTTCGGTGTGATGCTGTCTGCCTCCCACAACCCGGCGCCGGACAACGGCATTAAGTTCTTCGCCCGCGGCGGACAGAAGCTCCCCGACGAGGTGGAAGACGCCATAGAGGCGCAGCTCGGCAAGGAGCCGCAGCGCCCCGTGGGTGGCGACGTTGGCCGCATCCAGCGTTTCTCCGACGCCGAAGACCGCTACATCGTCCATCTCCTCCGCACGCTGCCCAAGCGTTTGGACGGCCTCAAAGTAGTCCTGGACTGCGCGCACGGTGCTGCCAGCGGTTGCTCGCCCCAGGTGTTCAAGGACGCAGGCGCTGATGTGGTTGTCATCGGCGCCGAGCCGGACGGCCTCAACATCAACGACGGCGTCGGCTCCACGCACCTTGGCCCGCTCAAGGAAGCGGTGGTTCAGCACGGTGCGGACCTGGGCATTGCCCACGACGGCGACGCCGACCGTTGCCTTGCCGTGGACCACGCCGGTAACGAGGTGGACGGCGACCAGATCATGGCCATCCTGGCGTTGGCACTGAACAAGGCCGGCAAGCTCAAAGACAACATCCTGGTTGCCACGGTCATGAGCAACCTCGGCCTCAAGATCGCCCTGCGCGACGCCGGCATCACCATCCGTGAAACCGCCGTTGGCGACCGTTACGTCCTCGAGGAGATGCGCGACGGCGGCTACAACCTGGGCGGCGAACAGTCCGGCCACGTGATCTTCTCCGACTACGCCACCACGGGCGACGGTGTCCTGACCGGTCTCCAGTTGGCTGCCCAAGTGGCGCTCACCGGATGCAGCCTGCAGGAACTCGCCACCGCGATGACCAAGCTCCCGCAGCTCATGATCAACGTCAAGGGGGTGGACAAGGCCCGCGCCGGAACCGATGAGGGCGTCGCAGCTGCCGTTGCCGCCGCTACTGAGGAACTTGGCGAGACCGGCCGTGTCCTGCTCCGTCCTTCCGGCACGGAAGCGCTGGTGCGCGTCATGGTTGAAGCTGCGGACATGGAAACCGCTGAGCGCATCTGCACCGGCCTGGCTGCCGTGGTCAAGGAACGTTTGGCAGTGTCTACCGAGCTGGCTGTCTGAGGCTCTGACCTTACGAATGCGGCCCGCCCCCGGGAAGGGGAGCGGGCCGCGTGCTTTAAAGCGCTGGATCTCACAGGTAGTCCGGCGCAGCCTCCAGGCCAAAGTACTCCTCCAAGGTGGCAATGCCACCCGTGGCCATGGCCGTGGCTGCCTCCACGCCGATGTACCTCAGGTGCCACGACTCGTAGAAGTAGCCGGTGATCTCGTGGAACATCCACGGGTAGCGGACCACGAACCCGAACTTATGCGCGTTGGCTTTGGCCCACACGGCAGCAGGCTGTTCCGCGAAGCATGGCTGGAAGCTGCAGGCTCCACCGCCGTCGGAGATGTCGAAGGACCAGCCGGTTTGGTGTTCGGAGAACCCTGGTCTTGCCGACGCACGGTCCGCAGCTGCTTGGCCGCTGCCGGCAACGTAGCCGTTGTAGGTAGCCACTTGGGTTGAATAGGACCGGTAGCCGGAGGCCAACGCCATGATGACGCCCTCCGCTGCCGCCGCGCCGAACATCTTTTCTGCGGCAGCCGCCGTCGTACTGTTCAGCAGGCTCGCTTCGCCGCTGACGGCGAGCCGCACGGCGGGCTGCACCAGATCGGCGGGCACGTAGATTTGCGGGTTCAGGGGCCGGTGCTTGTTGACCACCACCCAGGGGCTGGTGGGGTCGGTGAGTGAGTACTGCGTAGCGGCAGCGCTCGACGGCGACGGGCCGGGTTGGGTGCTGGTGGCCGCTGCCGCAGGAGTGACTTCCGGAGCCTGGGTGGTTGCAGTTGCCGAGGGAGTGCCGCTTGGCGCGTCGACCGCGGCGGGGGAGGGCGTGGACGTCTCAGGGGTGCAGGCGGAGAGGGCGATGAGGCCGGCGCCGGCAGTCAACAGCCCCGTGAATGCCCGCCTGCTGGGCTGCCCTGTGCTTCCCACGGGCGTCACACCTTCCGCAGAAGCATGCGCCGGATGGAGTGGTCCGCATCCTTGGTGAGCACCAGCTGTGCGCGCCCCCGGGTGGGGAGGACGTTCTCTTCGAGGTTGGGTTCGTTGATGCGCTTCCAGATGCCACGGGCGGTTGACTCGGCGTCCTCGTCAGACAGGGTGGCGTAGCGGTGGAAGTAGGACTCCGGCTGGGCGAAGGCCGTGGTGCGGAGCTTGCGGAACCGGTCTACGTACCATTCCTCGATGTAGGAGGTCTTGGCGTCGACGTAGATGGAGAAATCGAAGAAGTCGCTCAGGGCCAGGCCCTGCTTCCCGTCGATGCGGGGGCGTGCGGGCGCCAACACGTTGAGGCCTTCGACGATCAGGACGTCGGGCCGGCGGACCACCACTTCCTTGCCCGGCACGATGTCGTAGGTGACGTGCGAGTACCAGGGCGCCCGCACTTCCTCGGCGCCGCCCTTGACGGCGGACACGAAGCGTAACAGCGCACGCCGGTCATAGGACTCGGGGAACCCTTTCCGCTCCAGCAGATGGCGCCGCTTCAGCTCGGCCAAGGGATAGAGGAATCCATCGGTGGTGATGAGTTCCACATTCGGGGTCCCGGGCCAGCGGCGGAGCATTTCGCGGAGTACGCGGGCGATGGTGGACTTGCCCACCGCGACGGATCCGGCCACGCCGATCACGAACGGCGTGCGCAGTGTTTGTTCGCCAAGGAAAGTGGTGGTGGCTGCGTGCAGCTGGTGCGAGGCCTCCACGTAGAGGTGCAGGAGGCGGGAAAGCGGGAGATACACCTCCCGTACTTCCTTCATATCAAGGGGGTCGCCGAGGCCGCGGAGGCGGAAGATGTCCTCTTCGTTGAGGGGCTGCTCCATCTGGGCCGCAAGCCGGGACCAGGTCTGCCGGTCCAGCTCAACAAAGGGAGAAGCGCCGTCGCCATTTGCTTCGGTGCGTTGCAAAGTCACGCTCTCGATTCTGCCCTCCGCGGGGCTGATCAGGAAATGCGCGACGAGCAGCGATGGCCGGAGTCGTGATCCGCATCTCACCAGTCAAGCGGGGAGGGGGGATGTCCCACGTCAGTTGTTTGACTGAGCCGGTAGGCTTGACCTCATGTGTGGAATCGTAGGCTATGTTGGCAATTCGTCTCGTAAGGCAGCTGAGCACAGCGCCCTTGACGTCGTTGTGGAGGGGCTGCGTCGTCTTGAGTACCGCGGCTACGACTCCGCTGGCGTCGCAGTAGTGGCTGACGGGACCATCTCGTCCCGGAAAAAGTCCGGAAAGCTGAGCAACCTGGTCAGCGAACTTGAAGCAAACCCGGTCCCGGAATCCCTGACCGGCATTGGCCACACCCGTTGGGCCACCCACGGCGGACCCACCGACCGTAACGCCCACCCCCATCTCTCCGACGGTGGCCGCCTGGCGTTGATCCACAACGGCATCATCGAAAACTTCGCCGAACTCAAGCAGGAACTCCTCGCCAAGGGCGTCACCTTCGAATCCGAAACGGACACCGAAGTTGCTGCCGCCCTGCTGGGCGATATTTTCCGTTCCGCGAATGGCGACGGCGGTGACCTCACCGCTGCGATGCGCCTGGCATGCCAGCGCCTCGAAGGAGCCTTCACGCTCCTGGCCGTTCACGCCGACCAGCCCGACGTCGTCGTTGCTGCCCGCCGTAACTCCCCGCTCGTGGTGGGCCTCGGCGACGGTGAGAACTTCCTCGGTTCGGATGTCTCCGGCTTCATCGACTACACCCGCCGTGCAGTCGAACTCGGCCAGGACCAGATCGTCACCATCACCGCCGACTCCGTGGAGATCACCGACTTCTTCGGCGCTCCGGCCGAGGGCAAGGAATACCACGTTGACTGGGATCCTGCTTCCGCGGAAAAGGGCGGCTTCAACTCCTTCATGGAGAAGGAAATCCACGATCAGCCCGACGCCGTAGGCCAGACCCTGCTGGGCCGTTCGGACCTGAACGGCAAGCTGACCCTGGATGAACTCCGCATCGATCCTGAACTGCTCAAGCAGGTCAACAAGATCATCGTCCTCGCCTGCGGTACTGCTGCATACGCCGGCCTCGTGGCCAAGTACGCAATCGAGAACTGGTGCCGGATACCCACCGAGGTTGAGCTCGCCCACGAGTTCCGTTACCGCGATCCGATCGTGGACGCGAACACACTGGTGGTTTCCATCAGCCAGTCCGGTGAGACCATGGACACCCTCATGGCCGTCCGCTACGCCCGCGAACAGGGCGCCAAGACGATCTCCATCTGCAACA
Source organism: Paenarthrobacter sp. PAE-2 (assembly GCF_026013155.1). Taxonomy (NCBI): domain Bacteria; kingdom Bacillati; phylum Actinomycetota; class Actinomycetes; order Micrococcales; family Micrococcaceae; genus Paenarthrobacter; species Paenarthrobacter sp. PAE-2. The sequence goes on along the minus strand of NZ_JAPDNV010000006.1, from coordinate 85,639 downwards.
CCAACGGATCAACCATCCCGCGTGAATCCGACGCTGTGCTGTACACGCACGCCGGCCCGGAAATCGCCGTGGCTTCCACCAAGGCGTTTCTGGCTCAGATCACCGCCGCCTACCTCCTTGGCCTCTACCTGGCGCAGTTGCGTGGCAACATCTTCAGCGGCCAGATCAAGGATGTCCTGGCGGACCTCGGCAAGATTCCTGCCAAGATCCAGCAGATCCTGGACGGCTCCGGCCCGTTGCGCGAACTTGCCCGCAGCATGAAGGACGAGAAGTCCGTGCTGTTCCTCGGCCGTCACGTCGGCTACCCGGTGGCATTGGAAGGCGCCTTGAAGCTCAAGGAAATCGCCTACATCCACGCCGAAGGCTTTGCCGCCGGTGAACTCAAGCACGGCCCGATCGCACTGATCGACGACGGCCAGCCCGTCTTCGTCGTGGTGCCCTCCCCGCGTGGCCGCGATTCCCTGCACTCCAAGGTGGTCAGCAACATCCAGGAAGTCCGTGCACGTGGTGCCCGCACCCTGGTTATTGCCGAGGAAGGCGACGAGTCGGTCAAGGACTACGCAGAGCACGTGTTCTACGTACCGGAGACCCCCACGCTGCTTATGCCGCTGCTCACCACGGTTCCGCTGCAGATCTTCGCAGCAGAGCTTGCAGGAGCGAAGGGCTACGACGTCGACCAGCCGCGTAACCTCGCCAAGAGCGTGACCGTAGAATAACCGCATGATTGTTGGCATTGGCGTAGACGTCGTAGACATCGAGCGGTTCGGACGGCAGCTGGAACGGACACCGGGACTAAGGGACCGTTTGTTCGTGCCCGCGGAGAGGGAACTCAACACGCGTTCCCTGGCTGCCCGGTTTGCCGCGAAGGAAGCGGTGGCAAAGGTCCTGGGCGCTCCTGCAGGTATGAACTGGCAGGACTGCTGGATCGGCCTTGATGAGAACGGCCCCACCGTGCAGGTGAAGGGAACGGTTCTGGCCGTTGCCGAAGCCAAGGGCGTCAAGCGCTGGCACCTGTCCATGAGCCACGACGGCGGCATCGCCACGGCCACGGTCCTGGCCGAGGGCTAGGGCAGGCACAACAGAACAATGATCAGCGCCTTCACCGGACAACAGATCAGGAACGCGGAACAACCGCTCCTGGACTCCGGTGAGGGCGCTGTTCTTATGCAGCGGGCAGCCTATGGCCTCGCGCAGGAAGTCGTCCGGGAAGTCCGGAAAAGGCGCAAGCTCACCGGTGCCAGCGTCACCGTGCTGGCCGGCAAGGGAAACAACGGTGGCGACGGCCTGTTCGCTGCCTCCATGCTGGCGCGCCGGGGATTGCGAACGACGGCGGTACTCGCCGCGGACGCGGCCCATCCGGAAGGGCTGGCTGCGTTCGAAGCTGCGGGTGGCCGGGTGCTCCACCTGGAATCCGGCGACCCCGAAGAGCTGGCCGTCGTGGCTGCCGGAAGCGACGTCGTCATCGATGCCCTGCTCGGGACAGGTGCCCGGGGTGGGCTGCGCGGTGCCGCTGCGGAGTTGGTTGCCTGCCTGCAGGAGCTCGGTCCCGCGTGCGTGGTGGCCTGTGATGTTCCCAGCGGCGTTGACGCCAACTCGGGCGAAGTGCACTGGCCGGTCCTGGAGGCCGATGTCACGGTCACATTCGGTGGTATCAAGGCCGGACTGCTGGCCGATCCCGGCGAAGGCTGTGCCGGCCGCCTGGCGCTGGTGGACATCGGCATCGAGCACTTGTTGGAAGCACCGGAACTGCGCCGGCTGGCCGCCAAGGACGCAGCGCTCTTGCTGCCCCGGCCTACCCGCCGCTCCCAGAAGTACTCCAGGGGAGTGCTGGGTGTGGTGGCCGGTTCGGAGCGATATGTGGGGGCGGCCGAATTGTGCGTGCATGCGGCCGCCGTCTCCGGCGTGGGCATGGTCCGTTACCAAGGGCCGGAGGCTGCTGCCAGGCAAGTCCTGGCCCGCACCCCGGAGTCGCTGTGGGAAAGCGATGAACCCGGCCGCGTGCAAGCGTGGCTGATCGGACCCGGCGTTGACGGGAATGAGCAGCAGGACCGGGCCCGCAGGGCGTTCCGGTCCGCCTTGGACGCCAGGCTGCCGGTGGTGGTCGACGCCGGCGCCCTGAGCCTCCTTCCGGAGCGTTGTCCTGCGAACTGGATCCTGACCCCGCATGCCGGTGAGCTCGCTACCCTGCTTGGCTCTTTGCATGCCGCCGGGGAGGTGGCTGTGACCCGTGAGGACGTCGAGTCCAGGCCGCTCCATTTTGTCCGCCTGGCTGCCCAACAAACGGGGGCCACAGTGCTCCTGAAGGGTGCCTCCACACTGGTGGCGTCGCCGTCGGGCGTTGTTTTCAGCCAGTCCGAGGGGACGCCTTGGATGGCCACCGCGGGCAGCGGGGACGTTCTGGCGGGGGTGCTGGGATCGTTGATGGCCCAGTCCGCTGAGGCACTGACGGACGACGACGGCGCTTACGCAGCCTTGGGGCTGGCAGTGGAGGACCGCTGGGCTGCTGTGGCGGCAGTTGCGGCTACCGTTCATGGCCGTGCCGGCACCTCAGCCTCGCGGGTTTTTGGCGGGGGGCCCCTTACTGCCTCGGCGATCATGGCGGCTGTACCCCACGTTCTGGGTTCGCTCAGCGCGGAATGCGACTCGAGAAAACGGTAAGGTTACTGTCTTGTCGTAGGTCATGAGTAGGCTTGCAGCAGTTGTTCGCATCATCCAAGAGGAGAACGCATGGAAGTCTGGCCTGGATCGGCTTATCCGCTCGGCGCCACGTTTGACGGCACGGGCACCAATTTTGCTTTGTTCAGCGAAAGGGCTGAGCGGGTGGAACTATGCCTCTTCGATGACGACGGCGCGGAAGAGCGCGTCGAAGTCACGGAAGTGGACGGCTATGTGTGGCACTGCTACCTTCCGCAGGCACAGCCAGGGCAGAAGTACGGCTATCGGGTGCACGGTCCTTATGATCCCGACGCAGGGTTGCGGTTCAACCCGAACAAGCTCCTGCTGGACCCCTACGCCAAGGCAGTCCACCGGCAGATTGACTGGGACCCGGCGTTGTTCTCCTACAACCTTGGAGACCCCGATTCCCGCAATGACGACGATTCCGCGCCCCACATGATGCTGGGCGTGGTCATTAACCCGTTCTTCGACTGGGACGGAGACAAGCTTCCGCGCATCCCGTACCACAAGTCGGTCATCTACGAAGCCCACGTCAAGGGCCTCACCCAGCTGCATCCGGAGGTACCCGAGGAGCAGCGCGGTACCTATGCCGGCGTCGCCCACCCGGCAGTCATTTCCCACCTGCAGAAGCTCGGGATCACGGCCATCGAGCTGATGCCGGTGCACCAGTTCGTGAATGACGGCATCCTCCAGGACAAGGGCCTGAACAACTACTGGGGCTACAACACCATTGGCTTCTTCGCCCCGCACAACAGCTACAGCTCCAAGGGCGATACCGGCCAGCAGGTCCAGGACTTCAAAGCGATGGTCCGTGCCCTGCACACCGCAGGCATTGAGGTCATCCTCGACGTCGTGTACAACCACACGGCCGAAGGCAACCACCTGGGTCCCACGCTGTCCTTCAAGGGCATCGACAACTCGGCCTACTACCGCCTGGTGGAGGACGACCAGAAGTACTACATGGACTACACCGGCACAGGCAACTCCCTGAATGTCCGGCACCCGCACTCGCTCCAGTTGCTCATGGACTCCCTGCGCTACTGGGTCACGGAGATGCACGTCGACGGTTTCCGTTTTGACCTCGCCTCCACGCTTGCCCGCGAGTTCTATGACGTGGACAAGCTCTCCACGTTCTTCGAACTCATTCAGCAGGACCCGGTAGTGTCCCAGGTCAAGCTCATCGCGGAGCCGTGGGACGTTGGACCGGGTGGTTACCAGGTGGGCAACTTCCCGCCGCAGTGGACGGAATGGAACGGCAAGTACCGGGACACCGTCCGCGACTTCTGGCGGGGCGAGCCGTCCACCCTGGGTGAATTTGCCTCGCGCCTCACAGGCTCGGCCGACCTGTACGAGCACTCCGGCCGCCGGCCCTATGCCTCCATCAACTTTGTCACCGCCCATGACGGCTTCACCTTGATGGACCTCGTTTCCTACAACGAGAAGCACAATGACGCCAATGGTGAGGACAACAACGACGGCGAATCCCACAACCGCTCCTGGAACTGCGGCGTCGAAGGACCAACGGATGATCCCACGGTGCTCGGCTTGCGTGCCCGCCAGCAACGGAACTTCATTGCTTCACTGTTCCTGTCCCAGGGTGTCCCCATGCTCCTGCACGGCGACGAACTTGGCCGCACCCAGCAGGGCAACAACAACGGTTATTGCCAGGACTCCGAGCTCACGTGGATCAACTGGGAAAACGTCGACCAGCCGCTGATCGAGTTCACCGCTGCAGTCAGCGCCCTCCGCGCCAAGCACCCGAGCCTCCGGCGGAGCCGCTTCTTTGACGGACGCCCTGCGGTCCGTGGCGAGGGCGAACGCCTTCCGGACATCGTGTGGCTGGACAACGACGGCGGGACCATGACTCCCGAGGACTGGGACGCCGCCTTGGGCCGGTCCGTGGGAGTCTTCCTGAACGGGGACGGCATCCGCGGCCAGGACAACCAGGGCCGGCGGATCACCGACGTCAACTTCCTGCTGTACTTCAACGCGGACGTGGATGAGGTGGGCTTCAGGATCCCGTCCGAAGAGTACGCCCCCGCCTGGGACGTCATGATCGACACCGGCGGCGAAGGCGCAGAGGCCGACGTCGTCAAGCCGGAGCAGATCCTCATGGTCGCCGGAAAGTCGCTCGTGGTCCTCCGCGCCCACACCGCGCCCGAGGTCGAGCCGGACCACTCCGTGGCTGCTTCGCTGGCGGCACTGACCCAGACCAGCACGCCTGAGACCGCTTCGATCACAGCGCCGGCGGTGTCGTCGTTGGCTCTGGATTACAAGGATGAGGGCGCCGGCAGCGAGGCTACAGACGCCGAAGCTACCGAAGCTCCGGAGGCGGAAGAGGACGCAGAAGGGGATAAGGCATGAGGACGCCGGTCTCCACGTACAGGCTCCAGATCCGCCCAAGCTTCACGCTTCAGGACGCGGCCAAGCTGACCGGCTACCTGCACAACGTTGGTATCGACTGGGTGTACGTCTCGCCGATCCTCACAGCGGAGGAGGGCTCGGACCACGGTTATGACGTGACCGATCCCTCCACCGTGGATCCCTCACGTGGGGGACCGGAGGGGCTGGCTGCCTTGTCCAAGGCGGCCCGTGAGCAGGGGCTCGGTGTCCTGGCGGACATCGTGCCCAACCACATGGGTGTCGCAACACCGGGACAGAACCCTTGGTGGTGGGACCTGCTCAAGGAAGGCCGCAAGTCCAAGTACGCCGAGGCTTTCGACGTCGACTGGGACTTCGGCGGCGGCAAGATCCGTATCCCGGTGCTGGGCAGCGATGACGATGTTGACCAGCTCAAACTGGCCGATGGTGAACTCCATTATTACGACCACCGCTTCCCGCTCGCCGAGGGCAGCTTCAATGACGGCGACACCCCGCAGGAAGTCCATTCCCGCCAGCACTATGAACTGGTGGGCTGGCGTCGTGCAGATGCCGAACTGAACTACCGTCGCTTCTTCGCCGTCAACTCCCTGGCCGGCGTTCGAGTGGAGATCCCCTGGGTCTTTGATGAGTCCCACGAGGAAATTGTGCGGTGGTTCCGCGAGGGCCTGGTGGACGGTCTGCGGATCGACCACCCCGACGGCTTGGCGGATCCCGAGGGTTACCTGGTCCGGCTTCGCGAAGCTACCGGTGGGGCCTACTTGCTGATCGAGAAGATCCTGGAACCGGGGGAGAAGCTCCCGGGGACGTTCCAATGCGAGGGAACTACGGGCTACGACGCCTTGGCGGACGTGGACCGTCTGTTCGTGGATCCGGCTGCGGAGGAGTACTTGAACTCCCTGGATGCCCGCCTGCGCGACGAAGCCGAACCCGCGGATTACCACGTGATGATCCACGGCACCAAGAGGCGTATCGCGGACGGCATCCTGCGTTCGGAGATCCTTCGCTTGTCCCGGTTGGTTCCCGAATCCAGCGCCTTGCCCCGCTTGGACGTCGCTGACGCCCTGGCCGAGATCATTTGCTGGTTCCCCATCTACCGCTCCTACCTTCCGTACGGGCGGGAAGTCCTTGAGGAAGCCATCGCCAACGCGGCCTCGCACCGCCCCGAGTTGAGGTCGGTCCTTGAGGGACTCCAGCCCCTTCTGCTGGATACCTCGGGAGAACTGGCGCGCCGCTTCCAGCAGACCTCCGGCATGGTGATGGCCAAGGGCGTGGAGGACACTGCGTTCTTCCGCTACACCCGTCTGGGCACCCTGACGGAGGTCGGAGCGGACCCGACGGAGTTTGCTATTGCTCCCGAGGAGTTCCACGAACGCATGGCCCGGCGGCAAGCCGAGCTTCCGTTGTCCATGACCACCCTCAGCACCCACGACACCAAGCGCAGCGAGGATGCAAGGGCCCGGATTACGGTCATCGCGGAATCGGTCCCGGAGTGGGAGCTGTTCCTGGGCACCGTGCAGGAACTGGCTCCCATTCCGGACGGCCCCCTCGCCGCGCTCATCTGGCAGGCCATCGCCGGGGCATGGCCCGCGGACCGCGGAAGGCTGCAGTCCTACGCGCTGAAAGCCGCCCGGGAGGCCGGCAACTCCACCAACTGGACCGATCCGGACCAGGAGTTTGAGCGGCACTTGGCTGCCGCCGTCGACGCCGTCTTTGACGTCCCGGAAGTGGAAGCTGCGCTGGAGAACTTCGTCGCCGAGCTGGAACCGTACGGTACTTCGAACTCGTTGTCGGCCAAGATTGTCCAGCTGACGATGCCGGGTGTGCCGGACGTTTACCAGGGCACGGAATTCCGGGACGGATCACTCACCGACCCGGACAACCGGCGCCCGGTGGATTTCGAGGCCCGGATCAGTGCGCTCGCCGAGCTCGACGCAGGCGCCAACCCTGAATACACGGAGGAAGCCGCGAAGCTGTTGGTGGTCTCCCGGGCGCTGAGGCTGCGCCGGGACCGTCCGGAACTGTTCGGCGGTTACCGTCCGGTGCCTGTCCAAGGTTCGGCTGCTGCCCACGCAGTGGCGTTCGACCGTGGCGACGCGAAGTCCGGCGCCCTCACGGTTGCCACGCGCTTGCCCAAGCGCCTGGCCCGCGATGGTGGTTGGCGGGACACGTCCATCGACCTGCCTGCCAGCTACAAGGATGAGCTCACCGGCTCTACCTACCAGGCCGGCTCCGTTGAGTTGGGCACACTGCTGGACCAGTACCCCGTGGCGCTGCTGGTACCGGTCGACTGAGTCTGCAAACCTCCGCTGTCCACGCGTGGGCGCTGCTCACGCGTGGACAGCGTGTTTGAACTGAACTAAGTGTTTGAACGAATGACAGGGGGCATGATGCTGGAACACGCAGCCGGGAAAGACCTTTTTGATGTTTGGGCGCCGAACGCGGATTCGGTGAAGCTGCTCGCGGACGGCCGCGAGTACGCCATGGAGCAAAACCACGACGGCGGTGCGCGCGGTTGGTGGCGTGCCCCCGAGGGTGTCCCCACGCCTGACAACACCGCCTACGGTTACCTGGTGGACGGCGAGGGCCCTTTTCCGGACCCGCGCTCCAGGAGGCAGCCGGACGGCGTCCATGGGCTGTCGGCGACCTTTGATGCCTCCGCCCACCAGTGGAAGGACCAGGACTGGAAAGGGCGGAAACTCCAGGGGGCTGTGATCTACGAACTGCACCTTGGGACATTCACGCCCGAAGGGACGCTGGAAGCTGCTGCCGGAAAGTTGGACTACCTGGTGGACCTGGGTGTCGACTTCATCGAGCTGTTGCCCGTCAACGCGTTCAACGGTGTCCATAACTGGGGCTACGACGGCGTCCTCTGGTACGCCGTCCAGGAGGCATACGGTGGACCTGCCGCTTACCAGCAGTTCGTAGACGCAGCACATCAGGCCGGGCTCGGAGTCATCCAGGACGTGGTCTACAACCACCTCGGCCCCAGCGGCAACTACCTGCCCAAGTTCGGGCCGTACCTGAAGTCCGGTGAGGGGAACACCTGGGGTGACTCAGTCAACCTCGACGGTCCCGGCTCGGACGACGTCCGCCGGTACATCCTGGAGAACGCCGCCATGTGGCTGCGTGACTACCACGTGGATGGACTGAGGCTGGATGCCGTTCACGCCCTCAAGGATGAACGGGCTGTGCACATCCTTGAAGAGTTCGGGGCGTTGGGTGACCAGGTCGAATCCGAAACAGGGGTTCCCCGGACCATGATCGCCGAATCGGACCTCAACAACCCGCGCCTCATCTATGCGCGCAACGTCAACGGGTACGGCTTGGAAGGCCAGTGGAGCGACGACTTTCACCACGCCCTCCACGTCAACCTCAGCGGGGAAACCACCGGCTACTATTCGGACTTCGATTCCCTCGCCGTCCTAGCGAAGGTACTGGAACACGGATTCCTGCACGACGGCAGCTACTCCAGCTTCCGGGAACGCCACCATGGGCGGCCCATCCGGCAGGACCTGGCCCACCCATCAGCCCTGGTGGTCTGCTTGCAGAACCACGACCAAATCGGGAACCGCGCCACAGGGGACCGGCTCACATCGTCCCTCTCCGACGGGAAGCTGGCGATCGGGGCGGTGGTCACCATGACCTCGCCCTTCACCCCAATGCTTTTCATGGGCGAAGAGTTTGCCGCATCCACGCCATGGCAGTTCTTCACATCCCACCCCGAACCGGATCTCGGCAAGGCGACGGCCGAAGGAAGGATCAAGGAATTCGAACGGATGGGTTGGGACCCGGACGTGGTACCCGATCCCCAGGACCCGGAAACCTTCCAGCGTTCCAAGCTGAAATGGGAGGAAGCCGGCCAGGGCAACCATGCGCGGCTCCTGCAGCTCTACCGGGATTTGGCACGGCTGCGCCATGAAACTCCGGAGCTGACGGACGGAGGCTTCGCCGAGACCACCGTGGAATACGACGATGACGAGCACTGGCTGCAGTTCTCCCGCGGCAAGGTACGCGTCGTCTGCAACTTCGGCAGCGAAGCTCTGGAGACTGCGCTCGAAGGTACCCTGCTCCTGGCAACCGAACCCGAAGCGGTCATCGCCGACGGTTCGCTGACCCTGCCGGGTGAGAGCGCCGCCGTCGTACGCGTCAACTAAGCCGAATGGCCCAGTCAGGTGGCGGCGCCCACATTCCGGACGGCGCCGTCACTGTCCGGCCTCCGGTGGCAGGATGGTACGTATGACTTATTCGGCTGCGGAGAACCGTTACGAAACCATGCCCTACCGCCGCGTTGGACGGAGCGGATTGAAGCTTCCGGCCATCTCGCTGGGCTTGTGGCACAACTTCGGTGACGACAAACGTTTTGACGAGCAGCGCGCCATCCTGCGCCGCGCCTTCGATCTGGGCGTTAACCACTTCGACCTCGCCAACAACTACGGACCGCCCGACGGTTCCGCGGAGACCAACTTCGGCCGGCACCTCAAAGAGGACTTCAAACCGTACCGGGACGAACTGGTCATCTCCACCAAGGCCGGTTACTACATGTGGCCCGGACCCTACGGTGAATGGGGCTCCCGCAAGTACCTCATCTCAAGCCTCGACCAGTCCCTGCAGCGCATGGGGCTGGACTACGTGGACATTTTCTACAGCCACCGCCCGGACCCGGAGACACCACTCGAAGAAACCATGGGCGCCTTGGATTACGCGGTCCGCTCCGGCAAGGCGCTGTACGCGGGTATCTCCTCCTACACTCCGGAGCAGACGCTTGAGGCGGCCCGCATCCTGAAGGACCTTGGCACACCCCTGCTGATTCACCAGCCCAGCTATTCCATGCTGAACCGCTGGACCGAAGACGGCGCGCCCAACCTCTACGAAGCACTGGATCAAGTGGGCGCGGGGTCCATCGCCTTCTCGCCCTTGGCGCAAGGAATGCTGACCAACCGCTACCTCAACGGAGTGCCTGCAGACTCCCGCGCGGCGAAGGAACGCTTCCTTTCCGAGTCGTCGCTGACCGAGGAACGGCTGGACAGGGTGCGGGGCCTGAACGCCATCGCCGAAGGCCGCGGTCAGACGCTTGCCCAGATGGCGATCGCCTGGATCCTCCGCGACCAGCCGAAGGGTTCACCCGTGACCTCCGCACTCGTCGGTGCATCCAGCGTTGCGCAACTCGAGGACACCCTGAGCGCCATCAACAACCTGGGGTTCAGCGACGACGAACTCACCGCAATCGATGAGTTCGCCGTCGAATCGGACATCAACCGCTGGGCCCAAAAGTAACCTGCCGCCCGCTTTGCTCTCTCACATCCCGTCGTGTTTGGGTCGTTGCTCTCTCACATCCCGTCGTGTTTGGGGTGTTGCTCTGCCAGATCCCGTCGTGTTTGGGGTGTTGCTCTGCCAGATCCCGTCGTGTTTGGCGGACGACGTTCGTCGCTGACATATTGCGAGGGGGGCTGCCGGGAACAAAAAGGGCTCCTCGGGTGTTGGTTACAATGCAAAGTGGGCGCCGAGCGGCGCCGTGCCTGTAAGCCGCCCTCCGGGCTCAGTCGGATGGTGCTTGGCACCTGAGGTTTCCCCAAAGGAGTTCCGTGTCTTCACATCCGATTCGTGTTGCCATTGTCGGCGTAGGTAACTGCGCCGCATCGCTGGTCCAGGGTGTCCAGTACTACCGCGACGCCGACCCCAAAGCAACGATTCCGGGTCTGATGCACGTTGAGTTCGGTCCGTACCACGTCAACGATGTCCAGTTCGTCGCCGCTTTCGACGTCGACAGCAAGAAGGTCGGGCTGGACCTCGCCGATGCCATCGGTGCGAGCGAAAACAACACCATCAAGATCGCCGATGTCCCGGCTACGGGCGTCAAGGTCCAGCGCGGCCACACGCTCGACGGCCTTGGCCGCTACTACCGCGAAACCATCGTGGAGGCACCCGAAGAAGCTGTCGACGTCGTCGCTGCCCTTCGCGAAGCCAAAGCGGATGTCATGGTCTGCTACCTGCCCGTCGGTTCGGACCAGGCTGCCAAGTTCTACGCCCAGTGCGCCATCGACGCCGGTGTTGCCTTCGTGAACGCCCTGCCCGTCTTCATTGCCGGTACCAAGGAGTGGGCTGACAAGTTCACCGAGGCCGGTATTCCGATTGTTGGCGACGACATCAAGAGCCAGATCGGTGCCACTATCACGCACCGCGTCATGGCCAAGCTGTTCGAAGACCGTGGCGTTACCCTGGACCGCACGTACCAGCTGAACGTCGGCGGCAACATGGACTTCAAGAACATGCTCGAGCGTGACCGCCTTGAATCCAAGAAGATCTCCAAGACGCAGGCCGTCACCTCGAACGTTGAAGCTGAGCTGCATGCGGACGACGTCCACATCGGCCCGTCGGACTACGTCGCGTGGCTTGATGACCGCAAATGGGCTTTTGTCCGCCTTGAGGGCCGCAACTTCGGTGACGCGCCCGTTTCCCTTGAATACAAGCTCGAGGTGTGGGATTCCCCGAACTCCGCAGGCGTCATCATCGACGCCATTCGTGCCGCCAAGATCGGTTTGGACCGCGGCATCGGCGGCCCGCTGCTCTCCGCGTCGAGCTACTTCATGAAGTCCCCGCCGGAGCAGTTCAACGACGACGTCGCACGCGAGAAGGTCGAAGCCTTCATCCGCGGCGACATCGAACGCTAAACAGCAAAACCCCGGTTCTTCTGACGCCCCCGCACTGTGTGCGGGGGCGTCATTTGTTTCCGCGTGTTCGCGTGGGATGTGGAAGAGGAACGCGGGAAAGGGCCCGGGATGTGGAAGAGGAACGTGGGAAAGGGCCCGGGATGTGGAAGAGGAACGCGCGGAACGGGGTGGGATGTGGAAAAGGATCAGAAAAGGCCTGTGGGGTTGCCGTCCTCGTCCACGTTCATCCGCATCGCCGCCGGTTCCTTGGGCAGGCCGGGCATGGTCATGACGGCGCCTGTCAGCGCCACGATGAAGCCCGCTCCGGTCTTGGGAATGAGCTCCCGCACATGCACCCGGAATCCCTTCGGCGCTCCGAGCTGGGACGCGTCGTCCGTAAACGAGTACTGGGTCTTGGCCATGCAGACGGGCAGGCCGCCCCAGCCGTTCTTCTCGATCTCCGCCAGCCGCCGCAGCGCCGGGACCGAGAATTCGACGCCGTCCGCACCGTAAATTTCCTGCACAATGGTCCGGATCTTGTCCTCGACCGGCATTTCGAGCGGGTACAGGTGGTGAAAGTTCGACGGCGCGTCCACCGCGGCTGCCACCTTCGCCGCCAGTTCGTCCCCGCCGTCGCCTCCGCCGCCCCGGCCCCACACATCGGCGGCGGCGGCCTGCACACCTTCCGCGGCGCACCAGGCCAGGAGCCAGTCAAGTTCCTCGGGAGTATCGGTACCGAACTTATTGATGGCTACCACGGGCGAAATCCCAAACTTGGCCACGTTTCCGACGTGCCGTTTCAGGTTGCCGACGCCGGCGGCCACCGCCTCCACGTTCGGCACGCCCAACTCGTCCTTGGGGACACCGCCCTGCATCTTCAGGGCGCGGATGGTGGCCACAATCACGACGGCGGACGGGGCCACGTCCGCGATTCGGGACTTGATATCCATGTACTTCTCCGCACCAAGGTCCGCACCGAATCCAGCTTCCGTCACCACGACGTCGGCCAGTTGCTGGGCGGTACGGGTGGCAATGAGTGAGTTACAGCCGTGCGCGATATTGGCGAAGGGACCGCCGTGGACCAGGGCCGGCGTGCCCGCGATTGTTTGGACGAGGTTCGGCTTGATGGCGTCCTTGAGGAGCAGGGTCAGGGCACCTTCAACGCCGAGGTCGGCCACGGTGACGGGCTTGCGCTCATAGGTGTAGCCGAACGTGATCCTGCCCAGCCGGGTACGGAGGTCGTCGAGGTCCGAGGAGAGGCAGAAGACGGCCATGATCTCGGACGCGACGGTGATGTCGAAACCATCCTGCCGGGGTACGCCTTGGGCGGGGCCGCCGAGGCCGATGACGATTTCCCGCAGTGAGCGGTCGTTCATGTCCAGGACGCGCTTGAACGTCATCCGCCGGGGGTCGATGCCCAGTTGGTTGCCCTGGTAGATGTGGTTGTCCACGAGCGCCATGAGGGCGTTGTTGGCCGAGGTGATGGCATGGAAGTCTCCGGTGAAATGGAGGTTGATGTCGTCCATGGGGAGGACCTGGGAGTAGCCACCGCCGGTGGCGCCGCCCTTCATCCCCAGGATGGGTCCAAGGGACGGTTCCCGGAGCGCAATCATCACCTTGTGCCCGGCACGTGCCAGGGAATCGGCCAGTCCCACGGTGGTGGTGGATTTCCCCTCCCCGGCCGGCGTGGGGGACATGGCGGAAACCAGGACGACTTTGCCCGCGGGCTTGCCGCCCGGCAGGCGCAGGTGGGCCGGATTTATTTTGGCTTTGTACGGGCCGTAAAGCTCCAGGGCGTCAGCGTTGATCCCGGCACGTTCGGCAATTTCCGTAATGGGCCTGATGCCGGCACGGCGGGCAATCTCAAGATCCGACAAGACTTTGTTTTCAGACATCGTTGTCCTTCGACTGGGTGCTTACGCTGTGCCCGACAATCTATCAGCACACCCACGCGGACCCTCGGAAGCAGCCACTCAGGCCAGGCTCCCGGTAGCCGGAACCAGCAGCCCGGCCACTGACTCCCGGTAGCTTTCCAATGTGATCGCCGCCGTCCGCTGCCAGCCAAAGGACTCGGCATATGTCGCCGCGGCCCGGCCCATGTCTTCACGGGTCCGGACGTCGTCGTAGAGGTCCTCCAAGGCATCTGCCCAGTCGGAAGGGTCATGGCCGTCCACCAGGATCCCCGTGCGGCCATCCGACACAGCCCGGGTCAGCCCGCCGACGTTGGTGGCAATGACCGGAGTGCCGCACGCCTGTGCTTCCAAGGCCACCAGGCCGAAGGACTCGCTGAAGGAAGGCATCACCACGACGTCAGCGGACCGGAACCAGCCTGCGAGCTCGGGCGCCACTACGGGCGGCCTGTGGGTGACCACATCGCTGAGCCCGGCTTCTTCGATGATCTTGGTCAGGTCGAAGTCCTTGGCCCCGCTCAACGATCCGAGGATGGTCAGTTCAAGGTTGATGTCCGGGCGGCGCTGGCGAAGGAGGCCGGCGGCCTTCACGAACACCTGGGGTCCCTTCAGCCGCTGGATCCGCCCGGCGAAGACAAGGTGGAAGGTGTCCGGGCCGACGTCGTGTTCCCTGCGGGCCTTGCGCCGGAAGGAGGGCGTGAAAACCCGCAGATCCACTCCGGGTGGTGCCACGTCGATGCGGTCGATGTCAGCGCCGTAGTGTGCCACCAGCTCCTGCGCCTCAGCCGGGGTGTTGGCAATCAGCCGGGTGGCGCCGTCGACGATCCTCTGCTCGCCCTCCTCCCGGCGGCGGGGTTCGCGGCGCTCGCCGGACTCAAGGACGAGGTTTTTGACTTTGGCCATGGTGTGCATGGTGTGGACCAGGGGCAGCCGCCAGCGTTCGGACAACTCAAGGCCCGCAACCCCGGAAACCCAATAGTGCGAATGGATGACGTCGTAACGGCCGTGGGGTTGCTGGTTACGGATGCGGTCGATCTCATCCACCATCTGGTGCAACAGGGCGGGAAGCTCTTCCTTGGGCAGTTTGCGGCGCGGACCGGCCATCACGTTGTGGACGCAGACTCCCGGCCCGGGATGTTCGACGGCGGGCTGCCCGGCAGTGGTGGCACGGGTGAAGATCTCCACCTCAACGCCCACCTCGGCCAGCGCCATGGCCAGCGCCCGCACATAGACGTTCATGCCGCCGGCATCACCTGCGCCCGGCTGTTCCATGGGGGAGGTGTGCAGCGACAGGAATGCGACGCGGCGGATCATTGGCACCGCTCACCTCCTGCCCTGATGTATCGAGGGAATTCCCTGCAGAAAACACTACTCCTGCGGCGGTCCTGCCGGAGGCACGCCAAACTGCTAGCCTGTCCGCTGTGAGCCACGACGATTCTTTTGAAATCCGCCCCGCAACCCCTGATGACTGGCCCGGCATTTGGTCGGTCATGGAACCGGTCATCCGTGAGGGCGAAACGTTCACGTGGGACCGGGACACCGATGAAGAAGCAGCCAAATCCAAGTGGATGAAGGCCGCCCCGGGCCAGACGTTCGTGGCGGTCCGGGAAGACGGCACGGTCCTGGGGACCGGTGAATTCCATCCCAACCAGGCCGGCGGCGGCAGCCATGTGGCTAACGCGGGGTACATGGTGGGCGCCAAGCATTCCGGCCAAGGGGTGGCACGCGCCCTGTGCTCGTACTCCCTTAAGGAAGCGAAGGCCGCCGGTTTCCGCTCCATGCAATTCAACGCGGTGGTGGAAAGCAACGTCAGGGCTGTGTGGCTCTGGCAGTCCATGGGTTTCCGCATCCTGGCCACCGTCCCCGATGCCTTCGAGCACCCGGAGATCGGCTACGTCGGCCTGCACGTGATGTACCAGGAGCTTTAGCGTCCCCGCCAGAGCCCTGCGAGTTCAGGGAAGCCCTCCTCATACCCGTCAAGGAGGCGGCGGCCCAGCTCAGTGGAACCCACCAAAGGGTGCGCGGCGAACGCCTGCACCGCGGCTTCCCGGTCACCCTCCACCACGGCGGTGATCGTGAGCCTTTCCACTTCCTTGATGTGGCGCATTAAGGTGAGGAACGGGCCGCCGGGGCGGTCCTGCGGAAGCGGCAGGGCGCCGTCGGAGGTCACCTCGCAGGGAACCTCGACGACGGCGTCCGCCGGCAAACCGGGCACCGCCACCTCGACCGGGGAAGCCCCCGGGACGGCTGCCACGGGCGAGTTGGGAACGTTGAGGATCAACTGCGTCGTCACGGAAGCTGCAGAATCGGAGAAGAGCGCCCGCATGACGGACAGCGCAACGCGTTCGTAGCCGCCCCCCGCCAGATCCTGCTCGTCCCTTTGCTCGCCCTTGGACCGCGACTCCGCAAGATAGCCTTCCTCACGGGAACGGCGGGCTTCTTCCCATAACGCGTAGGCGTTGGCAGGGCCTGCCAGCGCGGTGTAGAGGGCCTTCTGCTGGTCATGGATCGATGCTCCGCGGGTGCTCGTTTGGCGGCGGATCCCGTCGATGGCCTGCTGGGTGTCGTAATAGTAATAGAGATATTCGTTCGGAAGGCAGCCGAGCAGTTCCAGGGTGTGCTGCCCGAAGAGCCGGCCTTCCTCAATTGACGCCAACGCTGCGGGGTCGGCAAGGAGGCCGGGGAGCAGGTCCCGTCCTTCCGGTGCCAGGCGGTAAAGCCAACCCAGGTGGTTGAGCCCGTAGTAGCCCACGCCGTCGAGCCTTCCGTCCGGCAACGCATGGCCCGCGGCCGCCGCCGCGCGCTTGACCAAGCCACCGGCGGAATCGCAGATTCCGATCACTTTCCGTCCGAGCACCGGCACCAACGCCTCGGTCACCATCCCGGCAGGATTGGTGAAGTTGATCAACCACGCGTCCGGGCTGTTCAGGCGCATGGCGCGGGCAAGTTCGATCATCCGCGGAATGGTCCGGAGGGCGTAGGAAATCCCGCCTGCGCCCGTGGTCTCCTGCCCCAGGAGGCCGAGGTCCAGCGGGACGCGTTCATCGATGATCCGGCCGGCCGTACCGCCTGGGCGGATGGCCGCGAAAACCACGTCGGTGCCCGTCAATGCAGCGCCAAGGTCTGTGGAAGTCACGACGGCGGGCGGCGCGCCGTCCGCAACCGGCATGTCCCGGAGGACGGCTTCAACAGCCGCCAGGCGGGACGGATCGACGTCGTAGAGCACCAACTCGTCCACCACATCCGCGAAAGGACCGGAGCACAAGGCGCGGTAGATGAGGGGAACCCGGAATCCGCCGCCGCCGGCGATCATGAGCCGCATGATTCGAGTCTATGCAGCCCGGAGGGTGCAGCGTAGTGTGCCGTGCATGGATGCAATGCCACAGCGTCGCTTCGATCCCCTTGCCGCTGTAAGGCCCGACGGCGACCACCAGTGCGATCTACTTCTTACCGGGACTGTTTTCCAGGACATCATTTTCACCGGCCTTCCGCATTCCCCGGAACCGGGCACTGAAGTGTGGAGCGAAGGGATGGGCAGTTGTCCCGGGGGAGTGGCCAACCAGGCGATTGCCGCTGCCAGGCTGGGTTTGCGGACCAGCCTCGCGGCCACTTTCGGTGATGACGGCTACGGGGATTACAACTGGCAGATCCTCGAATCCCAGGAACACGTGGACCTTTCGCTCTCACGCAGGATCCCGGGCTGGCACTCTCCGGTGACGGTGTCCATGTGTGTCAACCAGGACCGGTCCATGGTCACCCACGGCCATCCCGCCCCCGTCAATGCCTCGGAGATGATCGGCAAACCGCCCAAGGCGCTCGCCGCCGTCGCGGATCTCGGCGAGGAGCTGGAGCCGTGGATGCTCACAGCGAAGGAAAGCGGCACCAAACTTTTCGGGGTCGCCGGCTGGGACCCCAGCGGTGAATGGTCCCACCGCAGGCTGGAGCAACTGGAACACTTCCACGCGTTCCTCCCCAACGCGCCCGAGGCCATGGCCTTCACCGGCAAAGCCGATCCCTGGGCTGCCCTGTATTCCCTGGCCGACCGTGTTCCCGTGGCCGTGGTGACGCTCGGGGCGCAAGGGGCCATGGCGGTGGACTCCGAAACGGGCGAGGAAGAATGGGTGCCTTCCCTGCCGGTGCCGGCGTCGGACCCCACCGGAGCAGGAGATTGCTTCGATGCGGCCTTCATCGTAGGAAGCCTTGCCGGGTGGAAGCTCGGGGACCGCTTGCGGTTCGCCAACCTGTGCGCCTCGCTGGCAGTGCAGCAGGTGGGCGGCTCGCTCGCGGCGCCCGGATGGGGTGACATCGCCGACTGGTGGCAGCGCGCCAACGCACGGAAGGAACGCCAAACGAGCCAATGGCTCAGGCGGTTCGCCTTCCTGGAACCGATCGTCAAGGACATCCCCGCCGAAGCGCAGCGCCGGGCCAGGGCGACCATTGCGCACCTGTCCGACGCGCAGTAGCGGCGGGCCGCCAACCTTCCCGCAGTTAACGGCAGTTCACTGGCGCCACTAGAATCTCTAGGGTGACTTACGAAGCAGCTGCAGACATCGGAATCGGGTCGAAACCATCAATCGCCAAAACAGCGGTGCTTGAGCGCTCCGCCGTGATCGACCTCGAAGCCGTGCGGCACAACGTTCGTCAGTTCGCCGGAATCGCTTCCCCGGCCAACGTCATGGCCGTCGTGAAGGCCGATGCTTACGGGCACGGCGCGGTGCAGGTTGCCCGCGCAGCACTGGAAGCAGGAGCCAGCTGGCTTGGGGTTGCCCATATTTCCGAGGCGTTGGCCCTGCGGGCAGCCGGCCTCGATGCCCCCATGCTGGCTTGGCTGCACACGCGGGAAAGCAACTTCCAAGCGGCAGTGGCCGCCGGCGTCGACGTCGGGGTCTCCGGTTGGGAGCTGGACGCGGTGGTCGCGGCGGCCCGTGAGCAGGAACGTCCCGCCAGGGTCCACCTGAAGATCGATACCGGCCTTGGCCGCAACGGCTGCCCCATAGCCGACTGGGACCAGTTGGTGGGCCAGGCCATGGAGTACCAGGACGAAGGGCTCCTGCGCGTCGTGGGCATCTTCTCGCATCTGGCCGTAGCCGATGAACCGCAGCGGCCGGAGACGGACCAGCAACTGGCTGTCTTCCGGGAAGCAATCGCCATTGCGGAGGACGCCGGCGTGGATACGGAAGTCCGCCACATCGCCAATACTCCGGCCACCCTGTCACGTCCCGATTCACACTTCGACCTGGTCCGCGTCGGGCTGGGTATTTACGGACTCTCACCGTTCCAAGGTGCCACTTCCGCCGAACTGGGCCTCCGCCCGGCCATGACGGTCCGCACCCTTGTTTCCAACTGCAAGACGGTCCCTGAGGGCCAAGGCGTGTCCTATGGACTGAACTATCACACCGCCGGCCAGACCACGCTGGGCCTGATCCCCCTGGGGTACGCGGACGGTGTTCCGCGGGTGGCCACCGGCGGGCCGATCCGCGTCAACGGCGTCACGTACCCGGTGGTGGGCAGGATCGCCATGGACCAGATGGTGATCGACTTCGGGCCGCTGACGCCTGAGGAAGCAGTCGACCTCAAGGGCGCTGAGGCGGTCATGTTCGGTGAAGGCACCGACGACGGTCCCACCGCGGACGATTGGGGCCGCGCCGCAGGCACCATCAACTACGAGATCGTCACCCGCATCAGCCCCCGTGTTCCGCGCACCTACGTCAATGAGTCCGCTGCCGGGCCAGCGGTCGGGGCTGAATCAGCTGCCGGCTCGGTCCGGCCCAGCGAGGCGGCCGCGAAGGCAGCCTCGCTGTGAACCAACCGCAATGGGAACGCCGCTTCAACGTCACGACGGCGGAGCAGACACACGCGCTCGCCGCAGCTCTGGGCGGGGTACTGGAAGCAGGAGATCTCCTGGTCCTCACCGGTGAACTGGGTGCGGGCAAGACAACGTTCACCCAGGGCCTCGGCCAGGGCCTGGGTGTCCGGGCGGGCATCATCTCGCCCACTTTCGTCCTGGTACGCATCCATCCCAATCTTCCGGACGGACCCCGGCCCGGCGGTCCGGACCTGGTGCACGTGGATGCCTACCGCCTTGAGTCGGCGGCCGAAATCGATGACATTGACCTCGAAAACACCATGGATACGTCCGTGACGGTGGTGGAATGGGGCCGCGACCGGGTGGAGCATCTTGCCGAAAGCCGTCTGGACGTGGAACTGCACCGGGCCGTCGGCGGCGAATCCACGCCGGAAAGTGACACTCCCCGGCAGGACGACGTCCTTGACTTCGATACCGAGGAGGACGACGAGCCACGGACGATCGTTTTCCGCGGCTACGGTCCCCGCTGGGCGGAAGCACCGGACGTCCTGGTAACCGCGCTGACAGGGGAAAACAACTGATGCTGATCCTGGCCATAGACACTTCCGCCGTTGCCAGTGCCGCGCTCATTTCCGATGAAGCCTTGGAAACCGTGGTGGATTCCTTCGTCACCGAGGACACCCGTAGCCATGCGGAAGTCCTGGCGCCCAGGATCGGGCAGCTCCTGGCACGCGCCGGCATCACGGGTGCGGACATCGATGCCATCGTCACCGGCGTCGGCCCCGGTCCCTTCACGGGCTTGCGCTCCGGCATCGCCACGGCCCGGACACTGTCTTTCGTCTGGAACAAGCCGCTGTACGGGCAGATGAGCCTGGACGCCATCGCCTTGGAGGTGGCCGGATCCACGTCCGCCGTTCCGGAATTCCTGGTGGCCACGGATGCCCGGCGCAAAGAGGTTTATTGGGCGCGCTACACCTTGGCTGATGGCCAACTTCCCCACCTGGTGGATGGTCCCCATGTGGGCTTCGCGGCCCAACTGCCGGATCTTCCCGTGTTCGGCGCCGGAGCCGGCTTGTACTCTGAGGTCCTGGACGCCAATGAAGACTTCGCTGCGACGCAGCCGGACGCCGCTTCCTTGGGACAGTTCGCCTTGGCGAAGCTCGCCGCGGGGGAGACCCTGCTGGATTCGACACCCCTTTACCTGCGCGAGTCCGATGCCCAGGTGCCTGGACCCCGGAAGCGGGCCTTGTGATGAAGCTGTCTCCCAACCTCGAACGTGCCGGCATCTCCCTCCGGGACATGACAGACGCAGACGTGCCCGCAGTGGAGGCCTTGGAACGCAGGCTGTTTCCAATCGACGCCTGGCCGCTGCAGATGTTCTTCGATGAGCTGTCCCAGCCCGAAACACGCCGTTATGTGGTGGCAGAGTCCGCGGGTGAAATTATCGCCTACGCGGGTTTGATGTGCATTGAGCCCATCGCGGACATCCAGACGATCGCCGTCGTGCCTGAATGCGAAGGCAAGGGCATCGGCTCAGCGATCCTCACCGAACTCATCGACGAAGCGCGGCGCCGCAAGGCCGCTGATGTCTTGCTGGAGGTCCGTGCAGACAACCCGCGGGCGCAACAGCTGTACCGCCGCTTCGGCTTCGAACAGATCCATATCCGCCCGCGCTACTACCGGGATGGCACCGATGCCTTGATCATGCGGCTGCCACTGAATGTTGCCGGGTCCACAGAAGGAGCAGAGGCGTGAGCGCCGTACTTCCCAACGCCGCATTCCCCAAGGAACCACTGGTCCTGGGCATCGAGTCCTCCTGCGACGAGACCGGCGTCGGCATTGTGCGGGGGACGACGCTGCTGACCAATACGGTCTCCTCGTCCATGGACGAACATGTCCGCTTCGGCGGAGTCATTCCGGAAATCGCCTCACGGGCGCACCTGGACGCCTTCGTCCCGACGCTGCAGGAATCGCTGCAGGAAGCGGGAGTGACACTGGAGGACATCGACGCGATTGCCGTCACGTCCGGGCCCGGCCTGGCCGGAGCCCTCATGGTGGGCGTCTGCGCGGCCAAGGCGCTCGCAGTAGCCACCGGCAAGCCGCTTTACGCGATCAACCACTTGGTGGCGCATGTGGGCGTCGGCCTTCTGGATGCACAGCACGACGCCGGTGCTGCCGCCGGCCTGGGTGCCGCCGGGCAACTGCCGGAGAACCTGGGTGCCCTCCTGGTCTCCGGAGGACACACGGAGATCCTCCGGATCCGGAGCATCACCGATGACGTTGAACTCCTGGGTTCCACGATCGATGACGCCGCAGGGGAGGCTTACGACAAGGTTGCCCGCATTCTGGGCCTGGGCTATCCGGGTGGTCCGGCCATCGACAAGCTGGCACGCCAGGGGAACCCGAAAGCCATCCGCTTCCCGCGCGGCCTGACCCAGCCCAAGTACATGGGCACCGCCGAGGAAAAAGGTCCGCACCGCTATGACTGGTCCTTCAGCGGCCTCAAAACGGCTGTGGCGCGCTGCGTGGAGCAATTCGAAGCCCGCGGTGAAGAGGTTCCCGTGGCGGACATCGCGGCGGCTTTCCAAGAGGCTGTTGTGGACGTTATTACGTCCAAAGCCGTTCTGGCCTGCAAGGAGCATGGCATCACCGACCTCTTGCTGGGAGGCGGCGTCGCCGCCAACTCCCGGCTCCGCGAACTGACCGGACAGCGGTGTGCTTCGGCCGGGATCAAGCTGCACGTCCCGCCGCTGAACCTGTGCACGGACAACGGTGCCATGGTTGCTGCCCTCGGAGCTCAGCTCATCATGGGAGGGATAGCCCCCAGCGGGGTGGCGTTTGCGCCGGATTCCTCCATGCCCGTCACCACGGTGTCGGTCCCGGCCTGACCCCGACCTAACCGGTGCGGCCCCGACCTAGCCGGTGCGGGATCAGGCGTCGGGGCCTTTGCGCATCTGCTGGACGAGGTCCATCACCACGGCCTGCAGATCGCCATTGTGTTCGGCGGCCACACGGCGCTGGCGCTGGTAGCTGGCACCCCGCTCGATGATTTTGGCGACGTCGGCGAGTTCCTCCGAGCAGCCCAGCTCGGCGGCAATGGGCTCAAGCCGTGCCAGGGTTTCGGTGAGGTGCTCGGTGACGAGTTTCTCGTTGCCTTCGGCGTCCAGGATGATGATGGCTTCCATGCCATACCGGGCTGCACGCCACTTGTTCTCCTGCACGTGCCACGGCGGCATGGTGGGAATAGTGCCCCCTGCGTCCAGGATTCCGGAAAATTCGTGGACCAGGCACTGCGTCAGGGCGGCGATGGCGCCGACTTCCTCCAGCGTTGCCAGGCCATCGCAAATGCGCATCTCGATAGTTCCGAGCGCCGCCACAGGCCTGATGTCCCAGCGGATTTCCGAAATGGCATCGATGACACCAGTGGTAAACATGTCCTGCACATAGGACTCGTAGGCCTCCCAGGATTGGAACTGGAAGGGCAGCCCTGCGGTAGGCAACTGCTGGAACATCAGGGCCCGCTGGGACGCGTACCCTGTTTCTTCGCCGGACCAGTAGGGGCTGGAGGCCGAGAGGGCCTGGAAGTGCGGGAAGTAGTTGACCAGTCCATCAAGGATCGGAAGGACCTTGTCCCGGCGGTCGATGCCGACGTGGACGTGGACGCCGTAGATCACCATCTGGCGTCCCCACCACTGGGTACGCTCGATCAACTTGGCGTAGCGCTCCTTGTCCGTCACCGGTTGGAGGAGGGGAGGGCTGAAGGGGTGGCTTCCGGCGCAGAAAACCTCAACGCCCATGGAATCCGTGACCTCGCGGACCGCTGCCAGCGAACGGCTGAGGTCTTCTTTGGCTTCTTTGACCGTGTTGCATACGCCTGTGACCAGTTCGACTGTATTGAGGAGCAGCTCCCGCTTGATATGGGGGTGCTCGTCGTCCTCGTTGAGGTCCGGATGATTGGCGGCGACGCCCCTGAGGACGTCGTTCGCGACCGAAACGAGTTCTCCTGTGCGTGCGCTGACGAGCCCCAGCTCCCATTCCACACCCAGCGTCGATTGCCTGGATGGCGCAAACTCTATGTGCACGTAGTCCCCTCGTTGTTTTGTCATTCGGCCGGACGCCGCCCCGCTGCGGGGCCGCCAGCGGTCGGATCAAGTCTAGTGCAGCCCAGGGCACCGGACGGGCGAAGGTTAACCTCTTCCCCCTTTCTTGCTATTGAGAACAATTCTCAATTATGATGGTTTTCATGCACATCACCGTCGTTAGCTCACTGGACACCCATTGCCGGGATTCTGCTGCTGCCCGGCTTGGCCGTACCCACGGCAACTCGGCGGTAGTCCTCCACGACCTCCTGGACGGGTCGCTCGTCCTGCGGAGGGTTTACCGGGACGGCCAACTCTTTGAGCGTGAAACCACGGTTCTGGAGCACGGCTGCCTCAGCTGCACCGTCCGCCTGGATGTGGTCCCTACCGCGGAGCGGCTCGCTTCCGGCGGCTTCGACCAAGTAGTCCTGGGACTCCCGCCGGGAGTGGCAGCAGCCATGGCGGCAGCCGAACTGAAACAGGCCCTGGATGGCCCCATGGTCATCGACAACGCGGTGCTGGCAGTCGACCCCGCGGAGCTCGAGGACCACATGTGGGACCGGCACACCCTGTATGAGTCCGGCTTCACCGCAATGCCCGAAGACGACCGGACCAGCGGTGAGTTCCTCATCGGAGAATTGGGCCACGTGGACTCCGTCATGCTGTTTCCGGGCCTCAGTGCCGGGCTGAGCGGTGAAACGCGGATTGACAGCGCGCACTGGCGGGCCGGCGTAGAACTCCTTGGGCAGTTGGCGCCGCATGCTGCCGTTATCGGATCCGCTGATAAGTTCACGCCTGGATGCTACGACCACGCCGAGGCAGTCGCCCGGACCAGGCCCGGTGAGGTTCGCCGTCCACAGGACGACGCCACGGGGACGTTCAGCACCGTCCTCCACGCTCTGTCCAAGCCACTCCATCCCGGCCGTTTTCGTGAAGTCCTGCCACAGCTGGCCGCCGGCACCCACTGGATGCGGGGCCGCCTTTGGATTGCCTCGGCCGCCAACATCCGGATCGCAGTTCAGGGGATAGGCCCTCGCGTTTGGCTCGAAAGCACAGGGCCCTGGACAGTCGACGCGGCCGCACAGGCAAAGCCGGACACCGGCGTCGACATAGTCCTTAACGGGCGCCCCCTCCATGGCGACCGCGGAACCGTGCTGGCCCTCACCGGACGGTCGGAAGACATGAACGCCCAAGAAATCAGGCAGCTGTTGGATGGCTGCCAGCTGACCGAGGCGGAGATGGAGGCCCAACCCGCGGCGTGGGATGACCCGTTCGAGCTCAGCAAAGCCCTCTAGCCCTACAACACAAAGGAGAACACCAATGAAAGTCCGCAACTCGCTCCGTGCCTTGAAGAAGATTCCCGGAGCCCAGATCGTGCGGCGGCGCGGACGCACGTTCGTGATCAACAAGCAGAACCCGCGCATGAAGGCCCGGCAAGGCTAGCCGGAACCACGGGCGGGTCGGCGTTCATAAATATGACTTAGTAGTCCACCCGCCCTGTCCGGGCTGTTTAATGGATGCATGCCCATCCTCAACAAAGACATGTCCCTGTGCATCTCGCTGGCTGCGCGACCCAGCAACATCGGGACCAGGTTCCATAACTATCTCTATGACCAGTTGGGCCTGAACTTCGTTTACAAAGCCTTCGCCCCCGCGGACATCACCCTGGCGGTCGCGGGCATCCGCGGGCTTCCCATCCGTGGCGCCGCAGTCTCCATGCCCTACAAGGAGCAGGTCATTGACCTGGTGGACGTCATGGACCCGTCAGCGAAGGCCATCGACTCCGTCAACACGATCGTGAACAATGACGGCGTCCTCACTGCCTACAACACCGACTACATTGCCATCGCGCGGCTCCTGAACGACCACGAGGTGCCGACCAGCCACTCAGTACTGCTCCGTGGCGCGGGCGGGATGGCCAAAGCAGTGGCCGCCGCCCTCCGTGACGCCGGGTTCACCGACGTGACTATCGTGGCGCGCAACGAAACCACGGGCAGGGCGCTCGCAGGGCTGTATGGCTTTACGTGGCGGGACGACGTGAACGGCTCCACAGCGGACCTCATCATCAACGTCACGCCGCTGGGCATGGCCGGTGCCGACGAGACTGCCCAGTCCTTCGACGACGCCACCATTGCAGCGGCGAAGGTGGTGTTCGACGTCGTCGCCTTGCCGTCTGAGACTCCGCTGATCGCTGCGGCGCGCCAGGCCGGCAAGCCCGTCATCACGGGAGCGGAAGTGATTGCCATCCAGGCGGAAGAACAGTTCGTTCTGTACACGGGCGTCCGTCCCACTCCCGAACAGGTCCGCGAAGCGTCGGAGTTTTCGCGGCGCCAAGCCTAAGGTCGGGCCCCGGGGCCCTCCCGCCAGCGCCCCGGCCTGTGTCAGGCGCTGACCGGCTCCACGACGACGGCCACCCTCTCCTCCCCGATCCGGGTGAGGACCAGGGTGGCTGTCTTGGGTTTTCCGGCTTTCCCGGCAGGTTTGCCCGGCAGGAGTTGCTTGCGGAGCTCTTCCGGCGTGACCGCTGTTCCGCGCTTCTTGATGTCCAGTACGCCGATTCCGTTCGCTTTTACCCAGGCCTTGAGGGCTTTGACGTTGTATGGCATGACGTCCAGCACCCGGTAGGCGCGGGCGAAGGGCGTGTCGCGCAGCTCCGGCGCGCAGATGTAGGCAATGTGCTCGTCCACCAAGTGGCCGTTCAGCATTCCTGCCACATCCGCGACGAGGCCCGCCCGGATCACTGCGCCGTCCGGCTCGTACAGGAATCCCTCCACGGGCCCGACGGCGGCTGCCGGGCCGCCGTCGAAATCCTCACCGCTGGTGATCTCCGCAGCGCCCTGGGGGCCGATTACCATGGCCGCCCGACGGACACCGGGCCGCGCCACTGCGTTGAACCACAGCGTCACCTCTGTGACGTCGCCCCCTACGGACACCCACTGCGCTTCGCAGCCTGCGGGAACTGATTCGTGAGGCATGCCCGGACCCATTTTGACGCCGACTGCGCGTCCCGTGGCGGCAAGGCCTTCCACGAACGACAACGGCGGAGAGAAAGCTTCCGGGTCCCAGATCCGCTTGGTTCCGGAGGTGGACGTGGTGCGCCGTGCCGGATCAAGCCACACCCCGTCCACGCCGTCCAGGTCAACGGAGGTGGCATCGGAATGAAGGACCTTGGCGTGGGGGAACGGCATGAGGTTGATAGTGGCGCACGCGGCTGTGGTCTCGTCCATTTCAACGGCGGTGACGTTGATGTCCATGGAGGCCATTGCCATGGAATCGGCGCCCAATCCACAACCCAGGTCAGCCACGTGCGAAATTCCGGCTTTGGCGAAACGTTCAGCGTGACGTGCCGCAACGTTGAGCCTGGTGGCTTGTTCCAGGCCGGCCTGGGTGAAGAGCATTTGCCGGGCGAACTCTCCGAACTTTGCCTCCGCGCGGGTCCTGAGGCGGGATTGGGTAAGGACCGCGGCGACCAGCTCTGCCGGGTGCCCGGCCTTGCGCAGTTCCTGGTTCACTGCCATGGCGTCGGCCTCTTTGTAGGGCCCTAACGAGGCGAGAAGCTCCCATCCTTCGGTAGTCAGCAACGGCGCGAGGTGGTCCTGGGGAGCGTGGGGCATGCCATCCAGCCTAACGTTTATGTCCCGCGGGCCGGGACGGGCCAGATCATCCGGATAGGGTTGTTTTCATGGAAGACACCGCAGCCCCGCAGCCCTCCGACACCAACAATCCGGACGACCACAGTTCCGCCCGTTCCGGAGCCGAAGAGCATAGCCCGGGCCGGTCGCTTTCTGCTTACGCCCGCCCGGCGTTGATCGCCGGCGTCGTTATCGCCGTCGTCTGCGTGGCGCTGTTGATCGTTATTTTCGCCTTGGACGCCTTCAACGCAGCTGCCTATTCCGTCTCCGGAAAAAACATTGGCGACGCGACGGACGAGGCCCGCGATATCCGCGAGCTGCACAGCGGCGCCCGTGCAGGGGGAATCATCGGTCTGGTGATCTCCGGCGTCGTAGCTATCGGCGCCGGCGTCGTGCTGTACCTGAACCGCGGAACGGCGGGCGGCAACGACGACGAGGACTACGATCTCGAGGACCTCCGGGATAAGTAGTCCGGGTTCACCCATGACGAAATGCTGGCACTCACCTTGACCGAGTGCTAACGCCTTACATAGAGTCTTGTTAGCACTCTCCCCGTGAGGGTGCTAACCACTACCGCCAGGTACGCTGCCGGCACCGCGACGACGGTTGCACGCCTCGGCACCCTTGTTCTTAGTCCATGAATCAGCTCATGAAAAGGAGAGATCCGAGTGTCGGTCTCGATTAAGCCTCTTGAGGATCGTATTGTTGTTCGCCCGCTCGAAGCAGAGCAGACCACGGCTTCCGGCCTGGTCATTCCGGACTCCGCACAGGAGAAGCCGCAGGAGGGCGAAGTTGTTGCAATCGGCCCCGGCCGCTTCGATGACAACGGCAACCGCGTGCCGGTTGACGTAGCTGTTGGCGACGTCGTTATCTACTCCAAGTACGGTGGAACCGAAGTCAAGACCGGTGGCAACGAGTACCTCGTTCTGTCCGCCCGCGACGTCCTCGCGATCGTCGTAAAGTAACTTCCTGGAATCCCGCGCTGCAGGCCCGCTTGGAATATCTTCCAGCCGCCTGCGGTGCGGGTTTTCCGTTCTGAAAGGACATAACCATGGCAAAGCAGCTTGCGTTTAACGACGCTGCCCGCCGGTCCCTCGAGGCCGGTATCGACAAGCTCGCCAACACCGTCAAGGTGACGCTTGGTCCCCGCGGCCGCAACGTCGTCCTGGACAAGAAGTGGGGCGCCCCCACGATCACCAACGACGGCGTGACGATCGCCCGCGAAGTTGAGCTGGACGACCCCTACGAGAACCTTGGCGCACAGCTTGCCAAGGAAGTCGCCACCAAGACCAACGATGTTGCCGGTGACGGTACCACCACCGCCACCGTGCTTGCACAGGCCCTGGTCAAGGAAGGCCTGCGCAACGTTGCAGCCGGCGCCGCACCGGGCGAAATCAAGCGCGGCATCGAGGTTTCCGTCGAGGCCGTTGCCGCCCGCCTGCTGGAGAACGCCCGCGAAGTCGAAGGCACCCAGGTTGCCAACGTCGCTGCCATCTCCGCGCAGAGCGAAGAGGTTGGCGAACTGCTGGCGGAGGCCTTCGGCAAGGTGGGCAAGGATGGGGTCATCACCATCGAAGAGTCTTCCACTACCCAGACCGAACTCGTCCTCACCGAAGGCATGCAGTTCGACAAGGGCTACCTTTCCCCGTACTTCGTCACCGACGCAGAACGCCAGGAAGCCGTCCTCGAAGACGCCCTGATCCTGATCAACCAGGGCAAGATCTCCTCGCTGCAGGAATTCCTGCCGCTGCTGGAGAAGGCGCTGCAGGCCTCCAAGCCGCTCTTCATCATCGCCGAGGACATCGAGGGCGAAGCCCTGTCCACGCTGATCGTCAACCGCATCCGCGGCACGCTCAACGTTGTTGCCGTCAAGGCTCCCGGCTTCGGCGACCGCCGAAAGGCCATGCTGCAGGACATCGCCACCCTCACCGGTGCGCAGGTTGTTTCCCCGGACCTGGGCCTGAGCCTGGACACCGTTGGTCTGGAGGTGCTGGGTACGGCCCGCCGTATCACCGTCACCAAGGACCACACCACCATTGTTGACGGCGCCGGAACCGAGCAGGACGTTGCGGACCGCGTTGCCCAGCTCCGTGCTGAGCTCGCCCGCACCGACTCCGACTGGGACCGCGAGAAGCTGCAGGAACGCCTGGCCAAGCTGGCCGGCGGCATCGGCGTCATCAAGGTTGGCGCTGCTACCGAAGTGGAGCTCAAGGAAAAGAAGCACCGCATCGAGGACGCTGTTTCCTCTACGCGTGCCGCCCTTGAAGAAGGCATCGTTTCCGGCGGTGGCTCGGCCCTCATCCACGCTCTCAAGGCCCTGGACGAGGACCCGGCCGTCAAGGCACTCGAAGGCGACGCCGCCGCTGCGGTTGGCATCGTCCGCCGTGCACTGACCCAGCCGCTGCGCTGGATTGCCCAGAATGCAGGCTTTGACGGCTACGTTGTGGTTGCCAAGGTTTCCGAGCTCGAGGCGAACCACGGCTTCAACGCCAAGTCCGGCGAGTACGAGGACCTGACGGCTGCCGGCATCATCGACCCCGTCAAGGTCACCCGCTCCGCCCTCCGCAACGCCGCTTCGATCGCTGCCCTGGTTCTCACCACCGAGACCCTGGTTGCCGAGAAGCCGGCCGAGGAAGAAGACGCACACGCAGGCCACCAGCACTAGGCTGCCTGCCCCAAAGAGCCCCGGTCACGCCCAGTGGCCGGGGCTTTTTGCTGCCTCGCCGCGGCTGCAAACGGTCCCTCTATCACCTCCCGCCGGCTTTCGGCCGTCCCTCTATCACGTCCCGCCGGCTTTCGGCCGTCCCTCCATCACGTCCCGGTCCCGGCCGACGTCATTGGGTCGGAAGCCCGGCAACCGGCTGATTCTTTGCGTGGAATGCGTCACATTGCGGTCGGTAGTCTTGACTAAGTACCCTTATTATCGTTTTGCCTCGTCACAGCAGTGTTGGTCCTCCGGGCGCAGCCCCGGCACGGTCCCGATCCTTAGTGCAAGGTGCGCTGATTGGCGTTCCCCCGCGCCTCCGGTCAAGCCACTTGACTGGGTCGCATGCTCCAAACCGCATATGATGGAACCTTTGCAAAATAGCCCCTGAGGAATCGCCTAACGTGTCTGCATCAACGATCCAACAGCCCGCCCGTCCCGACAGGCGGGCTCATGGACCCGTTGCCAAGTCAAAATTCCGCCCGGAAATACAGGGTCTCCGTTCGCTCGCAGTCCTTATGGTGGTCAGCTACCACATCTGGATCGGCCGCGTCTCCGGCGGTGTGGACGTCTTCCTGCTGATCTCGGCGTTCCTCATGACGCTCCAGTTCACCGGGCGCTACAAGCAGCGCCGTCCCATGGACTTGGTCCGGCATTGGCTGCACCTGTTCCGGCGCCTGCTGCCGGCCGTCGTCGTCGTTCTGCTTGGCACCCTGGCCGCCACCTTTGTGTTCCTGCCGCCCACGCGGTGGGTGGAAGTGGTGAACCAAGGCTGGGCGTCGTTGTTCTATTTTGAGAACTGGCTGCTTCAGACGCTGGCGGTCAACTACTACGCAACAGACCACAGCCTCGCCAGCCCCCTCCAGCACTTCTGGTCGCTGTCCATCCAAGGGCAGGTGTTCATCCTGTGGCCGGCCATTTTCGCCGCCGTGGCAGTGGTGTGCCGGAAGTTCCAGCTCCGTTACCGGGCGTCGTTGGCCTACGTTTTCGCGCTGATCTTCATCGCTTCGCTGACGTACTCCATCATCTTCACCGCCAACAACCAGGCGGTGGCCTACTTCGATACGTTCGCCCGGCTATGGGAATTTGCCTTGGGAACCTTGGTTGCCCTGATCCTGCCTGCCCTCGACTTCTCCAAACCCGTCCGTGTGGTGATGGGTTGGGTGGGGGTCGCCGCCATGCTCAGTTGCGGCATCCTCCTGCAGGTGCAGACGGCGTTCCCGGGCTTCGTCGCCCTGTGGCCAACCCTTGCCGCCGTTGCCGTCATCGCAGCAGGCCAAACGGGCAGCCGCCTCGGCGTGGACCGCATCCTGAGTTCAAAGTTCCTCGTCCGCCTGGGGGACAATTCCTACGGGCTATATCTGTGGCATTGGCCCATCCTGGTGATCTACCTGGCTTGGAGCGGCAAGGACCACGCCGGTTGGTTGTCCGGCTCGGCGATCATTGCCCTTGCTTTGGGCCTGGCATTCCTTACCACCAAGTACGTGGAGAAGCCCTTCCGCGAATGGAAGTGGCCGGAGGTGAAGCGGCGCCGCGCTGCCATCTCCATCGCCGTATGCCTGGCGGTTGCCAGCGCTCCGATGGTGGGCTTCCAGTACAAGCAGTACCTTGACCAAAAGGCCGCTGAAACCCAAGCCTTCAATGACAACCCCGGCGCGCACGCGTTGCTTCCGGGTTACGTCAATCTGGTGAGCGAGGGAGCCAAGACCCTGCCCACGGCCGAGCAGTTGCCGGAGGATTGGGCCCGCCTGAACGGCACGTGCGAGGGCGCCGACAAACCCGAGGACAAGCTCCTCGCGGAGAACTGCCAGCAAAACGATGTTGGCGATGACGCCGTGAAGAACATTGTGGTGCTGGGGGATTCCCATTCCCAGCAATGGCTTGCGGCCCTTGGCCCCATGGCCGAAGCGCATCGCTGGAAGGTGACGGCGCTCCTCCTGGGCGGCTGCCATTTCATGCCGGAAAACCCGGACGCGGAGGACCAGTGCAACGAGTTCAACTCTGCGGCCTTCCGCTACGTGGCGTCTCAGACTCCGGACGCAGTGTTCATGGTGGGCACCATGGCATCCCCATCGTCCCCGGATGAAAAGCTTGTTTATGGTTTCGACCAGACCGTCACCAATCTCAACGACCTCGGCATCCAGGTGGTGGCCGTCCGCGACAACCCCCGGTACGACTACAACGTGACCGAGTGCGCCCTCGCCAAGGGCGTGGACAGTGCCGAGTGCAAGTCGGACCAGCCCGATGTCCTTGCACCAACCAGTCCGTTCGCCCAGGTGCAGGGAACTTTCGGTAACGCCGCGTTCCTGGACATGACCGATTTCCTTTGTGACGGAACCACGTGCCCCAGCGTCATCGGCAATGTGTTCGTCTACCTTGACGACAACCACTTGTCCCGGACTTACGTCAAGAGCATGGGCGATATGTTCTCCGAGAGGTGGTTTGCCGCGACTGGATGGGCGCAATGACGGAACAGACAAAAAGCACGACGGCGGAACGCACCTTCCGGCCGGAGGTCCAGGGCCTGCGGGCCCTGGCCGTGTTGATGGTCGTCACGTACCACATCTGGCTCGGCCGGGTGTCGGGCGGGGTGGACGTATTCCTGCTCATCTCGGCATTCCTGCTGACGCTGTCCTTCACCAGGAAACTTGAAGGCGGCAAGCCCCTGCGCCTGCTGCAGCACTGGCTGCACGTGTTCAAGCGGTTGCTGCCCGCCGTCGTCGTTGTGCTGCTGGGAGTCCTCACTGCCACGTGGGCGTTTGTCCCGCAGAGCCGCTGGCCGGACGTTCTGGCGGAGGCCTGGGCCTCTTTGCTGTACCGGCAGAACTGGCAACTGGCTGATTCCGCCGTGGACTACTATGCCCAGAACCATTCAGGCGCCAGCCCCCTCCAGCATTTCTGGTCTTTGTCGATCCAAGGTCAGGTCTTCATCCTGTGGCCGTTGATCTTCGCCGCCGTGGCCCTGCTGCAGCCCTTCCTCGCCAAGGCCTTCCCCGGCAGGAAGGCAGCGGGCCACCGGTCTTTGCTCCTGGTGGCGTTCGGGGCCGTCTTCGTGGCGTCGCTGGTGTACTCCATCGACCAGACGGCCAGCAACCAAAGCTACGCCTACTTCGACACCCGCACCCGGCTGTGGGAATTCGCGCTGGGATCCTTGCTCGCCCTGGCCTTGCCGTACCTGAAACCGGGTCCCAAGCTCCGCGTGTTCCTCGGCTGGGGCGGCCTGGCTGCCATGCTTTCCTGTGGACTGGTGCTCACGGTTAACCGTTCGTTCCCCGGCTTTGTTGCCCTGTGGCCCACCCTGGCCGCGGCCGCAGTGATCGTGGCAGGGCAAAGCGGAAGCAGGATCGGAGCCGACCGCTTCCTTGCCTCCCGCCCGGTGGTCATGGTGGGGGACAACTCCTACGCCTTGTACCTGTGGCACTGGCCGGTCCTGGTGTTCTTCCTCCTGGTGACGGAAACCGCCACGCCCAACCTGCTGCAAGGACTGGCCATCATGGCCGTTTCCATGATCCTGGCGGTGGCCACTACCCGGTTCGTGGAACGTCCCATGCGCCGCTGGGAGTGGCCCAACGTGCGCTCCTGGCGTGCCGCCGTCGTGATTGCCTCCTGCGGTGCCCTGCTCGCGCTGCCTGTCACCGCATGGCAGGGTGCCATCTCGGCTGAGGGGGCGGCGATCGCGGACCAGCCCATGGAGCTGACCCCGGGTGCCGCTGCGCTGGCACCGGACAAAGCCGGGCAGCCGACTCCCGAAGCGAAGATCATCCCGGCGCCGGCCGCCATGAAGGATGAGTGGGCGGACATCGACGGCCTCTGCACCGGCGATAACGTCCCGTCGGATCCTCTGCTGGAGGGCTGCCTCCAGAACGATCCGCCGGACGTCACCACCAAGAAGATCGTGGTCCTGGGTGACTCGCACGCGCAACAGTACATGGCGGCACTGGGCCCGATTGCAAAAGCGCATGGCTGGGAAGTCGTGACGCTCCTGAAAGGCAATTGCCGGTTCGGCGCGGAGTCCACGGAACGGCCGGACGACTGCAACGCGTTCAACAAAGCCAGCGCGGCTTACGTCCTGGAACACAAGCCGGATGCCGTGTTCACGGTGGCATCACTGACCCATGTCACTGAACCGTTTGAAACAGAGGTCCCGGGCTACCTGGAAGGCATCAAGCCCTTTACCGATGCCGGAATCGACGTCGTGGGCGTTCGGGACAATCCGCGCTTCAGCATCAACATGCCGGAGTGTGTCCAGAAGAAGGGGCCGGATTCCCCCGACTGCAACGCGCCATTGGAGCACTCGTTGGCGGCGTCCTCGCCATTGGACGACTACGCGGGCAAGGTGGACGGGCTGTACCTGATGGACATGAGCGATTTCATTTGCGCGCAGGGTACGTGTCCGGCCGTGGTGGGCAATGTGTACGTCTACAAGGACGACAACCACCTCACCAAAACCTATGTGCAGAGCATGATTCCCATGTTCGAAGAAAGGCTGCTGGCCGCGACGGGTTGGGCTACTTCCCGGTAGCCATGGGTGCCCTCCGCGGTTGAAATGCACGACGGCGGCCTGCCGCCAGTGCCGTTGCTCACACTCAGCTGCCGCGGAATATGGCGATCGCCGCGGAGGTTCTAGTATTTATCCAACACTTCTGCACAGGCCAGTCCCGTAATGACGGGCTGGTCATCAGTTGCAACCCCTACCACTTCCAGTCCCCAAACCCAGGTAAGAGGCGCACTCATGACCCAGCCCGAACACGATCCCTTTGGCTTCGTAGGCCTCACCTACGACGACGTCCTGCTGCTGCCCGGCCACACGAACGTCATCCCGTCCGAGGCCGACACGTCCTCGCGCATCTCCAAGCGCATCACGGTCCAGACGCCCTTGCTCTCGGCAGCCATGGACACCGTGACCGAGTCCCGCATGGCCATCGCCATGGCACGCCAGGGCGGCCTCGGTGTCGTCCACCGCAACCTGTCCATCGATGACCAGGCAGAGCATGTGGACCGCGTGAAGCGCAGCGAATCCGGCATGATCACCAACCCCGTGACCATCGGCCCCGAGGCAACGCTGCTGGAACTTGATGAGCTGTGCGCCCGTTACCGCGTCTCCGGCCTTCCTGTGGTGGACACCGACGGCCGTCTCCTGGGCATCGTGACCAACCGCGACACCCGCTTTGTTCCCGAATCGGATTTCCCGCTGCGCAGCGTCAGCGACGTCATGACCAAGATGCCGCTGGTCACCGGCCACGTCGGGATCAGCCGCGAGGAAGCTTCGCACAAGCTGGCCACCAACAAGATTGAAAAGCTGCCGCTCGTGGATGACCAAGGCCGGTTGAAGGGCCTCATCACCACCAAGGACTTCACCAAGGCCGAGCAGTACCCGCTGGCCACCAAGGACGATGAGGGCCGCCTGCGTGTCGGTGCGGCCATCGGCTTCTTCGGTGACGGCTGGGAGCGCGCCATGAAGCTCATCGACGCCGGTGTGGATGCGTTGTTCGTAGACACCGCGAACGGCCACTCCCAGGGCGTGCTGGACATGATTGCCAGGCTCAAGTCCGATCCCGTTGCCGCGCACGTGGACATCATTGGCGGCCAGGCAGCCACCCGTGAGGGAGCCCAGGCTCTGATCGACGCCGGTGCCGACGGCATCAAGGTGGGGGTCGGTCCCGGTTCCATCTGCACCACCCGCGTGGTGGCCGGTGTCGGCGTTCCGCAGATCTCTGCCATCTACGAATCCGCGAAGGCCGCGATTCCGGCCGGCGTTCCGCTGATCGCCGACGGCGGCCTCCAGTACTCCGGCGACATCGGCAAGGCGCTGGTTGCCGGCGCCGACACCGTGATGCTCGGTTCCCTGCTGGCCGGTTGTGAAGAGTCTCCGGGCGATCTCATCTTCGTCAACGGCAAGCAGTTCAAGAGCTACCGCGGCATGGGCTCCCTGGGGGCCATGCAGTCACGCGGCAAGAACACGTCCTACTCCAAGGACCGTTACTTCCAGGCCGACGTTTCCGGTGACGACAAGCTCATCCCGGAAGGCATCGAAGGCCGCGTTGCCTACCGTGGGCCCCTGGCTTCGGTGGCGTACCAGTTGGTCGGCGGCCTGCGCCAGACCATGTTCTACACGGGCGCACCCACCATCCCGGAGCTGAAGGCGCGCGGCAAGTTTGTCCGCATCACCGCTGCAGGCCTGAAGGAATCGCACCCGCACGACATCCAGATGACGGTGGAAGCGCCGAACTACTCCCGCTGATTCCCTGCAGGATTGACGCGATCGAAGACTCCCCGTGGTGTTCCACGGGGAGTCTTCGCGTCCGGGCATGTTCCGCGGGCAACCGCGGTCCCTTCGCGGCTGGTGCCTTGGTGTCAGAGGGGAGGAATAGGCTGGGCGTATGTCAGAAAACCCAGGTGGCCCGGGCCGCGACCGGCCTATGCATCCGGAGTCCGTCCGGGTGACCAAGGCGCCGCCCCGGAAGCTGGCACTCCGGCCGTATGCACGCGCCGTCGGGCAGGTCCTGAAGGTCAGCTTCAAGGCCTCGCCCGCCGCCGTCATCATGAAGGTGGCCGGCTCGCTGATTTCAGCCACGCTGCCGCTGGTGACAACATACTTCGCTGCGTTGACCACAACGGCGCTGGCGGCCGGCTACGCAGGAGACCCCGACGCCGGTCCGCGCGCCATCCTGTACGTCGTCATCACGGCGGCGTTGGGACTGTTCTGGGGCGGCTTCAGCAGCGTTGACCGCTACATCCAGCAGCTCATGAGTTTCCGGGTAGGCGCAATCGTCGGCGACATGATGTATGAGCGCTTCCTTGCCTTGGAATTCTGGCGTTACGACGATAAGGAAACGGTAGACCTCTACGATCGTGCCAAGCGGTTCTCCGACTCCTATGCCCGCGTCCTTGACCGCATTGCCGCGATCTTCACGCAATTGGTTTCCGTTATCCTCGCCGTCGGAGCCTTGTTCCTGGTGAGCTGGTGGATTGCGGTGATCGTCCTGGTGGCGATCGTGCCCAGTGTCTATCTGCAGTTCAAACTTTCGCGTGAACAGATCGCCCACTGGAACACGCAGGTCGACTCCCGGCGGCAGCGCCGCATGATCGAACAGAACCTCCTGAGGCCGCAACACATTGCCGAGATGCGCCTCTACGGGATCGTGGGGTACCTTATGGGCCTCCGGTCGAGGTTGCGTGACGCGGACGAGCGCCGGCGCCTCGATTTCCAGAAGCGCTACATCCCCAAGCAATTGGCGGCCGACGCACTCCAGTACGGCGCCGAGGTGGTCTCGCTCATCTGGGTGGTCGGGCAGATCATTGCCAGGGCGCAGCCCGTGGGCCAGTTCCTCTATGTTCAGCAGATCGTGAGCCGGGCCCTGTCCACGGCCAACAACCTGGTGTCCTCGCTCAGCTCCATCGACGAAGACCTCGCCAACCTCAAGGACTACGAGCTCTTCATGACGCTGCCGGTGCCCACCGGCCACGAACCGCCGCTCCTGAAATCCCCGCAAACCGTGGAAATGAAGGACATCCGCTTCAGCTACACCGGCAGCGATATTGAAGTCATCAAGGGCATCTCGCTCACCATCAAAGCCGGGCAACACATCGCGATCGTGGGGGAGAACGGTGCTGGAAAGTCCACGCTGATCCGGATCCTGGCCGGGCTGTACCGGCCGGACTCAGGCCAGGTACTGCTCGACGGCGTCGACCTCGCCACCGTTGACGTGACCAGTTGGCACCGCCATCTGGCCGTGTTGAGCCAGGAGTTCCTCAAATACGAGTTCGCCACGGCCGCTGACAACATCTACCTGGGGGACGTCCAGCAACCCCGGGACGATCAGCGGATCAGGCGCGCGGCATCTGATGCTGAGGCCATGGACTTCATCAACAAGCTTCCCAACGGCTTGGACAACCACGTCAGCAACTGGATGGAGGATCCGCGCGGACGCAAGGGGAGCGGGCTGTCGGGTGGCCAATGGCAGCGCCTCGCCATGGCACGCAACTTCTACCGCGACGCATCCTTCATGGTGATGGACGAGCCCACCTCGGCCATCGATGCCCTGGCCGAGCACCGCATCTTCTCGCGGCTTTTCGCCGACCGCAGCAGTACCATCATCGCCATCAGCCACCGCCTGGCCACCATCGAGAAGGCTGACGTCGTCTACATGCTCGAGGACGGCCGGATCGCGGAGCAGGGAACGCATAAGGAACTTGTTGCGCTGCGTGGCCGGTACTTCCGGATGTTCGAGTCCCAGCTGTCAGTGGATGAGACCAGTCGGGCGGCTCCAGAGGCTTAGAGCGGTGGAAAACCGCGCGGCGTGCCGGGCGGTGCCTGGTTGCCGGAGGGGTCCAGTAGAGTTGTAGCCGTGACTTATGAGATTGAGATTGGCCGTGGCAAGCGTGGGCGTCGAGCCTACTCCCTGGATGACATCGCGATCGTTCCGAACCGACGGACGCGTGACCCGAAGGACGTCTCGGTCTCCTGGCAGATTGACGCCTACAAGTTCGACATGCCGGTGATTGCCGCTCCCATGGACTCCGTCATGTCCCCTGAAACGGCCATTGCCCTTGGCCGGCTGGGTGGCCTTGGCGTCCTTGACCTTGAAGGCTTGTGGACCCGTTACGAGGACCCGCAAAAGGTCCTCGACGAAATTGCCGGCTTGGCCGACGAAACCAGCAGCCCCGCTGTCACGCGGCGCATGCAGGACCTCTACCAGGCTCCCGTGCAGCCCGAACTCATCAGCTCCAGGCTCGCCGAGATCCGCGCAGCGGGAGTAACGGTTGCTGGTTCACTCACGCCGCAGCGCACCCAGGAGCACTACAAGACCGTGGTGGCTGCCGGCGTCGACATCTTCGTCATCCGCGGCACCACAGTCTCGGCTGAGCATGTCTCCAAGAACCACGAGCCCCTGAACCTCAAGCAGTTCATTTACGAGCTCGACGTTCCCGTGATCGTGGGCGGCGCGGCCGGCTACACCCCGGCGCTGCACCTTATGCGCACGGGCGCTGCCGGCGTCCTGGTCGGTTTTGGCGGCGGTGCGACGACCACCACCCGGCGTGCGCTTGGTATCCACTCGCCCATGGCCTCAGCCATCTCCGATGTTGCTGCTGCCCGGCGGGACTACATGGACGAATCCGGCGGACGGTACGTCCACGTCATCGCCGACGGCGGCATGGGCAGCTCCGGGGACATCGTCAAGGCGATCGCCATGGGCGCCGACGCCGTGATGCTCGGCAGCGCGTTGGCACGTGCCGAAGAGGCTCCCGGCCGCGGTTGGCACTGGGGCCCGGAAGCACACCACCTTGAATCACCGCGTGGGGATCGCGTCAACGTGGGAACCGTCGGTCCGCTGGAGGAAGTCCTGTTCGGACCGGGTCACCACACCAACGGCACGTCCAACCTCATCGGAGCACTCCGCCGGTCCATGGCCACCACGGGCTACTCGGACTTGAAGGAGTTCCAGCGCGTGGATGTTGTGGTTTCGCCCTACGAAGGCAACTGATTTCCTGACGTGAAACGCCCCTGCTGGTCCCGGTCTTTACGGGGACCTGCAGGGGCTTTTTTCGTTGCCCGGGGAAGTTCTCCCCATCGCGTTGTGTTGCCCCCGCACGTAGTCTGGCAGCCGAAGAACTATTGCTGTCATGAATCGGGGGAAGTATGGCGCCGGGAATCTACGGGGCAGACATTGCACCACTGAGGTCTCTGTCAAAGGTGATGGGAACATCGGGGAACACGCTGGCCAACCTCGAGCTCAACATCAACGGGATTGTGGCTTCGGCCGCCTGGAAGGGCGCGGACGGCGATCGGTTCCGGGCTGACTGGTCAAGCAAGATGCGGCCCATGCTGCACAAGGCCAGCGAGTCCCTGCGAATCCAGGCAAAGGCCCTCCTGGTCCAGGCGGATGAACAGGAGCAGGCCAGCCGGACAGGCTCCGGAACGTCGCCCGGCCAGGGCCCGACGCCGGCTCAGCCTTCCACGCCCTTCACCCCCGTGGTGGATGCCAACGGCAACACTGTCTACCAGTCCTTGAACTTTGCGGCTTCCGGCAGCGGCTTCATTGCTGATGTCCTCCTGAACAGGATGGCCCAAGGCGGCCTCCTGTCCCGGATGCCGTGGAGCGTCCTCGGTGCACAGTACGGGCAGATGCCGGGCGTGGGCTATGTGAGGGGCACCCAGCTGCTCAATGGCCTGTCCATGGTGGGCCGCGCCGCCGGTGTCCTGAGCGTTGTAGGCGGCGTTGCCCAGTTCGCCGACGGGTACATGCGCGGCGATGGATATGCCATGGCCGATGGTGGCATCACCACGGTCCTGGCCGCCGGCAGCTTCGTGCCCGTGGTGGGTCCCTTCTTTGCCGGGGCAAGCCTGGCCTGGGCGGGAATGGGGTTCCTCGCCAAGGGGCTCGGCTATGGATCCACCTCGGAAATGGTGGTGGACGGGGCCAAAGCCGTGGCCGGGGCAGTAGAGGACGGAGCCCAAGCCATTGCGGACGGAGCCAAGAAGGTGTGGGGCTGGCTCGGTGGTTGACCGGCAGTCCTGGGATAGCGTTGTACAGACGAACAACATGAGGATGGCATGACACAGACAGCAAACGTGGACACACTGCGACTGACCGATCACGAACTCCTGGCGTTGCTTGCCATGAACCCCACGCCCGCCGCGGAAAGATCCCGGGAGCTGTTCCGCCTTGCAGGCGTGAACCACCAGGACGTGCTGGAGCAGGCGGGAATCACCACCCTCCTTGTGCGTGGCCTGGCGGAGGTTGCCGGCGAGGACATCGTTCCCGTGGACAAGGGAGCCATTGTGGCTGCCGTGGTCTCTACCGCAGACGAGTGGCTGGAGATGGCTTTGGTGACGCCTACCAGCGACCATGTGCTGTTCATTGCGGGTTCGGAGCAAGGCGCCGTCCTGCTGAACCTCAGCCGTTACGGGGTTCATGAGATCCAGCCGGTTGATTCGCGCTCAGGGATGCTGTCACTGGGTGTTGCGATCGCCAAGCAATACTTGGTGGACGGCCCTGACGGACTACCCGCAGCCGCGATGATCAAGCACCACCGGGCCGGGGGTGAGCCTTTG
Source organism: Paenarthrobacter sp. PAE-2 (assembly GCF_026013155.1). Taxonomy (NCBI): domain Bacteria; kingdom Bacillati; phylum Actinomycetota; class Actinomycetes; order Micrococcales; family Micrococcaceae; genus Paenarthrobacter; species Paenarthrobacter sp. PAE-2. Next base: position 44,747 of record NZ_JAPDNV010000006.1, on the reverse strand, counting down.
GTCGCCAACCTCAAGGCCGGTGAAGACGGCAGTTGGACACTTGCTGAGGGCGACGGCGACAATCCGCCTACCCGTCCGGTGCCCGCAACGGAGGCCCTCGCTTCCTTCGAGGCCGCGCTGACCTTCGCATGAGTCAACAGTTCCACTCTCCAGGGCACCATTCCAGGCAATACCCCCTGGATTACTGGCTGTCCCGTGATGTCGCCCGGGCCACCCCGGAAGGCACGCAGTCGGTATTGCGAAACATGGCCTGGAACCAAGGCCAGTGGCGTGGCCTCGCCGTCGCTTGTGGCGGAAGCGGGGCCGCGCTGCTGGCGGCAGCACTGCTCATCCTGATCCTCGGTGGCCCGGCCGTCGGGATAGTCCTGTTCGCTGTGGCCGGGCTCGGCCTCCTCGGCGGTGCCGTGCTTGCGTTGCAAAAGCTGCGCGGCGTGCCCCGTATCAAAGCCGTGATGCAGTCCAGGGCGCCCGGAAAATTTTCCTCCGGGCTCGGGCTGGCCGCCTTCCTGGCCGTGGTGTTTGGCATCGGGCTGTTCCCGGTTGTGGCCCCGTTGCTTCAAGGAGGACCACTCCAAGTCCTCGCGTTCGTGGCGGCCTACGCGTTGATGCTGGTGGTCGTTGTGAGCCTGTTCGCGGTCCCTGCCTTCTTCTCCGAACACGCACGCGAGCACTTCCGCAGGCGCATCGACGCCGATCTGCAACTGCGCCGATATCTGGAAGAAATGGCCCTCACGTGGCAGGACACCCAGGGCGGCAGGGCATTCGGCCCGCTGTAGGGACCGGCGCGCCCAAGGATCTCCGGGAAACCGGCACTGCCGCGGGCGGCGGCCAACCAGTAGGGTAGTGGACTACCAGCTGTTGCGTTTGAGGAGGAGTCCGATGAGCAATATCGCAGGCGGTTCGCAGGTGAATTCTGCGGGAGCCCTAAGCCCCGAGTCCCGTGCCGCATCCATTGAAGCGTTGAAGGCCACTGCTGAGGCAGGCAAGGAACTGGACATCCTGATTGTCGGCGGAGGCGTCGTGGGCGCCGGCGCCGCGCTTGATGCAGTGACCCGTGGCTTGACGGTGGGCATCGTCGAGGCGCGCGACTGGTCATCGGGCACGTCGTCGCGATCCTCCAAACTCATCCACGGCGGCTTGCGGTACCTTGAGATGCTGGACTTCGCCTTGGTGCAGGAAGCGCTCCAGGAACGCGGGCTCCTGATCCAGACCATTGCACCGCACTTGGTCCGCCCCGTGCCGTTCCTGTACCCGCTGACGCGGCGCTTCGTCGAGCGGCCCTACGTCGGCGCCGGCATCATGCTCTATGACACCCTGGGCCTCACCTCCGGCCACAGCCGTGGCGTGCCGATGCACCGGCACCTCACCAAGCGCGGCACTCTTCGTGCAGCTCCCAGCCTCAAGGACGACGCGTTCGTGGGATCCATCCGCTACTACGACGCGCAGGTGGATGACGCGCGATTGGTGGTCAACGTCGTCCGGACCGCCGCGCACTACGGAGCCCATGCTGCCAACCGGCTACGCGTGGTGGACTTCCTCCGCGAGGGTGAGCGCGTGGTCGGCGCCAAGCTTGAGAACCAGGAGGACGGCGAGGTTTTCGAAGTCCGGGCCAAGCAAGTGGTCAATGCCACGGGCGTCTGGACGGACGAGACCCAGGCCATGGTCACCGATCGCGGCCAGCTCAAGGTCCGGGCATCCAAGGGGATCCACCTGGTGGTTCCCCGCGACCGTTTCCAATCAACCGTGGGTCTCATCCTGCGCACGGAAAAGTCGGTCCTTTTCGTTATCCCCTGGGGTCGCCACTGGATCATCGGCACCACTGACACCGACTGGACGCTGGATAAAGCGCACCCCGCAGCTTCCAGCAAGGACATCGATTACGTCCTGGAGCACGTCAACCGTGTCCTGAAACGCCCGTTGACCCGTGAGGATGTGGAGGGCGTCTATGCCGGGCTCCGGCCGCTCCTCGCCGGGGACAACGACTCGACGGCAAAGTTGTCGCGGGAGCACGTCGTGGCGCATCCGGTTCCAGGGCTCGTGGTGGTTGCCGGCGGTAAGTACACCACGTACCGGGTCATGGCCAAGGATGCCGTGGACGAGGCCACCCGGGCCATGGATGAGCGGGTCCCGCCAAGCTGCACGGATACCATTCCGCTGCTCGGAGCCGAAGGCTTCAAGGCAGCGTGGAACCGGCGCGCACGTTCAGCGGAGGAAGCCGGAGTCCACGTGGCACGGGTGGAGCACCTGCTGAACCGTTACGGCTCCATGACAGCCGAGATACTGGATCTAATTGCGCGGCAACCGGAATTGGCGGAGCCGCTGCCCGGCGCGGACGATTACCTGGCAGCCGAAGTGGTCTACGCAACCACCCACGAAGGCGCACGGCATGTACACGATGTCCTGACGCGCCGGACCCGGATATCCATCGAAGCCTGGGACCGGGGTGTGTCCGCCGTTCCGGTAGTCGCTAAGCTGATGGGAGAAATCCTCGGCTGGAGCGAGACCCAGCGCGAAAGCGAAATCAAGCATTACTTGGCAAGGGTGGAAGCCGAAAGGCTCAGCCAGGAGCAGCCGGACGACGAGTCAGCGGATGCGGCCCGCATGGGAGTCGATGACATCATGCCCCTTCGCTGACATTCGCTTGGCTCCGCCGGGGGACTCCGGCCGGGAGGCCGCATCTGGAGGGAACAGGACTTGGCAGAACCACTTGACCGGTATGACGCGGAACTCACAACGCCGCAGACCGTCATTCTTGAACTCGTTGCCGAGGACAAGAATGACGCTGCGGCGCAGTTGGCCGGAAAGCTTTACGAAGCAGGCAGGATTACGGACCTCGACGGGTTCCTGAAGCAGGTTCAGTCGCGTGAACACCAGCTGGCCACGGGCCTTCCCGGCGGCATCGGACTTCCGCATGCGCGCAGCGAGTTCGTGGACCGGATCTCCATCGCCGTTGGCGTCACCAAGTTCGGGCACGCCCTGGACTTCGGTGCCACTGACGGTCCCGCCACCGTCATCCTCCTGATCGCCACCCCTGCAAGTTCCTTCTCCGACCATTTGGAAGTCCTTGCCACGTTGGCGAGGTCACTGTCCAAGGAGTCATTCCGGGAATCCTTGCGCCGGGCCCATGACACCGAAGTCATCGCAGAGCTCATCAACTCCTCCCTGGTGTTCTTCGACCATTGACCCCGTTTCGTTGTTCTACAGCCGGACGAAGTACGGTTAAGGGGTGTTGAAAACTGCGTTGAAACCCCGCTGGATCGCAGGATTGGTCTTTGCGCTCCTGCTCTCCGGGGTTTTTGTGCTGCTCAGCCAGTGGCAGCTCAGCCGTTCAGCACAGCACGAACCGGCCACCCCGTCCTCCGTGGAGGAAGTCAAACCCTTGGTGGACGTCCTGAAGCCGGGGCAGTTCTTTCCCGGTTCGGTGGAGGACCAGATGGTCACAGCCACCGGGAGCTACGATCCGGGCAAGCAGGTGCTCGTTGAAGGCAGGCTGTACGACAACCGGAAGGGCTACTGGATCGTCACGGCCTTCGCCGTGGATAACGCTCCCAAGCTCAGCGGAGCAGCGGCGTCACCCCAAACCTGGATACCTGTTGCACGTGGTTGGGTGGCCGAACCCGACCAAGCCGGACCGCCGCCGTCGGGCCCTCTGACGTTGACCGGCCGCCTGCTGGCCTCTGAAGCGCCATTGCCCAATGTCGACGCCGGTCCAGGCCGGGCTTCGGCGGTTTCCGTCGCGGAGCTCATCAACAAATGGGACGTTTCCAGCTACCCCGGATTCGTCGCAGCCACCGCTGAATCGACGCCCACGGGCCCGGTCCCGGCGAACGAGGCCGTGAAGGCCCTGAACATCCCGGCCCAGCCGCCTGCCACGCAGATCAACTGGTTGAACTTGTTCTACTCGGTTGAGTGGGTGGTGTTCGCAGGCTTCGCCCTGTACATCTGGTGGCGCATGGTCGCCGATGACTACCGTCGGGACCTCGAGGGCGACGAGTTCGACGGTGACGACTTCGACGACGACTTCGACGACGGCGGCCCTCACCACAACCGCGAAGCGCACCACAACGGCGAACCGGCCGTCCAGGAATCCCAACACTCTGAACCAGAACATAAGGTACAGCCATGATTGAACCCAAACCTGCCATCCAGCCCGAACAGTCCGGACCCAAGCCCAAGAAGCGGCGTTTCGGCGGAACCGTAGCGCAGATCCGTTCGGCCCTGAAGTTCTACAAAGTGATGGCTTACCTCACCGGTGCCATGCTTCTCCTGCTGTGCGCAGAGCTGGTGGCCCGCTACGCCTTCGGTGTCTCGCTGTTCGCCGGCGGGACAAACGCCGTGACCGGCCAGCCGTTCGGTTTCGGATTCGCCCAGTCTGAACCGAAGGGCGTCATTGGCGGATTCAACATTTCCACCACGGTGCTGATCGTCCACGGCTGGATGTACGTGGTGTACCTGGTTTCCAACTTCCGGCTGTGGTCGCTCATGCGGTGGCCGTTCTCCAAGCTGATCCTGTTGGCGCTGGGCGGCGTGGTCCCGCTCCTGTCCTTCATTGTGGAGAAGAAGTTCCACGCGCAGGTCGAGGCGGAACTTGCGGCCAACCCTAAAGCGTCAAAGCGGTACTGAAAACGTCGTCCGTCCGCCGGGTGGTGTGAGATCGCTTACGGTGGGCCCGTTTTAGGCTCTATTTGACCGTCAGGGGCGTTCCCCGGCGTGCGCCGGGGCGGCCGGGCAAAGTAGTCTTGTTTGGTGACTACTCCCACCGCACCCCAGACTTCCCAGAAGCCGGTGCTGGTTGTTGACTACGGTGCCCAGTACGCGCAGCTGATTGCCCGCCGCGTCCGCGAAGCAAATGTGTATTCGGAAATTGTTCCGCACACCTTCACCACCGAGCAGCTTCTGGCCAAGAACCCGGCAGCCATCATCCTCTCCGGCGGACCGTCCAGCGTGTACGCGGATGGTGCCCCCAAGGTTGACGCTGACCTTTTCGACGCCGGCGTTCCGGTTTTTGGCATCTGCTACGGCTTCCAGGCCATGGCGAACGCACTGGGCGGAAAGGTAGCCCGCACGGGCCTGCGGGAGTACGGCGCAACCGAAGCGCTGCTGGTGGGCGATGCCCGCTCCATCCTTGACGGCGTTCCCGCCACCCAGAACACCTGGATGAGCCACGGTGACTCCGTCCACGAGGCCCCGGAAGGCTTCGAGGTGCTCGCAACCACTGAGGGCGCCCCCGTTGCAGCGTTTGCCAATGACCAGAAGCGCCTTTACGGCGTGCAGTGGCACCCCGAGGTCAAGCACTCCGTACTGGGGCAGCACGTCCTGGAGAACTTCCTGTTCAAGGGAGCGGGCCTGACGCCCAACTGGACCACCGGCAACATCCTCGAAGAGCAGGTGGAACGTATCCGCCAGCAGATCGGGGATTCTAAGGTCATTTGCGGCCTTTCCGGCGGCGTCGATTCCGCTGTGGCCGCCGCATTGGTGCAGCGTGCCGTGGGGGACCAGCTGACCTGTGTCTTCGTTGACCACGGTCTGCTGCGTGAAGGTGAAGCCGAGCAGGTGGAGCGCGACTTCGTTGCAGCCACGGGTGTCAACCTCTACGTTGCCAACGAACAAGAGCGTTTCCTCAACGCACTGGCCGGCGTCAGTGATCCGGAGACCAAGCGCAAGATCATCGGCCGTGAGTTCATCCGGGCCTTCGAAGAAGCGGAACGGGCCATCATTGCCCAGGCCGCGGCCGAAGGTGAGAAGATCAAGTTCCTCGTGCAGGGCACCCTGTACCCGGACGTCGTCGAATCAGGCGGTGGTGAGGGCGCAGCCAACATCAAGAGCCACCACAACGTTGGCGGGCTCCCGGAGGACCTGCAGTTCGAGCTCGTTGAGCCGCTGCGCGCCCTCTTCAAGGACGAGGTACGCGCCGTTGGCGCACAGCTCGGCCTGCCCCAGGAAATCGTTGGCCGCCAGCCGTTCCCCGGCCCCGGCCTGGGCATCCGGATCGTCGGCGAAGTCAATAAGGAACGGCTCGACCTCCTCCGCAAGGCGGACGCCATTGCCCGCGCCGAGCTGACCGCTGCCGGCCTGGACAACGACGTTTGGCAGATGCCGGTGGTGCTGCTCGCCGACGTCCGCAGCGTTGGCGTGCAGGGCGACGGCCGGACCTACGGCCACCCCATTGTCCTGCGCCCGGTGTCCTCCGAGGATGCCATGACGGCGGACTGGTCGCGCTTGCCGTATGACCTTCTGGCCCGTATCTCCAACCGCATCACCAACGAGGTGGATGGCGTCAACCGCGTGGTGCTGGACGTGACCAGCAAGCCGCCGGGAACCATCGAGTGGGAATAGCATCGTAAATGGCCGGTCTCCTTTTGGGAGGCCGGCCATTGCGTTATCCAGGGGCAGGCCCGAACGTGGCGGCCCCCACGAATTGTGGTCGATTTTTTCCCCGGCCAGTGTCGTGAAGCGGGCTGGCAGGGTATTCCCGCTACCCTCGAAAGTATGCCGGTATGGTCCAAGGCGTCTAAAGCTAGTACAGAAAAGAAGGCAGAAGTTGTGTCAGTAGGTCAAGGCCACGAGGACGGCTCCGAGGAGCTCCGGAAATGGCTGTCCGGACTTAAGCCCGTTACTGGTGCGGACACGATGCTGCGTTTCGTCAAGACGCCCGAAGGCGCCATTGATCTCAGCAACGCCCATCCATCCGGACTGGCGCAGTTGTTGGCGGGTCGCAGAACGCGCCTGTCCACCCTGATCCGGGACAGGCAGCAATACATGGTTGCAGCCCGTGCCGCCCGGAACATCCGCTCAAAGATCTTCGAGCTGGGCAACGACCGCGGCATTGAAGCAGGTTATCTGTCGGCCGGCACTGTGGTGTGGACATCGGCCGTTGGTGGGAAGCCGCAGCGTGTTTCGGCTCCCGTGATGCTGACGTCCATTGCACTCACTGTTCGTCCGGGCGAGGACGACTTCGAACTGCAGTTGACCGAACAAGCCCGCATCAACCCGGCCCTGGTGCGCCATCTCAAGAATGTTCACGGCATCGTCTTCGACGTCAACGCTGTGGCACGCATGGCCTACAACACCGCGCGGCTGGATCCCCAACCGGTCCTCGACCGCCTTTCCACGCTCGTACAGCCCATCCACGGCGCCGAGGTGGAGTTCAACCTCTTGGTCACCACATTGGCCGACCTTTCGGGCAACCTCGATGATCCGTGGATCAACATGAACAACCCCATCGTCGCCGCGCTGGCAGCGGCCGCCAATGGTGCCGATATTGAACCGGAGCCCATCAAGGCCGGGCGTTTCCCCAGCTTGGATGATCGCGATCCCGCCGATGAGCTTCTGCTGTTGGATGCCGATACCGATCAGCAGTACGTCGTGGATGCGGTCCGGGCCGGTGACTCCCTGGTGGTCAGCACGCCTCCCGGCAGCGGCCAAACCCAAACCGCCATCAACGCGATCGGTGCCCTGGTCAGCGAAGGCAAGTCCGTGCTGGTGGTTGGCGAACGTCAATCCAGTGTTGCGGGCCTGTCTGCACACTTGGAGTCCCTCGGCCTGGATTCCATGCTTTTCCGGCCCGGCAACGGCACCACGCCGCAGCAATTGAAGGGGCAGTTGGTCCGTGCGATCATGCGGAACGAGAAAGCCCTGGAGCCGCAGCTCGGCAACCTGCATGCCACGTTGACCGGCCACCGGCACGCCCTGGTGGACCATGTTGCCTCGCTGCACAACGTCCGTGAACGGTGGGGGTGCTCCCCATACCAGGCCATGCAGTCGCTGGCCGAGCTGACGTCCATCCACCCGGCACCGTCCACCACCGTTCGACTCAAGCGCAGCGTGCTGGACAACATCAAGGACCGCGAGGAGCTGGCGGGCCGTTTGCGCCGCGCCGCGGAGCTTGGCAGCTTCAGCCGGGCATCGACGTCGAGCCCCTGGTACGGGGCCCGGCTCCTCACCCGCAAGGAAACCGAAGAGGCCCGGCAGCTGGCCCAAGTGGCGGAAGAGAAGCTTCCTGTTCTCCGGGAGCGCATGAAGCAACTGGCGGACCACGCAGAGATCCGCCTGGGCGATACCTTCGCTGAGTGGGGCACGCAGCTGGAACTGCTGATCGCGGTGCGCGAGAGCCTGGACAAGTTCACCCCGGATATCTTCGACCGCCCGGTCCATGACCTGATCTCGGCCACGGCCACCTCGGCCTGGCGGCGGGAACGCAACATCGAGATGCCCTCCATGCAACGTTCCAGGCTGCGCCGCGTGGCCAAGGAATACGTTCGTCCCGGCGTCCACATAGCTGACCTGCACAGCTCGCTGGTCCTCGTTCAGGAGCAGCGTGCGCTGTGGGCTGGCTACGCCACAACGCAGAGGCATCCCGCCGTACCGTCGGGCCTTGCGGACCTGGGCGCGCTTTACCGGGAGTTGGAAGGCGAACTGCAGCGTCTGGGGGAGGCGTTGAAGTACACCTCCGATGGCGGCTCCCTGCACAAGACGCCCTATGAAGAGCTGATGGAGCGGTTGGAGCGTTTGGTGGCCGATACCGCCACCTTGGAGACGCTGCCCGAACGTACCCTCCTCATCGAACAGATGCGCGAGCACGGCCTGGGTGAGCTCCTGGCAGACCTCGCTGCCCGGGAGGTGCCCGCCGAATCCGTGGCCGCTGAGTTGGATCTGGCCTGGTGGCAGTCCGCTCTGGAAGCCATGATCAGCGGGGACGATTACCTGGCCATGTCCGACGGCGACTCCTTGCGCAAGCTGGAAGCTGAGTTCCGCCTCGCCGACCAGGCGCACATTGCCAGCGGGGCCGCCCGATTGCGGTGGCAGCTCGCGTCCAAGTGGCGCCAGGGGATCGTGGAACATCCGCGCCAAGCCGAACTTCTCCGTGCTTTGCTCAAGGACGGCCGGGTTACCTTGCCTGCCCTGAGTGCACAGGCGCCGGACCTGGTTCCGCGCTTGGTCCCGGTCTGGTCGGTCAGCCCCTACCTTCTCACCGGGGTTCTTCCGGCCGAGCAGAAGTTCGATGCCGTGGTGATCATCGACGCCGAATCGACGTCCCTCCAAGCGGTGCTCCCGGCTGTTGCCCGGGCCCGTCAGGTGGTGGCTTTCGGTGACGCGAAGATCGCCAATGCGCGGACGTTCAGCGTGGCCGTGGAACCTCCGGTTGCGGGGGTAGCCAGCCACGAAGCCGTGGACAGCGCCTTCAAAGCACTGGCACGTATCCTGCCAACGTGGCAATTGAACTGGGTCTACCGTGCGGTGGATGAGGACCTGGTCCTGCAGCTGAGCAAGAACTATTACGACGGCGGACTTCGGCGACTCCCGGACGGCAGCTCCGTAACGGGCCTGGACCGCTCCATTGTGGTGGAGTACATTCCTGACGGCACCGGCCTGCCGGGAGCCGACCATGAGGGCGTTGAGTCCGTCGCAGCCGAGGTGAACCGGGTAGTTGACCTGGTCTTCGAACACGCCCGCCTGCGGCCCCGCACCTCGTTGGCCGTTGTGACAGCCAGCCTGCGCCACGCTGCCCGGATCGGTGAGGCCATCAGGCTGCAGTTGCCCAACCACCCTCTGCTGCAGACCTTCTTCGGTGCCGGGCCGGAGTCCTTCCGGGTGGTTGATCTGGAGCGGGCGCAGGGCCTTGTGCGGGATCACGTGATCTTCTCGCTCGGCTATGGCCGCACGCCGCACGGCCGTGCACTGCACTCCTTCGGTCCGTTGTCCACTGAGGGTGGGCGGAACCGCTTCGCGTTGGCCATGACCCGGGCCAGGCGCTCGATGCACGTCCTGAGCTGCTTCCGCCCGGAGGACCTGGACCTGGACCGGCTTTCGCACGGTGCGGTTGATTTCTACGAACTGCTGGACCGCGAGCTTTCGGGTAACAGCAATTTGGGTACACCCGCTTCCCGCGCGGTGGCCAGCGAACAGGCCCTGGGTGAAGATCCGCTGGTTGCCGACCTCGGTGAGAGATTGCGGGCGAGGGGAGCCCGGGTATGGCATCTCTACGATGGCGTCCTGGATATTGCCGCGGCCGCCGATCCCGTGCACACCATCGGCAGGGAAGGCGCGGAGATTCCTACCCCCGTGGCCATCGAGTCGGATGGTACGGAACGGTACCGCCGGATGAGCGTCCGTGAGCGCAGCAGGCTCCGCCCGCAGTTGCTCGAGCGGATGGGATGGCGCTACATGTCCTTGTGGACCATCGAGGTTTTCACCGACCCCTCCTCCTGTGCCGATCGGATCGGCTCCTACCTGGGGCTCGAGAACCACCTTCCGCAGCCGGCGACTGCGCCCCACCATGGTTTCCTGGACATGGATGTAGAACAATTGGACTTGCGTGACGTCCAGCCCTCCTACGTTCGCTCATCACCGGCGGCACCCGTGGGCGTTGCGTCAGGGTCCGCAACCGGTGACGGGAACGAAGCTACCGTGAACCCGGCTGAACCCGGAGCGAAGAGCCAGGATGTGGCCAAGGGCAGCGACGACTCCGGAAGCAACGAGTCCGGAAGCAAGGGGAGTACCGACGGGATGGCCCAGGCAACGGACGATGATGAAGACAACGCAAATGCTACCGGCATGACGGAAAGCACGGAAAAGGAAGAACCGGAAGTGGTTAGTGAGGCACCCGAGGACGCCAAGGGAAAGCGTGCTGCGGCTAAGCCCGCTGCTGAAGGCGTCCTGCCGAATAAGGCGGCTGAAGATGATCCGCGCCGATGGGGTGACGAACCCGGCTATGACCATGACCAATGGCTGAAGGAGCAGAAGCCCCCGCATTGGGGCTGACGTTCATTCTGCGGTGTCCGGTGGGCCGGATTGGGGTCCATGCACCAACATAAAGAAAAGCTTGCCGTGCGTTGAAGCGCCGGCAAGCTTTTCTGCTTGCTGGGGGTCTGCGGCTACCACTACCAGCCCATCCGCTTCGGATGTGCCCGGCCATTGTCCGGGGGCATCGCCTTGGGCTGAGGTCCACAGCACAGGAACGGCGCCTGCCAGCACGTCATGGCGTGGGGAAGATTCGGATGCCTCGGTGGCCGAGAGGATAACCGAGATGAGCTGCCCGGGCGAGAGTAGGCGAATTGATGCCGGGTCGGCCATTCGGAGCGGGACGGCGGCGGACCCGGGCGGCGCACCGGTGAGCAATCCCGGGCCCAGGAAGCTGGTCTCGGTGGGGATTTGGCCTTTGGCCAGTGGTGCAGCGAGTTGGCGGCCTTGAAGACGTGCAGGGTCCTCGATGGCTCCGGGGAAAGAAGCGCTTCGGGGTACGCCGGCGGTGATGAAGTCTGCTTCAGAGACGCTGGCGCCAACCGGGAGGTCCCGGGCCGAAACCACAATGCTGACCTGTTGCTCGGGAACTGGAGTAAGTTGCTGGACGGCGATTCCCGTGGCCAGGCAGAGCAGCAGGGCCACTGTCAGACGCCGATGCCTGGCTCCAAAGGAAGCGGCAGTGGCGGTCCAGTGCTCACCGTAACGGCTGGGGTCTGTTGTACGGGCGGCGCCCCGATGGCGGCGGGTCCCGAAGGGCGTTTGCCTGGTGCGGAAGCGCGGTGCGGAGGGTGGCTTGAGTGGCATATGGCCACGCTAGCCAAGGGGTCCGGCCGCAGGGGAGCGGCCGGAAACCCTATGTGGATAAAGCGATCAGCTGGCGGCGGCAGCAGGCGCAGGAGTCGCAGCGGGTGCCGGGGTCGCGGGAGCCGAAGGAGCGGCCGAAACCGTGCTTCCCTTGGAATCGCGGGAATCCGTGCGGTAGAACCCTGAGCCCTTGAAAACGACGCCGACGCTGTTGAACTTCTTGCGAAGCGCACCGTTGCACTCCGGGCACTCCGTCAGGGAACTGTCCGAAAAGGACTGCACGATGTCAAAGGCATGGTTGCAGTCTTTGCAGGCGTATGCGTAAGTGGGCACTGAATTCCTCCTTCAGAACAAAGTTCAGGTCCGGCGGCGGCGAGGGGAGGATAACCTCCCTTAGCAGTCGCAGGGCCTGAGTGCCAATTCTATCATCCCGTGGATTCCGCCCGTCGACCGGTCGTTATCTGTGCGGGATACCACGGCATATAACTACCGGCCGAGCCGGACAATTCCCGAGGGCATCAGGACCTCCGTAACCGGCTGGTCAAAAGCCTCGGCGGGAATAGCACCGGACGGCAACACATCGTCGTCGTACGTCACCGCTATGGTGCGCGGCCGCTGCGCCGAATCCTTGAGGCCCTGGAGGAAACGGTCATAGTATCCGCCGCCCTGGCCGATCCTGTTGCCATCGCCGTCAACGGCAGTCGCGGGCATGAAGATGCCTGCCGCATCCGCTCCTGCCACCGCACTGGTAAGCCTCTCGCCCTCGGGCTCATCGATGGGGGCGTAGGAGGACCTCACGAAGGTGGTTTCCGGCGTCCATTCCACCCAGCTCATCGTGCGGCCGGGCTCGCAGACGGGCAACAGGATCCTGTGCCCCTCTTGATGGAGGGCCTCAATCAATGGCAGGGTGGGCGGCTCGAAGGCCACGCCCAAGTAGACGGTAAAGGTGGCCGGGGACCCGCCTGAGACGTCCTTTGCCCAACTCACCCCGTGCCGTGCCAGCGCCTCTCCGGCCGCGGCAATTTGTTCCGGCGTGCGGTTTCGCCGCTGCAGCCGTCGGGCGCTGCGGATTTCTTCCTTGGATTCCATGTCCGTCCGTTTCGTCGAAGTGGTCCGGCGGGCCGGGCAGCGCTGCCCTTGCCGGACGTGAACGTCAACAGATTGTGCACACCCGCACGGCGGGGGTTTACCTTTTGACGTGATCCTTCCGTTAGATTAGTCCGGTGACTCACCATAACAATGCTGTCCGTAAGGCCGTCATCCCCGCAGCGGGTCTCGGTACCAGGTTCCTTCCTGCCACGAAGGCAATGCCGAAGGAAATGCTGCCCGTAGTTGACAAGCCCGCCATCCAGTATGTGGTCGAAGAAGCAGTCAAGGTCGGCTTGCACGACGTCCTCATGATCACCGGCCGCAGCAAGCGTGCCTTGGAGGATCACTTTGACCGTGTGCCGGCGCTTGAAGCCACGCTCGCGGAGAAGGGGGACACCACCAAGCTGGAGGCGATCCAGTCCGCCACCAACCTCGGGGACATCCACTACGTCCGCCAAGGCGATCCCAACGGTCTGGGCCATGCTGTGCTCCGTGCAAAGCAGCATGTGGGGCACGAGCCTTTTGCCGTGCTCCTCGGTGACGACCTCATCGATCCCAAGGACGACCTCCTGAGCGAAATGATCGCCGTGCAGCAGAAGACCGGCGGCTCTGTAGTTGCCCTGATCGAGGTGGAGCCCTCCAAGATCAGCGCCTACGGTTGTGCCGACGTCGAAGAAAACGACGAAGACGGCTACGTACGCATCAAGCAGCTCGTTGAGAAGCCGTCCCCGGAAGAAGCACCCTCCAACCTGGCCGTCATTGGCCGGTACGTCCTGCACCCGGCAGTGTTCGATGTCCTGGAAAACACCGCTCCCGGTCGCGGCGGCGAGATCCAGTTGACCGACGCCCTTGAGGTCCTGGCCCGTGGAGAGGGCGAAGGATCCGGCGTCTATGGCGTGGTCTTCCGCGGCCGCCGTTATGACACCGGGGACAAGCTGAGCTACCTCAAAGCCTGCATCGAGCTTGCTTGCGAGCGTGAGGACCTCGGTCCCGAGCTCCGCGAGTGGCTGCCGGACTTCACGGCTTCCCTGCCCAAGTAACTGCGGTGTACGGCTCTGCGATCTGGCCGGTAACGCTGGAAAGCGGAGACCTCGTACTTCGGCCAATCCGGTACCGCGACAAGCGGGAGTGGTCCGAGGTCCGCTCGCGGAACAGTGAGTGGCTCGCGCCGTGGGAGGCATCCAATCCGGCTCCGGGCGGACGGCTCCCGAGCTACCGCCAGATGGTGGCGTCACTTAATGACCAGGCGAGGCAGGCTACCGCGCTGCCTTTCCTGATCACCGAAAGGACTCCCGGTTTCCGCGAGCCGCGCATCGTGGGACAGCTGACCGTCTCCTCGATCGTTTGGGGATCGGCGATGATGGCCACGCTGGGGTACTGGGTGGACAAGGACCGCGCCGGACGCGGGATAGCCCCAACGGCGGTGGCTATGGCTACCGATCATTGTTTCCGCGCGCTCGGACTGCACCGGATGGAGATCAATATCCGTCCAGAGAACGGGCCCAGCCTGCGCGTGGTTGAAAAGCTCGGATTCCGGGACGAGGGCTACCGGCAGCGGTACTTGCACATCAATGGTGAATGGGCGGACCACCGGTCCTTCGCGCTGACGTCCGAGGAAGTGCCGCAGGGACTCCTGCGAGGTTGGCTGGAACGAAGAACGGGCAGGTCATAGGCCGTTTTCCCCGTTCGCGGCCATCATTTGGGGACTCGCAAGCGACACACCGCAGGCAATGCCGCAGCACCTGACGATTTGCTTCTACGGTTTTGAATGTGGACTTCCCTCTCAGCAGCTCAGTGATACTCGTTGTCACTGTTGCGCTGTGGATGGTGTGGGTGGCGCCCTATGTTCTTCGGAGCAAACGGACGCAGGTCCAAACGGCAACCGTGCCGGGTGACGTATTCGAGGACAAGCCAGACGAAACGCAGGCAGGGGTGGTCTTTACCGTGGCACCTCAGCAGGAGAAACCGATGGAGACCATGCACAGCAAAGCACAGGCGTCGCCCCAGGAATCCCGTGTGGCTGAGTCGTCTCCCCGGGCTACGCCCAGTACGCCGTTTACCATCCGCTACGCAAGGCTGACCCTTGCCCTGGCTGGTTTGATACTGCTGGTCACTGCCGCCGTCTCGGGGGTATTCACCCTCTTCGGCCAAGGCTCCTTCTGGTTGCCTTTGGTGTCGTTCACCGGTGCCGTTCTTGCCGTGGTCGTCCTGCGGAAGCTGGCACTGCGTGATCTCCGTGAACGGCGCGCCCGCCGCGCGGCACAGGCCACGCGGATTCCCACGCCGGCCAGGTACCTGCCCAAGGAGACCGTGAGCGAGGCCAAGGAAACTCCCGTTTTTGATGCGGAAGCGGACAAACCGGAAACGCCACGGCTTTCTGCCTTGGAACTCCGGCAAGCGGCGCTTGCAGTTGCCGTGGCAGCAGGCGATAAGTCGGCAGAAACGTCCGCCGGGAACGAGGGAACTCCCTGGGAACCGGTTGAGATCCCCAAGCCCACGTACGTGGGCGCGGCCAAGGCGAACCGTCCTGCCCCTGAGCCCTTGGACCTGCCCGAGGCCCCCAAACCGGTGGGCAAGCCTGTGCTCAAGCAGGGTGCCGTCCAGCAGGAGGCTGCAGGGCCGGCCCATACCGCCGTCAAGGGACAGAGCGCCCTGAGCAACCTCGACGACGTCCTTCAACGCCGGCGCGCCTAGGCCTATGGCGGTTCTTTGCGTTGCGGGCGGAACCGGACAGGTTGGCAGCGAAGTCGTGCGGCTCGCCTTGGAAGCAGGCCACACCGTCAGGGTGTTGAGCCGCCACATGCCGTCCCCTGGATCGTCCACGCATCACGACGGCGCCACCTACTTCGCGGGCGACGTCACCACCGGTGTTGGCTTGGATGCCGCAGTGGCGGGTGCCGACGTCGTGATCGACTGCCTGGAGGGTCAATTCGGCAAGGCACGGAAGCAGTTCGCCGCCGGCGGTGCCCGGCTTGCTCAGGCAGCGGGCGATGCCGGGGCGGGCAGGGCCGTGGTGTTGTCGATCATCAATTGCGATCGCAGCACGTATCCCTATTACGAGTCCAAAGCTGCAAAGGAGCGGGCCTACGCCGGCTCCGGGCTGGAGAGCGTGGTGGTGCGGGCCACCCAGTTCCACAGCCTGGTGGCAATGGTTTTTGGAGCCGGTTCCCGTTTGGGGCTGATCCCTGTCTTCAAAGGCGCAAGGTTCCAGACCATCTCCCCGGCGGACGCGGCCAAGGCAGTGCTGGAAGCAGCGGAGGGGCCGGGGCAGGGGGCGCGTCATCACGTGCGGACTGTCGGCGGGCCGGAAGTGCTCAGCATGCAGGAGTTGGCGGTGTCATGGAAGGCAGCCACCGGCTCGCGGGGCAAACTCATCCACGTACCGTTGCCCGGAGCGATGGGCCGTTACTTGCGGGCGGGTTTGAACCTGGCGCCGGAGCAGAAGTATGGCCGGGAGACGTTCGTGTCGTGGTTGGAAAACGGTCGGAAAACTTTATAGCCTAGGGACACTGGCCGCGCCGCAAGGGCGCAGGTTCGGGGGCTATAGCTCAGTTGGTAGAGCGCTTCGTTCGCATCGAAGAGGTCAGGAGTTCGAATCTCCTTAGCTCCACAGATTTTCTCCATCCCGTGGCTATCAAGCCCGGATTTTTGCTCTCATGGCTCCAGCGGTTCTCAGGCTGCCTTAACGAACGCTTCCGGCCTGGGCTAGCCTTGGCCGCATGTCCTTCGTAAAACACTTCGACCACGTCGGCATCACCGTTGCTGACCTCGATGGAGCCATAGCCTTCTTTGAAAGCCTGGGCCTTGGACTCGAGGGCCGCATGCACATGGAGGGTGAATTCGTTGATACGGTGATCGGCATCCCCGGTTCCCGCAGCGAGATTGCCACTCTGCGGGCTCCTGACGGTGGAACGGGTGTGGAACTGTCCTCGTTTACCCACCCCGGGCACGAACCCGGTTCGCCCGCGGCCATGTCCAACCATCTCGGGCTGCGGAATGTCGCATTCGAGGTGAACCACCTTGATGCCGCCATTGAACGCGTGGGTTCGGCTGGCTATGGACTCATCGGCGGCGTTGGCCGGTATGAGGACATGTGGCGCATGGCCTACATACGGGGTCCTGAAGGAATCATCGTGGCGCTGGCGGAAAGAATCCATCAGGGCTGACCAGCCATTGTCCCTCTAATGTACCGGGTATAGCGTTAGCTATCGTTCAGTATCGTTCGCGATCTTCCGAGGTGGGCATCATGCGTGATTCATTCCCCGCAAGCGGGTTCATGGGAAACAATTTCGACGGCGTATGGCAAGCGGTGGAGGACTTCAAGTCCCGCTTTGAAAAGCGGGCAGGAAGCCGGGCGGGCCGCGGCGAACTGCGGACGGCCATCCTGGCGCTTCTGGCTGAGCGGCCCATGCATGGCTATCAAATCATCCGGGAAATCGAGGAGCGCAGCGGCGGGAACTGGAAGCCCAGCGCGGGCTCCGTGTATCCGACACTGCAGTTGCTGGCGGATGAAGGTTTCGTCAGTGCCGAGGAATCCAACGGCCGCAAGATTTATTCACTGACCGAGGCCGGCCGGGAGGACGTCAACAGCACTGAAACGTCGTCGTTGTGGGGTAGCGGGGCGGAGGCCGGGCCCGGGTTCGGGGCGTTGCCCAAGGCCGGCATGGAATTGGCCCAGGCAGCGGCCCAGGTTGGTCGTTCCGGAACTCCCAAGCAGGTGCAGGAAGCTATTGCCGTCCTGGAGGACGCCAGACGCCGGATCTACACCATCCTCGCTAGGGACTGAGGGGGTGGCATCGGTTAGGGGAAGCCGGTCTGTCCAGTCGCCCGGTTTCGGGAACACGCGTGCCCGGTACCGCCGTATCCTGCGTTTCGCGGCGTGGCACCTCGCTGTTACGTGGTGGTTCGAGCTTGCGTTGCCCCGGCTTGGCTTGCGGAGGATTCCGGAACGCAACCGGGCGAGGAGAATGCAGCAGTTCGCCCGGCGGTTCCATGTGCTGGCTGTGGAACTTGGTGGCCTGATGATCAAGGTTGGGCAGTTTATGTCCTCCAGGCTGGATGTGCTTCCTCCCGAGATCACAAAGGAACTCGAAGGGCTGCAGGACGAGGTGCCGGCTGTTCCTTTCGATGAGATCAGGGCACTGGCGGAGGCCGAGCTGGGGACGCCACTGGAGGCGGTCTTTGCCTCCATTGACGAGGTCCCCCTTGCTGCAGCCTCGCTGGGGCAGGCCCACCGTGCTGAACTTCGTGCCGCCGATCGGGAGGACACCGGGCTGGGCAGCGTCGTCTTCAAAGTCCAGAGGCCCGGTATCAGCAAGATTGTGGACGTGGACCTCGCCGCATTGCGGAAGGTGGGTGGCTGGCTAAGCCGGATCCGCTTGGTCGCCAGCCGGGCCGACGTTCCCGCGATCATCAAGGAGTTCTCCCAAACCAGCCTTGAGGAAATCGACTACCTGAATGAGGCAGCAAACCTTGAGCAGTTCGCGGCGGATTTTGCAGGCGATGGCCGGGTCGCTGTCCCGGGCGTGGTGTGGGAGCGGACGTCGCGCCGGGTACTCACGCTGGAGGATGTCACAGCCATCAAGATCACCGATGCGAACGGGCTCCGTTCCGCCGGAATCGACCCCGCGGAAGTCGCACCCGTCTTTGCATCGGTCATGTTCGACCAGCTGTTCACCAACGGCTTCTTCCACGCAGATCCGCATCCTGGCAACATCTTCGTTACCCCTGCCAGCGATGCTGCGGGAGAACACCCTTGGAAACTGACCTTCATTGACTTCGGCATGATGGGGCAGGTGCCTCCGAAGACACGCGGTGGCCTGCGGAAGCTGCTGATTGCGGCGGCCGCGAGGGACGGGAAAGGACTGGTGGCCGCCATCAGCGATATCGGTGTGCTGGTTCCATCCGCAGACACCCGTACTCTGGAACGGGCCATGACGCAGCTGTTCGCACGCTTTGGCGGTATGGGGTTTGCTGAGCTGCGTGAGGTGGATCCGCGGGAATTCCGCGAGTTTGCCGTGGAGTTTGGAGACGTTGTTCGTTCCTTGCCGTTCCAGCTGCCGGAGAATTTCCTCCTTGTCATCCGCGCCATGTCCCTGACCTCCGGGGTCTGCAGCTCCCTTGATCCGAGGTTCAACCTCTGGGATTCCGTGGAACCTTACGCCGCCGGCTTGCTGCGTGAGGAGCGCGGCAACTTCGCCCGGGACGCGGCCTCGCAGGCGCTTGAGATCGCAACGGTGGCCGTCGGCCTCCCCAAGCGCCTGGATGCCGTCCTCACCCGTCTGAATGAAGGTGCCGTGGAGGTGGCCGACCCGCGGGTGGAGCGGCAGTTGGCGAGGCTTGTCCGTCTTGGCCAACGCGGTGTTGCTGCTCTGGTTTTCAGTGCCCTGCTGCTCGCCGGAGCCCTGGTGCGGGCAGCCGACAGCGGGCTTGGCAACGTCCTGATGATCCTTTCTGTCCTGCCTTTGCTCTTCGTCCTGAAACCGCCGCGTCCCTGACAGCGCGTCCTGCAAAGCGCCGTAGACTTTTCCCTGTGACCGAGACCCCTGCAGCGCGTAACGAGCCAAGGCTTGGGATGTCAGGCCCGGTTGTTGTGGGCGTCGTTCCCGGGCAGAGCGCGCAGGTTCTCGATGCCGCCGCGGTCCTTGCTGCTGCGGCGGGCCTTGACCTAAGTTGCGTTTTTGTCGATGTCACGGCCTACCGCGTGGACGGTCCGGCGGGGCGGCGGCTGGCTCCCATAGACCCCGACGGCGTTGATGACACCGCAGGCCTGTTGCCGGAGTCCTTGGAAAAGATTCTTGCTGCTGTGCTCAGGGGCAAAGGTGTCACGTGGTCCATGGAATGGTTGTCCGGCGAACCGGCCCACGCGCTGGCACAACACGCCAAGGCGATCGGTGCCTCCCTGATCGTCGTCGGCGCGAGGGAACGGAAACCAAGTTCGGCCATCAAGGAGTTCGCGGGTGGGTCCGTTGCGCGGCACCTGGTGCACCTGCAGGATCGGCCGGTCGTGGTGGTGCCCGTGACCCCGGACAACATGGACCGACTGACGGGACCGGGGGAGTGACCCGGCCGGTCCACCTCAAGTGGAGGTTCGTGGGGCTCGTGGCTGCCGGAGGAGCGTTGGGAGCTCTGACCCGTTACGGGCTGGGGCTGGTCATCCCCTCACCCGACAGGTGGCCGCTGCCTACGCTGATCATCAACATTACGGGGGCGCTGGCACTGGGCGCCCTGTTGGAGGGACTGTCCAGGAGAGGGCCCGACGCCGGGCGTCGCCGTGTCCTGCGCCTCGCCTTGGTCACGGGTTTCCTTGGTGCTTACACCACATACAGCACCTTGGCGCTGGATACAGTGCATCTGATGACCTCCGCCGACCTGGCCGGAGCTGTGTGGTACGCGGGGGCCACCGTTGTTGGCGGCGCCGTGGCGACTATCGCGGGCATCTGGCTCGCCGCGAGGCAGCATCGCAGGTCCCTGGCCCATGGAGGCCCAGGGGATGGCACGGTGGAGCCATGACGGTGGTTTTCCTTGCGCTCGCCGGCGGCGTGGGCGCGGCAGTGAGGTTCATTGTGGACGGCCTGATCCGGAGCAGGCTGCGCACGGCGCTGCCGTGGGCCACCATCCTGATCAACGTTTCCGGGTCCTTGGTCCTGGGGTTCGTGGGCGGGCTGGTGGTGCGGGGCCACGCTCCGGATTCGCTGCAGTTGGTTCTGGGTACCGGTTTCCTGGGTGGTTACACCACGTTCAGCACGGCCAGCGTTGAGACGATCAGGTTGGTGCAGAGCGGGCGCACGGGGTTGGCCTTGGCCAATGCCTTGGGATCTCTGGTGGCGAGTGTCGGGGCGGCCGGTGCGGGCTTATGGATTGCTTTCGCCTTGCCCTGAAAACCGTGGCGACGCGGTTGTAGGATCAGGCCATGGCTAAGAATAGATTCACTGAGTTGTTGTCCGCGCAGGTCGCCAATGAGTTCGCAGCCTCGCAGCAGTACATCGCCGTGGCGGTGTACTTCGATGGAGAGGACCTGCCGCAATTGGCGCGACATTTCTACCGCCAGGCTTTGGAAGAACGCAATCACGCCATGATGATGGTCCAGTACATGCTGGACAGGAACCTGCGCGTGGAGATCCCGGGCGTAGCACCGGTGCGCAACAATTTCGCCAATGCCAGGGAACCGATCGAGTTGGCCCTGCAGCAGGAAAAGGAAGTGACCCGGAACATCGAGGAAATGTTCCGGGCGGCCCGTGCAGAGGGTGACGCCCTCGGTGAGCAGTTCATGCTGTGGTTCCTGAAAGAGCAGGTCGAAGAAGTGGCATCGATGACGACGCTGCTGAACATCACCGAGCGTGCCGAGAACCTGTTCGACATTGAGAACTATGTGGCTCGCGAGGCCGTGGGCGACGGCGGGCACGACTCCGGAGCGCCATCAGCGGCAGGCGGTGCCCTCTAGCCGAGGGTACGTTAGAGCCACCCCTTGCGTTTGAAGATCACATACATCAGCAGCGCCGAGCCAACCATGAACGCCAACGCCATGGGGTAACCGAAATCCCAATGCAGTTCCGGCATGACGTCGAAGTTCATGCCGTAGACGCCGGCCACGAACGACGGGGCGAAGAAGATCGCCGCCCAGGATGAGATCTTTTTGACCTGCTCGTTCTGGGCGGCGCTGGCTTCATTCTGACGGTTAGCCGTGAGAGTGCCATCCAGCGTGAGGGCGTTCTGCAGGATGTCCCGGAAAGAGTTGGCCCGGGAAATAAAGTGCTGGGCATGGTCTTCGACGTCGCGCAGGGAGCGCTGAAGTTCAATGTCCACGCCGTACTTTTCGAACCCCTTCTCCAGGAGCGTCATCATTTCGGGCAGTGGGTGGATGGCACGCTGGAACTGGATGACTTCACGGGCAAGTTCATAGATGCGGCGCGATACTTTGGTGTCGCCACTGAAGAGTTGGTCCTCGATTTCGTCGATGTCGTTCTCGAGGCCGGCGACAACCGGGCCATAGTCATCCACCACCTGGTCTACGAGGGCGTACAGCACTGCTTCCGGCCCGTGCCTGAGGAGGTCGGGCCTGCCCTCCAAGCGTTTGCGGACCTGCGCGACGCCAGCCGTTTCAGCGTGCCGGATGGTCACCACGAAGTTCGGTCCGGTGAAGACGTGCAACTCCCCGAACTCCACGGTTTCGGTGTGGTCCACATACCTCGCAGGACGAAGCACGGTGAAGAGGTTGTGGTCGTACCTCTCCAGTTTGGGGCGCTGGTGCGCGGACACAGCGTCCTCGACGGCCAACTCATGGAGCCCGAATTCCGCGGCGACGCCCGCCATCTCCTCTTGCGTTGGACGGTAGAGCCCAATCCAGGCCATACCGCCGTGCCGGGCGAGTGTTTCGAACGTCTGCTCCAGGCTCGCGGGGGTGGCGGTGCGGACACCGTCCACATAGACGGCGTTATCGATGATGGTCACTGGTGGAACGCTACTGGATGGCTCCGATGATGGCACCCGCGATGGCCAGGGCCAGCACGTCATGACCGGAGTCGATCAAGGTCACAGCGGACGGCCGACCGGCAAAACCGTTGTGGATCACGTGGCCGCCTGCCCGGAAGATCAGGCCGATGATGATGCCGAGGAAGGCTCCGCCCCAGAAGGTGTTCGCGTCCAAGGCGCTGATGAACACTGCCAGGAGAATGCTCGTGATGGCCGCGGCCAACGTCATGGGAAGCCAAATGCCCGCTCCGCCTTCGATGTTCTTCAGGTCGTCTTCGGTCTTGCCGATGGCTTCCATCCACTTGCGTCCCAAGACCGCCGGCATGTACCAGACGAACCCAACCACCATGCTGGAAATGAAGGCCAGAAGCACGGCGAGCCAGTTGATGTCGGAAATGTGTGAAAGCCAGTCCATACCCAAAATCCTAGGTCCCGGAACCGTTCTGTACGTGGTCCTGACGACCGCGTGTTGGGGCCGCCATCCGGCTGATCAAGGGTTCAGTGCGGTAGGGGATATGGGTGTGCAGGGCAAGGACGGTCTCCGTCCGGATGACGCCCTTGGTGCGAAGCACGGATCGAAGCGCCGATTGGAGGTTGTGGGTGTCTGTTGCCACTACCCGGCACCAAAGATCGCCTCGTCCGGAGATCTCGTGAACCTCCAAGACCTGGGGAATGAGGCGCAGGGCTCCGATCACTCCATCGAGTTCGCGGTGTGTCACTTCGATGGTCACGAAGGCAACCACGTCATAGCCGACCTTCTCGAGGTCCACTTCACGGCCCGCGGCCTGCAGCACGCCGGAACGCAACAGCCTCTTGACCCTGCTCTGCGCCGTGTTCCTGGCGATGCCGAGGGTGTCGCTGAGCTCCGCTATCTGGATGCGGGGGTCTTTGATGAGCTCCAGCAGGATCCGCAGATCCATGGGGTCCAAGCTGTTCAAATGATCACTCTGGCTCACTTAGATCCTAATACTTTGATGTTTTCGCTCAATCATCTCATCCAAGTTCTTCTTTACGCTCAGTGATGCGACATCCTGTTGCCACCTATGAACACACTTGGCCGCAGACCCTCCCACAAGGAGGCGGTGGGGCCACGAAGCAATGAAGGCATGTAATGACTGTCTTGAGCGAGCTCCGCATGCGTCCGGCCACAGCCGTCCGCTGGAGCTGGAATGCCGGAACCACGGCACGGCTGGTCCTGTCCGGAGTGGTGATTTTCACCTTGCTGGTGGGCGCCAACCTGGCCACTCCGCTGTATCCGTTGTTGCAGGCACAGATGGGATTGTCTTCCCTCGACGTGACGGTCGCGTTCTCAAGCTACGTGCTGGCGCTGATCCTCGTCCTCATGGTTGCCGGCCACTGGTCGGATCACATCGGACGCCGCGCTGCCCTGGTGCTGGCTGTCCTGGTGGGCCTTCTTGGCGGCATCATCTTCGCCAACGCGGGCGGCCTTCCCGCACTGTCGGTGGGTCGCGCGCTCCAAGGCGTGGCGGTTGGCCTGGCAACCGGCGCCAGTTCGGCTGCGCTGCGGGAGTTGTTGCCGCACCGGCCTGATTGGGCGTCCCGGTTCACGCTGCTCTCCTCTGCCGGGGGAGTGGCGGCAGGCCCGTTCATCGGCGGTCTGCTGTCCCTCCTGCCCGATCCCACCCGCACGCCCTATTACATCCACACCGCAGTCCTGCTTGCTGCGCTTTTGCCGCTGTGGCTGCTCAAGGCACGGCCCGCTATTGCGCCCGCCCCGGGCAAGCCGGCTTTCAAGGTCCTTGCTCCCAGGCGTCCTGCCATTTCCCGGGCTGCCCGGGGTGCCTTCTGGATGGCTTCCTCGGTGGGGTTCCTGAGCTTCGCGGTCTTCGGATTTTGCCTTTCCCTGGCGCCGGGCTACTTTGCGGGCATTGTGCAAGCGGACTCGCGGCCGCTCATCGGCTTGCTCGCCGGTCTCACTCTGGGCGCCTCGGCGATGAGCCAGTTGGTGGGCGTCCGGGGAAAGTACCTGGTTCCCGTGGCTCTGGCCCTGTTGGGTGTATCGGTTGGCCTGCTGGGGGCCGCTGCGGCCTGGTCCAGCCCGGTTCTGTTGGTGCTGGTCAGCATCACGGCGGGAGCCAGCCAGGGCGTTGCGTTCCGGCAGGTGTTCAACGACGTCGCAGGCAAGGTCGAAAGCGCCCGCCACGCGCAGGTCATCAGTACCGTCTACGTCATCACCTATATGGGCAGCGCCGTCCCGGTGATTGGGCTGGGACTCGCCGTCACCGCCGTGGGCCTTCAGGCCGCCGTCGTGGGTTTCACGGTCCTGTGCGGGGTGGCGGCGCTGCTGCTCGCCGCCGTTTCGCTGCGGGTTGCCCGTAAGGGCTAACGACGCCGGTCGCGCACCTGGGCAGCCCGGTCCAACCGTGCTTACTCGGGGAGGGGACCCCGGTTGCCCGGGATGTGCTGGAAAACCATGGTGGTTTCCGTATGGCCCACCACGGGGTCGGTGGCCAGATTGTCCAGCAGCCAGTTGCGGAGATCGTCCGTATTGGCGACGGCGATGTGCAGCAGGTAGTCGACGGAACCCGTGGTGTGGAACGTGGAAATCACTGCCGGCAGCTTGGGCACCCGGGCGGTAAAGCGGTCGATCTGATCGCGGTCGTGGGCGCGGAGGCGCACGGCGATGAGTGCTTGCACCGAACGGCCGATTGCGGGCAGGCTCAGCACGGCCTCGAACCCTTCGATGATGCCGCGCTCTGACAAAGCCCGGGTCCGCATCAACGCCGTGGAAGGGGCAATGCCCACCAGTTCAGCCAGTTGTTTGTTGGAGATGCGGGCGTCCTCCACCAGGGCGGCAAGGATTCGCTCGTCGATAGCGTCCAGCGGCTCCGCGTTCCCCGGGCTGGATCGAATATTCTTCGCGGCGCTGCTCACTTGTCCTCCTGAAATTGCCGTTTGTTCATCATAACGGTGAATTCCCTGCAACTAAGCGGTTGCCGCCCCCTCGAGGCGTTTGGTGGAGAGCCGCTGCAGCGGTTCGCTGGCCACCATGAGGATCAACGGCAGATTGCCGAGGCCGGGAGCGATGAGGGCAACGATGAGCGCCAGGAAGAAGAGGCCCGCCACAATGGCCCCGGAAAGGATTCCGGCCGCGGACTCCACGCGGTCCATGGTGTGGAGGTCCGGGTGGCGGCGCAAGTACAGGCGGGCGGCCAGGAGCATGACGCTGGTGGCCAGCAAGGTGCCGATGTAGACCAGTGGTTGGGCCCAGTCCGGATGCATCTGTGTTGACAGGGCAGTGGCCACCGGCATCCAGACGATAGTAAACATCCACCCCACGGTCAGCCAGAGCAAACCGGAATCCACGCGGCGCACTACCCGGAAGAGACGGTGATGGTGAACCCAGAAAACTGCGATTAGAAGGAAGCTCAGAGCGAAGCCCAACAAGGCAAACCGCTCATGGTCGAACCATTCGGCGGTGGTTCCATCCTCGTCGGCGAGGTCGCCCACGCTCTCCATGAGCGGGAGGATCAGCAACGTCAGGGCGATCGCCACAACAGCGTCGGTAAATGCCTGAAGCCGCTCCGGCGAGGACAGTTCCCGGGGCCTGGTGACCTGTGCCATGAGACTGATTGTAGGGGGTTCCTCGCCGAAACCAGCCTGTCATTAGCCCTTGGGAACCGTTCGGTGAACCACCGCGGTGACAACGGCCGTCGTGATGGCCAGGGCGGTTACGGCCAATGCCAAAGCTGTCCACCCATAGGCCTGGAAGGCGAGCCCGCCTGCCCATCCGATGATGCTCGAGCCCATGTAGTAGGAGAGGTTGTACAGAGAGGCAGCCTGTGCCCGGCCTTTCGTGGCGATGGCCCCTGTCCATCCTGACCCAACGCTGTGCGCGGCAAAGAAGCCACCGGTAAAGACCACGAGTCCTGCCAAGGTGGCCACGAGGTGATCGAAAAGAGTCAGGGCAAGCCCGGCGCACATCACGCCGATGCCGGCCAGGAGCACGTTGCGGCGACCAAACCGGGTCGTCAGTCCCGCTCCCCACCGTGACGTCACCGTGCCTGAGAGATAGGCCAGGAAGATGAGGCTGACCAGCGTCGCTGGAAGATTGAACGGTTCGGCATGCAGGCGGAAGCCCAGGTAGTTGTAGACCGCCACAAACCCGCCCATGAGCAGGAAGGCCTGGAGGTAGAGGGCGAAGAGCTTGGGGTTGGTTGCGTGTCCGCTCAAGGTGCGCCACGCGCCCCGAAGGCCTTGGACAGGAGCCGGTGTGAAGCGCCGCTGCTTGGGGACCAGGACCAGGAACAGGACTGCTGACAACGTGGCCAGCACGGCCACCGCAAGCGCAGCCGCCCGCCACCCCCACAGCTCGCCCACGGGGCCGGCCACCAGCCGGCCGGCCAATCCGCCCAGGGTTGTGCCGGCCACGTAGCTGCCGGCGGCGAGTGCCGTGTGGATTTTGGTGACTTCCTCGTTCAAGTAGGCGATGGCTATGGCGGGAATTCCTCCCAATGCCATGCCCTCGAGGGCCCGCAGGCCCAGGAGGACCGGAACGGTGGGCGAGAGTGGAACCAATAGTCCAAGGACGGTGGCGGCGCCGATTCCGATTGCCATGGCGCGGACCCGGCCGATGCGGTCGGCGAGGAAAGACCAGGGGAGGACGGTGACGGCCAGGCCCACGGTGGCCAGGGAGATGCTGAGTGCCGCGTCCGCGGCGGAGATGCGGAGGTCAGCGGCCATGAGGGGCAGGATTGCTTGGGTGGAATACAGCTGGGCGAACGTGGCTACACCTGCCATTGCCAGGGCCGCCAGGATCCGGCGGTAGCCACTGGAGCCTTTGGGGTGGCCGTCCCAGGTATCGGTTGCGGCAGTGGTGTCAGGTGCTTTTGTCACCGTTTCAGGTTATGCCCCGCCGAGGAAGTCCTTGACGACGTCGGTTGCTGAGCCGGTCCGGGCGGTCCGCCAACCGGTTCCGGCCCACAGGTTGAGGCGGTGCGGGTCGCCGGCGGCCGACGCGGCGGCACGCACGGGTGCTGTCAGGTGGTGGATGGCCGGATACCCAACAGGTGCGTTGGCGTGATCGCGGACGAAGTCGTTCACCAAGGAACGCGCCAGGCGGCCGGTGAACGCACGCGTCATGGCAGTCTCCCTGAATTGCGCATCGCCCAAGGCGTCTTTGTGGGTTTGCCGGGCACCGCTTTCCTCGGTCCGGACCAGGGCGGTGCCAACCTGGACTGCCGAAGCGCCTGCGGCGAGAGCTTCCCTGAGGGCCTCGCCGTCGGTGATGGCGCCTGCGGCTATCAAGGGAAGGTCGACGGCGGAGCGCACCTGGGTGAGGAGCGCCGCCGTCGTTCCTGGTGCGGTGGCGCCCCCGGAAGCGCGCGGGAGGAAGGCCGTGGTGTGGCCTCCTGCCGAACTGTGCTGAACGGCCAGTGCGTCCGGGCCTTCTTCAGCGGCCGCCCGGGCCTCTTCGACGGTGGTCACGCTGGTGATCACGACGCTCCCTGCCTCCTGCAGGGCTTTGACCACGGAGGTGCCGGGGAGCCCGAAGGCGAAGCTGACGTATTCAACCGGATCTGCCAGGAGAGCTTCGATCTTTTCCTGCCATGCGTCGTCGTCATCCAGGCGCAGCGGGGGCAGGGTCACTGAGTAGCGCGCGGCGTCAGGTTGCAGTTCCGCCCGGTAGGCCTCCAGCTGTGCCAGGACTGCGGGGCCGGGGTGGAGTTGGCCGGGGTCGGGCACAAAGACATTCATGCCGAAGCGGAGGCCTTCGGACCGGGCGGCGGCAATCTCTGCCGCCATGGCCTGGGTGCTCTTGTAACCGGCCGCCAGGAAGCCCAGGCCGCCTCCTTCCTGGACAGCGCGGACCAGCGCCGTGGTGGACGTTCCGCCGGCCATGGGTGCCGCGATGAAGGGAGTGTCGAACAAGGGCATGGCGGTTTCTCCTAGGGGCGCTCCAAGCTAGTCTTTCACGGTGAACAACCTTGACTCCGCAAGCCATTCCCCTTCCAACTCCTCCTCTGGCCTGGCTGCCCCGGCCGGCACGGTGATCGGGCTGGACATTGGCGGCACCAAGACGCGCGGCGTCAGGTTCCAGGACGGCGTTCCCGTCCGGGATGAGAGTGCAGGGAGCTCCAACGTCCAGAACGTCACCCGGGAACAGGCGAAGGCCAACCTGGCCGAATTGTTCGCCAAGATCGGCGGGGGAACCGTGGATGAGGTCTACGCAGGATCCGGCGGGATTGACACTGATGAAGACGCCAAGGCGCTCGCGGATCTCATAGCCCCCCATGTGCCGGGTGCCCGGATCACGGTGGTGCACGATTCGCGGCTCCTGCTGGCAGCAGGTGGAGCGAGTTCGGGCGTGGCTGTCATTGCGGGCACAGGATCGGCTGCCTGGGGCCGGAACCAGGCCGGCGAGGAAGCCCGAGCCGGTGGGTGGGGCTATTTGTTGGGGGACGAAGGCAGCGGCTATTGGTTGGGCAGGGAAGCCGTACGCCACAGCCTGAGGCGCATGAACCAGGGCCTGGAGCCTGACGCGTTGAGCCAGGCGTTGTTGGACTCCTGCGGCGTTGATGATCCGGGAAAGCTGATCGCCCTTTTCCACTCCCCGGACACGGGTCGCCGGTATTGGGCGCAGCAGGCCCGGCTTGTTGTGGAGGCGGCCGCCGCGGGCGATGAAACCAGCCAACGGTTGCTCGTTCAAGCGGGCAACGACCTCGCGGACCTTGCCGCCCAAGCCGTGCGTCAACTGGGCCTGGACGGACCGGTGATCCTCGGCAGCGGCTTGGGGATGAACGTGGTGCCAATCCAAGAGGCGTTCAAGGCCCGTTTGGCTGAGTGCGGCATCACGGACGTCCGGATCCTTGATCAAGACCCCGTGTTCGGCGTGCCACGGCTCGTGGCCGAACAGCGCGCCTGACGGTCAGCGCCGGCGGCTGTCGGTCAGGCCCCGGCCTGGTCAAGCCAGCGGGCGTCGGTCATGCCAGCGGGCGTCGGTCATGCCAGCGGGCGTCGGTC
>NZ_JAPDNV010000006.1:0-15556 GCF_026013155.1 Paenarthrobacter sp. PAE-2 | reverse complement strand
CAGCGGGCGTCGGTCATGCCAGCGGGCGTCGGTCATGCCAGCGGGCGTCGGTCATTCCTGCGGGCCCCTGGTGCGCGGCTTCAGCCTGACTCCCGGCAAGGGCGGAGCGGGAATCCGGCCCGCTTCGGGCCCGGCCTCCGGCCCGTGGTCGCGGACCAGCCCGAAGCGCGCGGTGGCGGCAGCGTCGTCGTCGAGCAATCCCTGCGCCTCCCATTCTTCGCGGGCTTTTTCCACTTCGTCGTGGGTTCTCCCCACAAAGTTCCACCACATCAGCAGATCCTCGCCGAAGGGCTCGCCGCCCAGCAGCATGAAGCGGGTGTCCGGTGCGGCCTCCACCCGCAGTTGGTTCCGTCCGGCGCCCAGGTAGGCCAGTGGCCCGGCGGTGACGTTCACGCCGTCGATCACCAGCTGCCCGTCAAGGACCAGGACCGCGTGCTCAAATTCAGGCCGCAGCGGCAATGCCAGCGCGCCCGAGCCCGTGATGTCAGCACCAACAATGGGGCTGAACATGGTGGCAGGGGAGAGCACTCCGCCGAATTCGCCCACCATTACGGTGGCGGTGAAACCCTCGCCGTTGACCACCGGCAAATCCCGGTGTTGCTCAAAGGACGGTTCGCGGTGCCGGTGTGCATCGGGGAGGGCTACCCACAGCTGCAATCCGCGGGACATCGGAATTTCTTCCTGCGTTGCCGGGAGGACGGAAAATTCCGAATGCGAGATGCCGTTTCCAGCGGTCATGATGTTCAGTTCGCCCGGCTTGACCACCACGTCGCTGCCAACGCTGTCGCGGTGCCGCACCGCTCCCTCCAAGGGCCACGTGACCGTCTGGAGCCCACAGTGGGGGTGGGGGAGGACGCTCATGGCGACGCGGTCCGGCCCGAAGCTGTCAAGGAAGCACCAGGCACCCACCGTGGGCAGTCCCCGTTGCGGCAGCGTGCGGTAGACGTTCATCGCCCGCACGCCGCCAAGGGGCACTTCACGTTCCGGCCACAACTGCACACACGGACCCTGTCCTTCGACTGCGGCGGGACATACCTGCTCTGTGGGGGCCGGTTCCAGGTTGGTCATCTCATCACCTGTGCATAAATGTTGGAATTTGAGCTAATCTGTTCAGTGTGAGCAAAGCCCTCCTGAGCTACCACGACGCCCTGCTCTACCGTTCGGGTGAACCGTATCGCATCCTCGCTGGAGCCATCCACTACTTCCGTGTCCACCCCGAGCTGTGGCGGGACCGGCTCCGCCGCCTCAAAGCCATGGGAGCCAACACGGTTGACACCTACGTCGCATGGAACTTCCATCAGCCAAAGAAGGACCAAGCCCCGGATTTCACGGGTTGGCGGGATCTGGGACGCTTCATCGATACCGCTGCCGGGGAAGGCCTGGACGTCATTGTCCGGCCCGGCCCCTACATCTGCGCCGAATGGGACAACGGCGGCTTCCCGGCGTGGCTGACCGGCGTCCCCGGGATCGGGCTGCGGTGCATGGACCCGGACTTCACGGAGGCGGTGGAGGAGTGGTTTGACCAGTTGCTCCCCATTGTTGCGTCCCGGCAGGCATCGCAGGGAGGGCCTGTGGTTGCGGTGCAGATCGAGAACGAGTACGGCAGTTACGGGGACGACCACGACTACCTGCAGTGGAACCGGCAGGCGCTCCAGGAGCGCGGCATCACTGAGCTGCTCTTCACCG
The DNA here is from genome assembly GCF_026013155.1 of Paenarthrobacter sp. PAE-2. Taxonomy (NCBI): domain Bacteria; kingdom Bacillati; phylum Actinomycetota; class Actinomycetes; order Micrococcales; family Micrococcaceae; genus Paenarthrobacter; species Paenarthrobacter sp. PAE-2. The sequence goes on along the minus strand of NZ_JAPDNV010000006.1, from coordinate 13,870 downwards.
CAGACGGAGGCACGGACTACTTCCTGGACGGCGGCTCGATCGAGGGTACGTGGGCCGCGGCTACGTTGGGGAGCCGCGGTGATGAAGCCATCGAAACGTGGAAGCGGCGGCGTCCCGGAGAACCCTTCTTCACGGTGGAATTTTGGGGTGGATGGTTTGACCATTGGGGCGAGCACCATCACCGGCGGGACCCCGAAGAAGCGGCCGCCGAGGCTCGCCGCATCCTCGAGCCTGGTGGTTCCCTCTGCGTTTACATGGCCCACGGAGGAACAAACTTCGGCCTGGGCTCCGGCAGCAACCATGACGGCCGCCTGCTCCAACCCACGGTCACAAGTTACGACTCCGACGCTCCGATCGCCGAGGACGGCAGCCTCACACCGAAGTTCCATGCCTTCCGGCGGGAGTTCCACCGGGCGCAGGGAATCCAGGACCTCCCCGAGCTGCCCGCCGATCTTCTGACCCCGCCTCCGGTTCTCCCCGCCCGCACGCTGACGCTCTCGGAAGGCCAGGAACTGTGGGATTCGGCCCGCGGTTCCGGCAAACCGGTCACCAGCGTCAGGCCGCTCAGCTTCGAGGAGCTGGGGCTCGACGGCGGCATGGTGCTTTACGAGGCAACGGCAACCCTCCCGGGACGACCGGGGGCCCCTGCGGAAAGCCGCATCAGGATTTCCGGGCTGAACGATCGCGCGTACCTCCGGGTCGATGGCCGTTATGTGGGGGTCCTGGACGACGTCACGGGCACTGAAGGAATTGCCGTCACCGGAGAGGGCGCCCCGGCCAAACTGGAAATCCTCGTCGAGAACCTGGGCCGCATTAACTACGGTCCCATGACGGGCCACGGCAAGGGCATCCTGGGCGGCGTCCTGATCAACCAGCGCTATACATTCCACTGGACGCAGACCCCTGTTGCCTTGGCCGAGTGGACGCAGGATACCCTCCAGCGTCTTGCCGAAGCCTCCTTTGAAGTATCCGAACCGGCGGATACCTACATTGCCCTTCCGCGCTCCACCAAGGGATTTATCTGGCTCAACGGTTTCCTCCTTGGCCGCTTTTGGAACAAGGGACCGCAAGCGACGCTGTATGCCCCGGCCCCTTTGCTGAGGGCTGGCCTCAACAGCATCAGGGTCCTTGAACTCGAGAAGGCGGGGAACGTCGTCGAACTCCGGGAAAAGCCGGACTTGGGACCGGCCGAGGCCGGTCCCATCGCCGCAGCCGAGCTGGGCTGATGCCGAACATCCGGGCTCCCAAGGTGGAAAGCCCGCGCCAATCGGGTCCTGAGGTCTGGTCAGGAGCTCCGAAGCTGGCTATCCTGAACCCTGTTGCCAATTGTTTGGACACTGACGGCTGCTTATAGGCCGGTCCTGATGCCGAGGAGGTGGATTTGATGACTGCCATAGTCCTGCGCGCCCCGCTCACAGTCGCGGCGCATCATCACACCACCACCCACGTCCCGGCATCCACCTGCCAGAGCTAGGTCTGCCGGGCCTCACAAGAGGCACTGAATTGCACACTTACGCTTCATCAAGCGACCCCTCCATTACTGAAAACAACGCGACTGAAAACAGCGCGGTTGTAAACACCGCGGCTCCGCCGGATCATGGCCCCATCGAATACGGGTTCACTCCCGCCACGGCCGGGCATTTCCGGGACAACCCCGTCCCGGAGAAGGGAGATTGCACGCCCGGCCGGATCGTGAGGCTGGATAGGAACCGAGTCCTTGTCGCATCCAGCGAGGGCCTGCTGCACCTGCCGTACCCCTCCCAAGGGCCTGCCCCTGCCACGGGCGACTGGGTCTGGCTGGGCCACAACACGGCAGGTGAGCCTGCCGTCGTCGCGATCCTCCCGCGCCTGTCGGCACTTAGCCGTAAACGCGCCTTCGAATCCTCCTCCGAGGAGCAGGTCCTCGGGGCAAACATCGACATCGTGGCGGTAGTTGTCCCCATGGACCGTCCACTGACCCACAACCGGCTCGAACGAACCCTGGTAGCCGCTTGGGATTCAGGGGCAACGCCTTTGGTGGTCATCACCAAGGCGGACCTTGCCAACATCGCGGACGACGTCGTCGGGGAAGTGCTGCTGCAGGCAGCCGGCGTGGACGTTGTCACCACATCGGCGGAACAGGGCGACGGCATCGACGAGCTCCTGAGACACATCCCGGCGGGGGCGACCCTCGTGATGTTGGGACCCTCCGGTGCCGGTAAATCCACGCTCATCAACGCGCTCACGGGGCGTCGGCAGCAGGCCGCGGGTGCAGTCCGCACCGGCGACGGCAAGGGCAGGCACACCACGACGTCCCGGGAACTGGTTCCCCTTCCCGGCGGAGCCGTGCTGATGGACACCCCGGGAGTCCGCGGCTTCGGCCTCTTTGATGCCGACGACGGCATGGAAGAAATGTTCGGGGATCTCGAAGAACTCTTTGAACAATGCAGGTTCTCCGATTGCTCCCATCAAGCCGAGCCTGGCTGCGCCGTGCTGGAGGCCCTGGCCGGCGGCTCCCTGGATCAACGGAGGTGGGCCAGCTACCTGAAACTCCAAAAAGAATTGGCCGCACTCAACCGGAAGCACGACGCTGCTGCTCGCCGCGCCTACCAGCGGGAATGGCACCAGAAGGTGGTGTCGGCCGAACGTGGGCAACGTGCCGCCGAAAGGTATCGCCATGATCTGGCTGAGGAAAGGTCGGCCAGAAAGGGAAAGCGGCGGGGGCGTTGACGTTTATTGCCGATTCATTACGGAATACGTGGCGCCGCTGACATCGCAAGGCCTGCTGGCTACTCTGGGGGAAGATCGGCTTTACAGCCAAAGTCAGTGTGCTTATGATCATTTGGCTCTACCGTCCGAGGATGTCGACTTACAGATAGGTAAGCCCAGGTATGGCCGAAGCCATGATTGAGTTCCAGAGCGTTACCAAGCGGTACCAGGGGGGACAGCCGGCGGTTGACGATCTGACCATGTCCATCGACAAAGGCGCCATCACAGTCTTCGTCGGTCCCTCAGGCTGCGGCAAGACCACGTCGCTCCGGATGATCAACCGCATGGTGGAGCCCACTTCGGGCTCCATCACGGTGGACGGCAAAGACATTTCCCAGGTACCGGCAGCGCAACTCCGCCGCTCCATGGGCTACGTCATGCAGTCAGCAGGCCTGCTTCCCCACCGATCCGTCCTGGACAACATCGCCACGGTTCCCCGGCTCAACGGCGTGACCAAGGCAGCGGCGCGGAAACGCGCCGCTGAACTGCTCGACGTCGTCGGGCTGGCTTCCAGCCTCGGCAAACGGTACCCGTCACAGTTGTCCGGAGGACAGCAGCAGCGCGTTGGCGTAGCCCGTGCGCTCGCCGCCGATCCTCCGATCCTCCTGATGGATGAACCCTTCAGCGCCGTTGACCCGGTGGTCCGCGACGAGCTCCAGCAGGAACTGCTGAGACTGCAGCGGGAGTTGGCCAAGACCATCGTGTTCGTCACCCACGACATCGACGAGGCGACAGTCCTGGGGGACAAGGTGGCGGTCTTTGCCGTGGGCGGAAAGCTGGCCCAGTACTCGGCTCCTGAAGAAATCCTTCGGGCACCGGCCAACGACTTCGTCGCCTCCTTCGTGGGCAGGGATCGGGGCTTCCGGCACCTCGCCTTCAACGCTGCCGACTCCGTGCAACTGCACCCCGTCACTATGGTGAGTGTCTCCGACGGGCACCACGCCGGCCGCGAATCGGGGGAGTGGGCGCTGGTGGTGGATCAGGATTCCCGGCCTCTGGGTTGGTCATCGCCCCGCGACGGCGCCGGCATCATTCCCGGGGGTTCGCTGTTCCGCAAGGGGGACACGCTGCGCCGGGCTTTGGATGCGGCACTGTCCTCGCCGTCTGGGTTGGGCGTCGCAGTGGACGACGACGGCAGGGTTGCCGGAGTCCTCAAGGCGCCGGAAGTCCTTGCCCTCATCGAGGAAGTCCGCCGCCACCGCGAGGACGCCACCTGATGGAGTGGTTCATCGCGAACAGCGCAATGGTGTTCGGCCTCGCGGGACAGCACCTGGTCCTGGCGGTCGTTCCCATGGTCCTTGGACTGTTGATCTCCATCCCACTGGCCCAATTGGCCCGCCGCAACCGTACGCTGCGGTCCGTGGTGGCCACAGCCACGTCCCTGCTTTACACCATTCCGTCCTTGGCGCTGTTCATCATCCTGCCAACCATCCTCGGCACCCGGATCCTCGATCCCCTCAACGTCGTTGTGGCGTTGACTATCTATGCCGTGGCACTCCTGGTCAGGGCAGCCATGGATGCCTTCGATTCCGTGGACGACGACCTCCGGAACGCGGCCGTCGCCATGGGTTTCAAGCCTTTGGCCCGTTTCTTCCAGGTGGACCTTCCGTTGTCCCTGCCGGTCCTGTTCGCCGGCCTTCGCGTCGTTTCGGTCAGCAACATTTCGCTGGTGAGCGTAGCCGCCCTGCTGGGAGTGGGGAACCTGGGAATCCTGTTCACGGACGGCCTCCAGCGCACCTTCGTGACTGAGGTTGTTGTTGGCATCATCGCCATCCTGGTGCTGGCCTTGGTGATGGACGGAATCCTGGTGGTCCTTGAACGCGTCCTGACGCCGTGGACCCGGGCATCGGGAACGGGCGGCCGCCCGGCCACCCAGGCGTCAGTCACCGAACCAAAGGCAGGGACCGCCGTCGTCAGCCGTCCGGAACCGGGGGCGTCGGCATGAGCAACGTCTTCACCGACACCGTGGCCTGGTTGGCCGATCCACTCCATTGGAGCGGCAGCGGCGGTATCCCCGTCCGCCTGGCCGAGCATCTGCAGTACAGCGGGCTGGTCTTGCTGATTGCAGCTGCCATCTCCATTCCGGTGGGACTCTTCATCGGCCACACCGGGCGCGGGCGCGTCGTAGCCGTAGCCTTGGCAGGCGCCTTGCGGGCCTTGCCCACCTTGGGTTTGCTGGTGCTGTTCGCACTGCTGGCCGGCAGCGGACTGATGCCTCCCGTGTGGGCCCTGGTGATCCTCACCGTTCCGCCGTTGCTCGCCGGTACGTACGCAGGCATTTCCAGTGTTGACCGTTCAGTAGTGGACGGGGCGCGTGCCATGGGCATGACCGAACTCCAGATCCTGTTCAAGGTGGAGGTGCCCAACGGGCTGCAGGTGATGTTCGGCGGTATCCGGACAGCTGTGCTGCAGGTGATCGCCACAGTGTCGGTGGTCGCCTACCTTCCCCTGGGCGGCCTTGGCCGCTACTTGTTCGACGGGCTGGTCCTGCAGGACTTCCCGCGCATGCTTGCCGGTTCCTTCCTCATCGCGGCACTGGCGATCGCCGTGGACCTCATCCTCGCCGCCGTTCAACGCCTGGCCCTCTCACCCGGGCTCACCCTCGATTCACGCGGAAGCCACAAGGCAACCGCCGATTCCACAGCCACAGCTCCCGCAGGGGCTGCCGTTCAAGGAGGTACACCATGAAACACACCAACCCCACGTCCCTTACACGCCGGGGCCTCGGCGGCCTGGCAGCCGGCCTCGGTGTGGCGCTTGCGCTGAGCGCATGCGGTGGCGGCACCCCCTTGGATTCGCCCTCCACTTCGGCAGGTACCGGGTCTGCGGACTCCGGGGCTCCACTGGTGGTGGGATCGGCCGACTTCCCTGAAAGCCAGGTCATCGGTGAGATCTACGCCGGCGCGCTCAACGCAGCAGGCGTCACAGCCAGCACCAAGCCCAACATTGGCTCGCGGGAGATCTACTTCAAGGCCGTCCAGGACGGCTCGGTGGACATTGTTCCGGACTATTCCGGCAACCTGCTGTCCTACGTGGACACCGAGGCCACCGAAGTTTCGGCCGAAGACGTCTATAAGGCCCTTCCGGGGAAGCTGCCCGAGGGGCTGGCCGTCCTTGAACCGGCGAAGGCCGAGTCCAAGGACGCCATGGTGGTCACCAAGGCTACGGCAGAAAAGTACCAGTTGAAGTCCATCGAGGACCTCGCCAAGGTGTGCAAGGACTTCACCATGGCAGCGCCGGCCACTTTCGAGACACGCGCTTACGGCTTCCCCGGTTTGAAGAAGAACTACAACTGCGAACTGAAGGGCCTGCAGCCCTTCAACGACGGCGGCGGCAACCTGACGCTCCAGGCACTCCTGGAAGACAAGGTGCAGGTGGCCGACATCTACACCACCACCCCGTCCATCGCCGACAACGACCTCGTGGTCCTCGAAGATCCGAAGAACAACTTCAAGGCCCAGCAGGTCCTGCCGCTCTACAACAAGTCCAAGATGACGGACAAGGCGAAGGAAGCGCTCAACAACGTTTCCAAGATCCTCACCACCGAGGACCTGATCAACCTGAACCGCTCCGTCAGTGGCGACCAGAAGCAGAGCGCCAAGGATGCTGCCGCCGCATGGCTGAAGGACAAGGGCATCGTCAAGTAGCACTTGGGTATAACCGCGTACGACGGCGGTGACGGACCTGCGGGGGTCCGTCACCGCCGTCGGTCTCTCTGTGAGTGATGTCTCAACGGAAGCGCATGACCCCTGTGGCATATTTGAGGGATGGCGAATTTCAAGCAGTCCACCAAGCTTCATAATGTCCTCTACGACATCCGTGGACCGATTCTTCAGGCCGCCCAGCAAATGGAGGCGGAGGGTCACAGGATCCTCAAACTGAACATCGGAAACCCGGCACCCTTTGGGTTTGAAGCGCCTGACGCCATCTTGGTGGACATGATCCGCCACCTTCCAAATGCCCAGGGCTACAGTGACTCCCGCGGTATCTTCTCCGCCCGTACGGCGGTGTCGCAGTACTACCAGACGCGCGGCATCCAGAACATCCATGTGGATGATATCTACCTGGGCAACGGGGTCAGCGAACTCATCACCATGTCCCTCATGGCGTTGCTTGAGGACGGCGACGAAGTCCTCATCCCCACCCCGGACTACCCCTTGTGGACGGCGTCCGTCTCTTTGGCAGGCGGCCGTCCCGTCCACTACCTGACCGACGAGGAATCGGGATGGCAGCCGGATCTTGATGACATGGAATCGAAGATCACGCCACGCACCAAGGGCATCGTCGTCATCAATCCCAACAACCCCACGGGAGCGGTCTACCCCGAAGAGACCCTGAAGAAGATTGTCGCCCTGGCCGAAAAGCACGGGCTGGTGATTTTCGCCGACGAGATCTACGAGAAGATCCTGTACGAAGACGCCGTCCACGTGAACCTGGCGGGCCTGACCGGCGATGACGTGCTGTGCCTGACGTTCAGCGGACTGTCCAAGGCGTACCGCGTCTGTGGCTACCGGGCCGGCTGGATGGCTATCTCCGGCCCCAAGAAGGACGCCGCGGACTACCTTGAAGGCATCAACCTCCTGGCGAATATGCGCCTGTGCGCGAACGTTCCGGCCCAGCACGCCATCCAAACGGCGCTGGGTGGTTACCAGAGCATCAACGACCTCATCCTCCCCGGCGGCAGGCTCCTTGAGCAGCGCAACAAAGCCCACGACCTCTTGAACGCCATTCCGGGTGTGAGCACGCAGCAAGCCAGGGGAGCCCTCTACCTGTTCCCCAAGCTGGACCCGGAGGTTTACCACATCCGGGACGACGAGAAGTTTGTCCTGGACCTCTTGAGGGAACAGAAGATCCTTGTCTCGCACGGCAGGGCCTTCAACTGGGTGCGCCCTGACCACTTCCGCATGGTGACGCTGCCCAACGTCAAGGACATCGAGGAAGCAATCGGCCGCATGGCGGACTTCCTGTCGAGGTATCCGGGCAACTAGCCTGAATCCCAGGGCGCCACGGGGGCGTCGTCCGGCAGAAAGGCTAGCCATGGTTGCAGTTGAGTTCGCCAAGAGTCCCGCAGAAACGTTGAAGGTCGGTTCGGGGTTTACGCTCGCAAGCGTGGATCCCGAATCGACGCCCGGCTACACAGGCAACAAGGTTGACGGGAAGGCCTTGCTGGGCGCGCAGGACGACAGGCTGGCTGAGCTTCAGGAACAGCTGTTTGCCGAAGGTAAGTTCGGCGGCAACAAACGCCTGCTGTTGATTCTTCAGGCCATGGATACGGCCGGCAAGGGCGGAATAGTCAGCCACGTCGTCGGCGCCATGGATCCCCAAGGCGTCCACCTCACGGCGTTCAAGGCGCCCACGGATGAGGAAAAAGCGCACGATTTCCTCTGGCGGATCGAGAAGCAGGTTCCGGCCGCCGGCATGGTGGGCGTCTTCGACCGCTCCCAGTATGAGGATGTCCTCATCCATCGCGTCCACGGTTGGGCCGACGCCAAGGAGCTGGAACGGCGGTACGCAGCCATCAACGATTTCGAAGCCAGGCTTACCGAACAGGGCACCACGATCGTCAAGGTCATGCTCAACATCAGTAAGGACGAGCAGAAGGAGCGTTTGATCGCCCGCTTGGACGATCCCAGCAAGCACTGGAAGTACAGCCGTGGCGACCTCACCGAGCGGGCCCACTGGGATGACTACATGAAGGCGTACGAGGCTGCCTTTGTGGAAACCTCTACGGACACAGCTCCGTGGCACGTAGTTCCTGCCAACAAGAAGTGGTACGCACGGATCGCTGTCCAGGAGTTGCTGTTGGAGGCACTGCGGGGGATGTCGTTGGACTGGCCCAAGGCGGAATTCGACGTTGCCGCAGAGCGCGCGCTCGTGGCGGAATCCTAAGCTTTCGGGTTACTCCGGGGCGTTGCCCGGTTCACGGGCAGCCGCCAAGCGCTTCCGTGCTCCTTCGAGCCACTCCTCGCAGCGCTTGGCCAGGGCCTCTCCGCGCTCCCACAACGCCAGGGACTCCTCGAGGCTTGCTCCGCCTGCCTCGAGCCGCCCAACGACGGCCACCAGCTGTTCCCGTGCCTCTTCGTAGCTCAGCCCGTCCAAGGCATCAGGTGTTTGGCTGCTGTTCTCGGTCATTGAAAATCCTTTTGTCTTAGTGCTGCTGCCAGCGGGCGAGTGGGCGTGCCCGGCGGCTGTTTCGTTTTCCTTGGGTGCGCCCGGCGTTAGGTTATCGTTCGGCGATTTCGGCCTGGCCGGCGGACGTCGCCCGGAACCTGCCGTCTGCTACCCGGATCGAGAGGGGCGTGTCTTCGGGTACCTGTTCCGGGCTGGTGACCACGGTGTGCCCTGCCTGATCCTCACCGATGATCTGCACTACGGCGTAACCCCGGTCAAGGGTCTTTTGCGGAGACAGCGCACGCACCTGGGCGCGCAGGTGGTGCACCTGGTCAAGGGCACGCACTACCGCCGAGTTCACGGCAGTGTGGGACCTCTGCCTAAGACGCGCGACCTCGTCGGCGCGGACATCCACCAGCTTATCCGGGGCTGCCAGGACCGGACGCGACCTTAGCGCGTGCAGCCTGTCGGTTTCCCGATCCACCATCCTTCCGATGCTGCGCCTCAGGTGGTCGCGTGCCTGCCGCACCGCCGCAAGTTCCTCTGAAACGTCCGGCACAATCCGCTTTGCCGCATCGGTGGGCGTCGACGCCCGGAGGTCGGCAACGTCATCAAGGATCGGACGGTCGGCCTCGTGGCCAATGGCGCTCACCACCGGGGTGGTTGCTGCGGCCACGGCCCGGATGAGGTCCTCGTTGCTGAAAGGCAGGAGGTCTTCCAATGCTCCGCCGCCCCTGGCCATGACAATGACATCGATGTGCGGATCCGCATCCAGTTTCCGGAGCGCCCCGATGATCTGCGATACGGCCGTGTTGCCTTGGACCGCAACTTCGCGGACATCGAACTCCACGGCGGGCCAGCGGAGCGCAGCGTTCCGCAGGACGTCCTTCTTGGCGTCCGAATCCCGGCCGGTGATGAGTCCGATCCGGTGGGGGAGGAGCGGTAACTTGCGTTTCCGGGATTCGGCAAAGAGGCCCTCGGCAGCCAGCGCCTGGCGTAGCCGTTCGATCCTGGCGAGAAGATCGCCCAGGCCCACCGGCCGGATGTCCTTGACGGACATGTTGAGCCGTCCGGTCTTGACCCAGAAGTCTGCCTTCACCAAGGCCACCACGCGGGAGCCCCGTTCCAAGGGAGTCCGCTGGCGGTCCAGGACTGTGGACCACACGGAGGCGGGCAGGGAGATTTCGTCGTCGATGTCCCGCAAGGTGAGGAAGGCGTTGCCTCCGCGGCGGTTCATTTCAATAACCTGGCCCTCGATCCAGGCTGCAGGTGCGCGCTCAATGTGGGCTTTGAGCTTGCGGGACAACAGTTGGAGCGGCCACGGATTGTCCGGGCTGGTCTCCGCAGCAGTACCGGGCAGGGTCGATTCGGGTCTGGCTTCAGCTGACATCAGTGATCCGTGCGTTGTCCTGCATGTGTTTGTCCTCGCTAGCGCTGCTGTTGCCGTTGCCGGCGCCTTCCAACTCTATCCATAGCCTCAACCCCGGGTCCGACATTTTTCCCCGTATGTGGACAGCCTAGGATGGTGGCACTGCCCCCGAACCTCAAGGATGACTGTGCGTACCTTTGTTTCTGCAGTGGGAGTGATCCTTGCGTTGTTGCTGACAGCAGTGGCTGTACCGGCAGCGTGGGTGGACACCAACGTGGTCAAGGAAGATGGCTTCGTCCGGATGGCTGCGGCGCTGGGAAACGATCCCGGCTTTCAGCAACGGCTCGCCGCTGCTGCAGCGGGCACCTTTGAATCGTCTGTCCCGCTTCCGGAACCCGTCCGAGACCTTGCTGCCGGAGCCATCAAGGATGCCGCGTCCGGCATGCAATCCTGGAGCGACTACCCGCAGGCTTGGGAGGAGACCGCGAGGAACAGCCACCGCCTGAACTTCGGCACCGTCCAGACGGAGGAGGCGCAGTCACCAACCGCGCTGCAGTTGGATATTGCTCCGCTGGTGCGGCTGATCCGGGATCACTTTGCCTCCTCCACGGGCATCCGGTTGGACGTACCCGAACAGAGCGTCGTAACTCTCGGCCAACCCGCACAACGGCAGGTCATTGAACGTGTTTCTGCGTTTGCCCCGCTGTGGTGGGTGGCCGCCGTCGGTGCCGTACTGTCCGCCTTGCTTGTCCTCGCCGCAGCGCGGCGGCGCGCGGTGGTCCTGACCTTCTTGGGGCTGGGCGGGCTGACATTGGCTGCAGTGTGGACGACGACGGCGGACATCGCCGTCAGTGCTGCGCAAGACCTCTCCAGCGGCAACAGTGTGGCGGAACTCTTCAAGGAGGAGTTCCTCGCCTCGGCCAGATCCGGCTTCGGGGAATGGATTGCGGCGAGCATATGGGCCTCTGGCGGAATGCTGGCGTTGGGCGTCATTGCGTGGCTTCTCACAGGGAGAGGACGGTCACGTTCTGCGGACCGGTCCGGCACTGGCCGGTAACATTGAAGGATGACCAGCACAGCAGTTTCTATTCCGATGCCCACGGTGCCCCGCAGACGTCGATCTCCTGAAGAGGTGCTGGCTGCCGCCCCGGTTACGGGAACCAAGAAAGTCCTGCTGGCAGCTCCCCGCGGTTACTGTGCCGGTGTGGACCGGGCCGTCATCGCGGTGGAGAAAGCGCTGGAGCACTACGGTCCGCCCGTCTATGTACGGAAGCAGATCGTGCACAACGTGCATGTTGTTACCTCCCTCGAAGAAAAGGGCGCCATTTTCGTTGACGAGACGGACGAGGTTCCTGAGGGTGCCCTGGTCATTTTCTCGGCGCATGGCGTGTCTCCGGCCGTTGTTCAATCCGCAGAGGACCGCGGCCTGCGGACCATCGATGCCACGTGCCCGCTGGTCACCAAGGTCCACCGTGAAGCAGTTCGCTTCGCGAAGGAGGACTACGACATCCTGCTGATCGGCCACGACGGCCACGAGGAAGTCGAAGGAACCGCCGGCGAAGCCCCGGAACACATCCAGATCATCAACGGCCCCCACGAGGTGGGCAAGGTGACTGTCCGCGACCCCGAGAAGACCATCTGGCTCTCCCAGACAACCCTGAGCGTTGACGAGACCATGGAGACCGTGCGGATGCTCAAAGAGCGCTTCCCCACCCTCCAGGATCCGCCCAGTGACGATATTTGCTACGCCACCACCAACCGCCAGGTAGCCATCAAGAAGATCGCTCCCCAGGCTGACTTGGTGATCGTGGTTGGTTCGGCCAACTCCTCCAACTCCGTCCGCCTCGTCGAGGTAGCCCTTGAATACGGGGCCAAAGCGTCCTACCGGGTGGACTTCGCCAATGAGGTGGACGAAAGCTGGTTCGAAGGCGTGGCCACGGTGGGCGTGACTTCAGGGGCATCCGTTCCCGAGGTCCTGGTCCAGGACGTGCTCCGGCTTTTGGCCGACTATGGCTACGGCGAGGTCCAGGAAGTTGTCACGGCAGAGGAAGACCTCCTTTTCTCGCTGCCCAAGGAACTCCGCGCAACGCTCAAGCAAGCCGGCGACGTCAGCCGTGCCTTGGGCGGACGGGGCAACCGCCCCACGTCCTAACGGTTCGTGATCGTCAACGGCCCGGTTGCTTGCATCGACAGGATGCAAGCAACCGGGCCGTTTCCTTATGCCCTGTCAGGTCCTCAGGCGGCAGACTCCCTGCTTGCATCTGCGTCGATGCCCCTGTCGCTCGTCTCTACAGCGAGGAGTTCGGGTGCTGCGAGGGAGCGCGGGACCACTTCCACCGAAGCAGGTGAGGTGAGGCCGGCGTCATCCATGGTGTTGAGCTTGCGCGCGGTCGGAAGAACCCGGGCTTCAAGCGTGCCAACCATCGCGTTGTAACGGTCCACGGACGTCTTCAGTGAGCTGCCCAGCTTGCCGACATTTTCCCCCAAGGTGCCCATGCGCTCGTAAAGCTGCTTGGCCAGCTCGAAGAGCTCGTGCGCGCTGTCCGTGAGGACGTCCTGGCGCCAGGTGAACGCCACCGACTTGAGGACTGCCAAGAGCGTTCCGGGCGATGCCAGGACGACGTTCTTGGAGAGCGCATGCTCCAGGAGCCCGGCGTCCGCTTCCAGAGCCGAGGCTAGGATCGACTCCGCCGGCAGGAAACAGATCACTAACTCGGGGGAGTTGCCCGGGATGTCCCAGTACTTCTTTGCCGCCAAGGCGTCAATGTGGGCCTTGAGGGCCTTCGCATGCTGGGCCAGAAGACTCTTGGAATCCTGACGGGCCTGGTCCGTGACTGATTCTCCCAGAGCACCCTCTCCGTGGATCTGTTCCTGCGCCGCGAGGTACGACCCAAGAGGTACCTTGGCGTCCACCACCAGTTGCTTGCTGCCCGGCAATTGGACCACGAGGTCGGGCCGCAGCGTGTTCTCACTCCGCCCGGAATGGACTTGCTCGTAGAAGTCGACGTGGCGCATCATTCCGGAGGCCTCAACCACCCGGCGGAGCTGGACTTCGCCCCACTGGCCACGGGCACTGTTGGAACGGAGAGCCGAGGCCAGCGCATGCGTCGACCTCAGGAGTTGTTCGTCGGACAGGCGGGCATCCTGCAACTGCTGGGCGAGCTGGCCGTACTGCTCAACGCGGTCGCGCTCCAGCAGCGAGACCTGCTGCTGGACGGCTGTCAGCTTCTCCGCAACCGGAGCCAGGGCGCGTAGCACGCTGCCGTCCGAGTTCCTGGATTCGCTGAGCTCGCGGTTCTGTGCGAACAAAAGGCGACGTTCGGCGTCGGCGGCTGCGTACTGGGCGGTCACCTCCGACAGGCGCGCCGAAACGGCGTCGAAATCCGCTTCCAATCCCGCACCCCGGCGACGGAAGACAACGTACGCGATGCCAAGTCCCAGTGCTGCTCCGATGAGCAGCATCAACAAGGCCAGAACCAATCCAAATCCATCCATGCAGTAACCCTGTCACAGGGGTACGACAGTTTTAGTGCAGGGCCCTGCCGGGGTGTCCCAACCCGGAGGGAGCTGAATCGGAACGGCGTGCGCTAGCTGTAGTTCCCAGGGACGTTGTGAACAGCGTGGCGTGATGTAAAGGACGAG
>NZ_JAPDNV010000005.1:0-184516 GCF_026013155.1 Paenarthrobacter sp. PAE-2 | reverse complement strand
GTGCGCGGAGGGGGACTTGAACCCCCACCCCCTTTCGAGGACTAGCACCTCAAGCTAGCGCGTCTGCCATTCCGCCACCCGCGCAGGGTGATTCGGAGAACCAGTTTCCTTTTTCTCCTCAACAGCGTCAAAAACACTAACACGTCATTGGCCATTCTGTTGATTCGGGACTTACTGCAACACCCCTCGGCAGAACAAGGAAACGTGGGTACGGTGACCTCATGCAGAAAATATCGATAGAGGCCCTCGCCCGCCAGCAAATCGAAGCCGCAGTTGCCGCACCCAGCGGACGCGCTGCAGACACAGCATTCGGCGGGCATGAGAAGACCCTCCGTCAAACAGTCATGGCCTTCCGCGCGGGCACGCGGCTCAGCGAACATCAGAACCCCGGCGAGGCTACCGTCTTCGTGCTGAAGGGAAATGTCTGGCTCAGAGCGGGCGAAGACTCGTGGCAGGGGAAAACGGGAGACCTGTTGATCGTGCCGGACGGCCTCCACAGCCTCGAAGCGGAAGAGGACTCAGCGGTGCTCTTCACCGTGGTCAAGACCGACCGTCAGGCGCAGCCGCCGGCGTAAAGCGGAGAACGACGGCGGCACGTCGCCCACCAACGACGGCGGCACCTCGCCCGCGCACAACGGCGGCACCTCACCCGCGCACGCCTGGTTACGGGCGCGGACCGGCGAGTCCGGGCGGAACGACGCGCGGTTTTGTCCGGCCCTGTACAGCCACGATTGTGAACACCAGCGCCACCAGGGCCGTCGCTACCAACAAGAGCAGACCAATGGAGTAACTGCGCGTCGCGGCGTCGTAGGTGGCTCCCATGACCAGCGGCGGGAAGTATCCACCCAAGCCTCCGGCCGCGCTGACCACTCCGCTGATGCTGCCGACTTTGCCCTGCGGCGCCAGCACGCCCACCCAGGCGAAGACGCCACCCGATCCCAGTCCCAGTGCCGCGGCCATGGCCACGAACGTCAGTCCGGCCTGGACTTCGCCCTCGGGGTACAGGTTCACCACCCAACCGAGCACGGCGACACCGCTGAGCGCGGCGATCACCACCGGCTTGGGGCCCACCTTGTCGGCAAGCACCCCGCCCAGCGGCCTCGCAAGAACGGCGGCGAGGGCAAAACCAGCCGTGCGGGCACCGGCCCCGGCCGGATCAAAGCTGTAGACGTCCCGCAGGTAGGTGGGTAGGTAGGTGGCGAAGGAGACGAAGCCACCAAAGACGACGGCGTACAGGAAGCACATCTTCCAGGTGACGGCGGTGCGGGCGGCGTCGGCGAGTTTGGGCAGCAACGGTGCGTTGCTCGCCGTCCACCCGGGGGCTTCCTTCATCAGGAACCAGACCAGGACGGCCGTGACGGCGAGGAGCCCGGCGATCAGCAGGTGCGTGGGAAAGTAGCCGATCCAGGCCACAAGGCGGGGGTTGAGGAAAGCGGCCAGCGCTGTCCCGCCCATGCCCGCACCGAAAACGCCGGTAGCGAAGCCCCGCCGTGCGGGTTCGTACCAGGCGCTGACAAAGGGAATCCCGACGGCGAAGACCGTTCCGGCCACCCCCAGCAGCAGCCCTGCGCCCAACACGACCGCGAAGGAGTCAATGGTGCCGCCGAACGCCACGAGCAGGACGGGCGGGATGGCGGCGAGCAGCACGAGGGTGAACAGGGCGCGGCCGCCATACCTGTCCGTGAGGGCACCGATGACGATCCGTCCCAGTGATCCCACAAAGACGGGCATGGCCACCAGCACGCCTGTGGCCGCCGGGCTCAGCTGCAGTTGTTGTGTGTAGAAGGACCCCAATGTGGCCACGGAGTTCCAAGCCCAGAAACCCACCACCGAGGCCACGGTGGCGAGCACCAGGTTCAGTGTACGGCCGGCGGGAAGGGGCTGGGACTCTGTTCCGGCCACGGTTTTCTCCTTCAACTCAGCGGTTCTTCGTGTCCCGGTCCCGGGTACCGACGGCGGACCATCCGCGCCGTACCGGCACGACGGAGCTGTCTTTGTCCCGTGACCGGTACACGATGTAAGGACGGAAGAGGTAGTGCAGCGGGGCTGTGAAGGCATGCACCAACCGGGTGAACGGCCAGATCACAAAGAGCGCCATACCCACCAGGGTGTGCAGGTGGAACGAGAAGGGGGCCTGGGCCATCGCGGTAATGTCCGGCTGAAAAATGAAGAGGGACCTGAACCAGGGGGCAACGGTTTCGCGGTAGTTGTGCCCGTGTTCACCCTCGGCCACGCTGGCCAGCGTGGTCCACAGTCCGAAGACGATTGCTGCGGTGAGCACCACGTACATGGTTTTGTCGTTCCTGGTGGTGGCCATGAACACCGGGCCGGTCCTGCGGCGGCGGTAGATGAGCAGGACGATCCCGCCCAAGGTTCCAACACCGGCAATGCCACCGACCAGCAGGGCGTTGAAGTGGTAGAACTCCTGGCTCATCCCCACGGCCTGAGTCCAGGCCATCGGAATGACCAGGCCGAAGAAATGCCCCGCGATCACGGCAAGCAGGCCGAAGTGGAACAGCGGGGAGGCTATCCGCAGAATCCTGGACTCGTAGAGCTGGGAGGATCTGGTGGTCCAGCCGAACTGGTCGTATTTGTAGCGCCAGATGAGCCCTCCCACCAGGACCACCACCATGACGTAGGGCAGGACGCCCCAGAGAAGGATGTCCACGGCAGTACTGTCCATTTCATGCCTCCTTCACAGGCAGCAGGCGCGGATCGTAGGGGTCCAGGCCCACGGCCTCGGTGGGCGGACCGTAGCCGGCCATCCGCATGACTGCCTGTTCGTCGGCCGGAGATTTGCCGGGCAGGGTGGCGCAGATGGCTTGCAGGATCCGTGCGTGGGGAAGGTTGTCGCGGAGCAGGCCGAAGCGGAGCATCTCCAGGCTGGCACGGTAGCGGGTGAGCAGGTCCCGGCCGGCTGCCAGGTCCACCACGGCGGCGTATTCCAGGACCATCGGCAGGTAGTCCGGAAGCTCGCCGCGCGTGTCCACCAGGATCTCGCTTTGCCGGTAAGCCTTCTTGAAACTGCCCAGGACCTCACCGCGGCGCCGGGTATCTCCGTCCGTCCAGTAGGACAGGTGGAGCGCATGCCGCCTGCCAAGGTCGAACTCCTGCACGTATGAGGCTTGGACCTCCATCAGAGGTTCGGACTCCAAGTGCGTCAAGACGTCGTCAAAATCCAGTACGGCTCCTGGAAATTCGGCCAGGGCGGCACGCATGAGGGGAAGGCGGCCGATCAGTTCCTCGTCCGGGTAGGACAGGCACCAGGCTGCGGCGAGGTAGATGATCCGTTGGCGCGTCGTCACAGTTCCTCCCCGCCTGCGGCCCGGCTGTCCGATGCGGCGGCAGGATCCGGTTTCGGGGGGAAGAGCCCGGGTGGGGCTCCGGTGCCGTCCCAGTTCAGCAAGTTCACCCGGCCTCGCAGGGTCGGTTCGCCGGGCGCGGTGTCTGAAGTCTGGCGGTCCCGGAGGGCGTTGAAGGTTTCCAGCGCCACCGGGACGGGCCTGCCGCTGGCCTCGCCGAACGGGGAGGAGTCCTGCATGCCGGGGCCGCCGTCGAAATCCAGCGAACAACCCATTTCCTCCAGGTCGTGGGCTTGTTCCACGTGGGCCTTCGGGATGACGTAGCGCTCGTCGTACTTTGCCAGGGCCATGAGCCGGTACATCTCGTACATGCTGTGGCCGTCCATGCCAACGGACTCGGGGATGGACTCGTCGGGGTCGTTGCCCAGGCTGATGCCCCGCATGAAAGAACGCATGGCCGCGAGCTTGCGCAGCACCGCGGTGACCCTGCCGGTGTCGCCCGCGGTGAAGAGTTCGGCAAGGTACTCAACCGGGATGCGCAGTGCGTCGATGGCGCCGAAGAGGTTCCCGTGGTCCTCGCCGTCGTGGCCCTGGTCCCGCAACAGGTCGACTACGGGAGAGAGCGGCGGCACGTACCAGACCATCGGCATGGTCCGGTATTCGGGGTGCAGGGGAAGCGCCACCTTGTACACCTTGGCCAGGGCGTACACCGGAGAGCGCCGGGCGGCGTCAATCCAGTCTTCGGGGATGCCCTGCGCCCGGGCTTCGGCCTGCACATGGGGGTCATCCGGATCCAGCAGCACATCCATTTGGGACTCGTAGAGATCCCGGGGGTCGGTCACCGACGCTGCTGCGGTGACGGCATCGGCGTCGTACAGAAACAAGCCCAAGTACCTCAGCCGGCCAACGCAGGTCTCCGAGCAGACCGTCGGCAAACCGACTTCAACCCTCGGATAGCAAAAAGTGCACTTCTCTGCCTTGCCGGTTTTGTGGTTGAAGTAAACCTTCTTGTACGGACAGCCCGTCACGCACTGCCGCCAGCCGCGGCACCTGTCCTGGTCCACGAGCACGATCCCATCCTCCACCCGCTTGTAGATGGCGCCCGAGGGACAGGATGCCATGCACGACGGGTTCAGGCAGTGCTCGCAGATCCGTGGAAGGTAAAACATGAAGGTCTGTTCATAGGCGAACTTGATCTTGTCCTCGGATTCCCGCCGGACCTTTTCCACGATCGGGTCCAGATGTCCGTTTTCGGCGGACCCGCCCAGGTCATCGTCCCAGTTGGCGGACCAGGTAATGCTGGTGTCTTTGCCGGTAATGAGGGATTTGGGCCGGGCCACCGGGAAATCGTCGCCCAAGGGCGCATCCACGAGGGTCTTGTAATCATAGGTCCAGGGCTCGTAGTAGTCCTTGAGCTCAGGCTGGACCGGGCTGGCAAAAATTCCCAAAAGCTTCTTCACTCGGCCGCCAGCTTTGAGGACCAGCCTTCCGCGCTTGTTCAGCGACCAGCCGCCGCGCCAGCGCTCCTGGTCCTCATACCGGCGTGGGTAGCCCTGACCGGGCCGGGTTTCGACGTTGTTGAACCAGACGTATTCAGTGCCGGCGCGGTTGGTCCACGCCTGCTTGCAGGTCACCGAGCAGGTATGGCAGCCGATACATTTGTCCAGGTTCATGACCATGCCCATTTGAGCCATGACACGCATCAGTACTGCACCTCCTGCGAACGACGGCGGACGGTGGCCACCATGTCCCTCTGGTTTCCGGTGGGGCCAAGATAGTTGAACGCGTAGGCCAGCTGGGCGTAGCCGCCGATCAGGTGCGACGGCTTGACCAGCAGCCGGGTCACGGAGTTGTGGATGCCGCCGCGTCGGCCCGTCGCCTCGGACTTCGGGACATCGATGGTCCGTTCCTGGGCGTGGTGCACATAGACCACGCCCGCCGGCATCCGGTGGCTGACGATGGCCCGGGCAACCAGCACGCCGTTGATGTTCAGGCACTCCACCCAGTCGTTGTCCTTGACGTGAATTGCTTCTGCGTCAGCCGGACTCATCCAGACAGTGGGGCCGCCCCGGGAGAGGGAGAGCATGAGCAGGTTGTCCTGGTATTCGGAGTGGATGGACCATTTGGAGTGCGGGGTCAGGTAGCGGACCACTACCTCCATTGACCCGTCCTGACCGAGCCTGGGTTCGTTGAAGAGCCGGTGCATGTCCAGCGGTGGCCGGTAGATCGGCAGGGCTTCACCGATGTCGATCATCCAGTCATGGTCGAGGAAGAAGTGCATGCGTCCGGTCAGGGTGTGCCAGGGTTTGAGGCGCTCCACGTTGATGGTGAACGGGGCGTAGCGGCGCCCTCCGGTCTCGGAACCGGACCATTCGGGCGAGGTGATCACCGGCACCGGGCCGGCCTGGGTCTGCGCGAAGGTGATGAACTTTTCGTCGGACCCTTCTGCGAGGTCTGCCAGTTTCCGCCCGGTGCGGACTTCGAGGTCCCTGAAGCCCTGGACGGACAGCGCACCGTTGGTGGTGCCGGAGAAGGCGAGGATGGCTTCGGCCATCTTGGCGTCGGTGTCGATCGCGGGCCTGCCGTCCGCTGCACCCCCGAGCATCACTCCGTTGGAGTGGCTGAGCCGGTCCAACGGACCTTTGAGGCGGTAGGTGATGTTCTTGACCGTGAAGCCGAGCCTGTCGGCCAAAGGCCCGACGGCGGCCAACTTGTCGGCGATGGCCGTGTAGTCGCGCTCCACCACCGAGAAAACGGGCATGTTCTGTCCCGGGACAGCGGGGACTTCAGGATCCCGCCAGTCCCGGACGATGCCGCCGGGCTGCGCGAGTTGGCCCGGGGTGTCGTGCTGCAGCGGCACACTGACCAGGTCCCGGCGGACGCCGAGGTGCGTCTTGGCCAGCCGGGAAAACTCACGTGCGAGCAGGTGGAAGGTATCGAAATCGGTCTTCGTCTCCCACGGCGGATCGATCGCGGGGCTGAAAGCATGCACGAACGGGTGCATATCGGTGGAGGACAGATCGTGTTTCTCGTACCAGGTGGCTGCCGGGAACACGACGTCGGACAGCAGCGTGGTGGAGGTCATGCGGAAGTCCGCGGAGACCAGCAGGTCCAGTTTCCCTTCAGGCGCCTGCTCGTGCCATTTCACGTCCTTGGGTTTGAGCCCTTCAGCGTGGTCCTTGCCGAGGACGTTGTTGTGGGTTCCCAGCAGGTTGCGCAGGAAATACTCGTTGCCTTTGGCGGAGGACCCGAACAGGTTCGAACGCCACAGCACGAGGGTCCTGGGCCAGTTTTGGGGGGCGTCCACGTCCTCGATGGCCGGGTTAAGGGCGCGGCTCTTCAGTGCGTCCGCGATGTAGGCAGGTGCGTCCGTGGCGGTTCCGGCGGCGACGGCGGCCTCGGCTTCATCGGCGACGTCCAGGGGATTGCGGTCAAATTGCGGGTAGAACGGCATCCAGCCGAGCCGGGCGGACTGGGCCAGCGCATCGGCGGTGTGCATGCCGTCCAGGTTTCCGGTGGAGAGCGGGGACTTCAGTGCGTCCGCTGAATAGCCGTCCTGGCGCCATTGGTCCGTGTGCATGTACCAATAGCCTGTGCCGACCATGGTCCGCGGCGGCCGGGACCAGTCCAGCGCATTCGCCAAGGACACCCAGCCGGTGGCCGGTCGGGTCTTTTCCTGCCCCACGTAGTGCGCCCAGCCGCCGCCGTTGCGGCCCATGCACCCCGTCAGCATGACCAGGGCCAACACCGCCCGGTAGGTGGCGTCGCCGTGGAACCACTGGCAGATCCCGGCACCCATGATGATCATCGAGCGGCCTTTGGACTGCTCGGCGTTGCGTGCAAACTCCCGCGCAACCCGAATGCAGGCCTGTGCCGGGACGGACGTGATTTCCTCCTGCCACGCCGGGGTGTAGGGCGTGCGCGCGTCGTCGTAGCCTGCTGCCCATTCACCGGGAAGCCCTTCCCGGCCTACGCCGTACTGGGCCAGCATCAAGTCGAACACTGTGGTGACCAGTTGCCCTTCGACCTCCAGGACGGGGACGCCCCGCCTCAGGATGCTTCCTGTGCCGCCGGCGTCCTCGAAACAGGGCAGCAGGACTTCGGCGCTTTCCCCGGAAACTTCACGCAACGACAGAGCGGGCTCGATCCCCTCAAGGTCCAGGTTCCACTTGCCCTCCCCGCTGCCGGAATAGCGGAAACCCATGGAGCCGTTCGGGACCGCGATCCGGCCGGTTTTCTTGTCAAACAAGACTGTGCGGAATGCCGCGTCTTCGGCAGCCGCTTCGGCGGGGACGTCACGGGCGGTGAGGAATTTCGACGACGTCAGCCCGCCGTCGTCGCGCTTTTCCAGCCGGACCAGGAACGGCAAATCCGTGTACTGCTTCACGTAGTCCGCGAAGAAGGGAACCTCCCGGTCAATGAAGAACTCCTTGAGCATGACGTGCCCCATTGCCATGGCCAGCGCCGCGTCCGTTCCGGCCTGGGCAGGAAGCCATTCGTCGGCGAACTTCGTATTGTCCGCGTAATCAGGGCTGACGGTCACCACTTTGGTGCCGCGGTACCGCACCTCGGCCATCCAGTGGGCATCAGGGGTCCTCGTGACGGGAACATTGGAACCCCACATCATCAGGTAGCCCGCGTCCCACCAGTCTCCGGATTCGGGGACATCGGTCTGGTCCCCGAAAACCTGGGGGCTGGCCACCGGCAGGTCGGCATACCAGTCGTAGAAGGATGTCATCACCCCGCCGATCAGCTGGATGAAACGGGTCCCCACTGCGTGCGAGACCATGGACATTGCGGGAATCGGCGAAAACCCTGCGCAGCGATCCGGACCGTAGGTCTTGATGGTGTTCACGTGAGCGGCGGCAGCGATTTCGATCGCCTCCTGCCAGGACACGCGCACAAGCCCGCCCTTGCCCCGGGCCTGCTGGTAGCGGCGGCGTCGTTCCGGGTCCCCCGCTACCTCCGCGAATGCCAGTACGGGGTCCCCCAGACGCGCCTTGGCCTCACGGTACATCTCCACCAGGACTCCCCGGGCATACGGGAAACGCACTCGCGTGGGTGAGTACGTGTACCAGGAAAAGGCCGCGCCGCGCGGGCAACCCCGGGGTTCGTATTCCGGCCTGTCCGGCCCAACGGAAGGGTAATCCGTTTGCTGCGACTCCCAGGTGATGATGCCGTCCTTGACGTACACCTTCCATGAACAGGATCCAGTGCAGTTCACCCCGTGCGTGGAGCGGACCACCTTGTCGTGGCTCCACCGGTCCCGGTAGAAGATGTCGCCCCTGCGTCCGCCTTCACGAAACACCGCCCGGCCGTCGTCGTTCTGGTCCCACTTCGTGAAGAAACGCGCAAGCTTCAACATTGCATCCGAGGCGGGCCCGTCCAACCCCGCCGGGTCTTTGGCACTCATGGCCTCATCCTAGGGTCCGGTCTCGGGCCAAGATATGGGTCTTAAGACCCTCGCCGGGAACGTGCCCGGGTGTTTCAGATGTTTTCCCTGTGACCCATGGTGCCGGTTGTTCCGGCCCGTTTAGGATGGCAGCGTGTATCCCGGTCATGCGACGTTCCCGGCCCGGATTTCCGGTGCTGTCTCCACCCTTGCCCCGGGGTACTTTGCACTCGTCATGGCCAGTGGCATCATCTCGGTCGGCTTCGAGCTTGAGGGCTTCTCTGCGGTATCCGGCGTCTTTCTCGCCATCTGCATAGGCGCCTACGCGGTACTGGTTGTTGTGAACGTCGTCCGCATCATCGGATTTCGCGGTGAAATCGTCGCTGACTTCATGAACCCGGCGCGTGCGTTCGGTTTCTACACTTTCGTCGCGGGCACCAACGTCCTGGGCGTGCGCCTGGCCATGGCCGAGGCGCCCATGGCGACGGCGACCCTCCTGGTTGTTTCGGGGTCTGCGTGGCTCATACTCGGCTACGTCATTCCCTGGACCGCCGTTCTCGGGCGGACGGAACGCCCTGTGATTAAGGACGCCAACGGGACGTGGTTCATCTGGTGCGTCGCAAGCCAGTCCGTGGCCACAGCCTGCGCCACGCTGGAGCCTCTCGCCGGCACATGGAAGACGGGCCTGGCGCTGCTCGCTGTCCTCTCATGGTCCGTTGGGATCGTCCTCTACGCGGCCGTGGGAATCTTCGTTTCCCTGCGCCTCATGGTCTATCGGATTCAGCCTCAGGACCTGGGTCCGGGATACTTCGTGTCGATGGGCGCCATGGCCATTACCGTCCTTGCAGGTGCGCGCATCCTTGAGATGGCCGATGCCCCCGTAACCAGAGCCGTTCACGGACTCGTCGCTGGCGCCTCCGTAGTCTTCTGGGCCTTCGCCACCTGGCTGCTGCCGGTGCTCATTGCCGCAGGATGCTGGCGGCACCTCATCAACCGTGTTCCGCTCTCCTACGAGTCCGGGCTGTGGAGCATCATCTTCCCCCTCGGCATGTACTCTGTGGCCGGGATCTACCTCGGACGCACGGACCAGCTTCCCGTGGTGTTGGCCATCGGTCAGGCCGAGCTGTGGCTCGCCGCTGCTGCGTACGTGGCGACTTTTGCAGGCATGCTCCACCACCTCTGGCGCACACTCGTTGCCAAGCTTTAACGCCAGCGGGGCAGCCGCCGTCGCACGCTCAGGACTACCCCTCCCGCTGCTGTGTTTCGCGTTTGTGCTCTGCCCGGGCAAGCTGGGCCAGTTGTTCCACAAATCCCGGGAAGTGCGCTTCAAGCTCCTCAGTACGCAGGCCTGTCCACCGCGTGGTCCCTTCCTTGCGGGACAACGTAACACCGGCCTCACGCAGGGTCTTGAGGTGGTGACTCATGGTGGGGAGCGGAATCTGGACTTCTTCGGCGAGCCAGGAGCAGGTCCGTTCCGGTCCGTCCCTGAGGAGCTCCACCACGCGGAGCCTTACCGGGTCAGCTACTGCTCGGAGCATGCCTACGACGCTGATACCGTTCAGGTCCGGGTGATGGAGCTGGGTGGCCATGATTTTCTCTTCCATGAAATGGCTTATACACTGCTATTTTCATAATTATGGAAGATTGATCCTAGCATGCTCGGATTAGTGTGCGCGTACCTCCTCTGATTCACCGCCTGCCTCAACACTGGCCGGCATCTGCTGCGCCGGGATGCCGCGTGCAGGCTGCCTGGAGAAGTAGTTGTTCGTGAGCAGCGCTGCAATAACCAGACCAGCCCCGACAAGAGCAGTCACAGTGGGTTGATATCCGCGGATCATCGCAATGGCGAAGGTAACGACGGGGACGAGGTTCATGAACAGAGTTCCATTGAGCGGTCCCAGCAGACCGATGCCTTTGTTCCATGAGAGAACAGCAACCACTGCAGCGAAGATTATGAGGTAGGCAAGGTGTAACCAGCCGCCCAAAATAGCTCCAAGATCAGGTGCAGTGACGTAGCCAACCCCTGTAGCGATGAGGACTGCAACCAGAATGCTGATGCAGCCGAGCACCGTGGTAACCGTGGTGTACCGCAGGGCGGACCACCCTTTGAACCCGATGGCACCCCGGGTGTACGTCACCCAGCAGACGGCTCCCAAGAGGGCGAGCAGTTCACCCAGTCCGAGTTGGCCACTGAACAGACGGCCATAGTCGCCGTCGGTGATGACAAGCGAAACTCCGGCAAACGCCACCAGGATTGATGCGACAGTGTAGCCGGCAGGCAGTTTCCTCGTAGCCATCGCCCCTACAACCGCCCCAATGGCGGGCATCATCGCCATAATGAGGCTGACGTTGGGCGGGCTCGTATATCGCAAAGCCGTAAAAGCCAGCAGGCCAAATCCAGCGAACCCGGCGCTGCCCAGCAGGAACAACCTGCCCAAGCGACCATCGACGCGGAGCGCACGAAGACCCTCGGCCCGCCAGAGCATCAAAACGAGGAGGGCTGCAGCAATGACATACCTGATCAAAGTCATGTGAAAAGCGTTGACGGTCGAAGCAAGATCGTTGGCGATCGGGAACATGCCACCCCAGATCAGAGGCGGGATGAGGCAGAGGATGAGGCCGCGGGTCGCGGTTGATAACTGCATGCCAGGCCGGCGCATGGTGAAACCCCCCAGTTTCGTAGTAGCAAAATTATGTAATTTTACAAACATGAAAATATTCTAACTGGGAGTCCAATGTCAACTACTTTTTCTTGGGCTGTGAGGAGCCAAGCTTTAACGCCAGCGGGGCAGCCGCCGTCGTAATTGACGGCAACTGCCCCGCAGCAAACAGACGCTTACGACGCCGGGCCGGAACCAACCTCGGACGGCTCGGCTTCAGCGGTGGTCTCGGCGCTGGCCGGGCCGGCCTTCCGGTACCTCCACACGCCGATGGCCACAACGACCGCTGCAAGTGCCAGGGACAGGAAGAGGGATTCGCGGGTGGATTCCAGGATGACCATGCCAATGATGAGTGCCACGATGCTCGCAATGGCAATCCACGTGAGGTACGGGAAGAACCACATCTTGAGCTGGAGGTCCTTCGCGGCAGCGCCCATGCGGCGGCGGAGAACCAGCTGGGAGGCGGCAATGACCAACCACACGAACAGTGCGATGGCACCGGAGGTGTTGACGAGGAACAGGAACACCGTGTCCGGGGCGATGTAATTCAGTCCCACAGTGATGAATCCGACCACTGTGGAGGCCAGGACGGCCGCCGCAGGCACACCGCGCTTGGAAATACGCGTCCAGGACTTCGGAGCATCTCCGCGGCGGGACAGCGAGAACAGCATGCGGCTGGCCGTGTAGAGGCCCGAGTTGAGGCAGGAAAGCACCGAAGTAAGGACAACAATGTCCATGATGGTGCCGGCACCCGGGATGCCATAGAGCTCGATCACTGCAACGTACGGGCTCTTGGCAACGGAAGCGCTGTTCCACGGGAGCAAGGTGACCACAATGGCGATGGAGCCGATGTAGAAGATCAGGATGCGCCACACGGTGGACTTCACGGCCTTCTTGACGGCGTCCACCGGATTCTCGGATTCCCCGGCAGCAATGGTTGCGATCTCCGCGCCAAAGAAGGAGAAGACCACCACGAGGATGCCGGCGAGGACCGCGCCCGGACCACTCGGCATGAAGCCGCCCTGGTCCAGGAGGTTGGTCACTCCCGGTGCAGGAACGCCCGGCATGAAACCGAGAATGGCGACGATTCCTGCAAGCAGGAAGATGACGATTGCCGCGACTTTGATGGACGCGAACCAGAACTCGAACTCACCGTAGGACTTCACTGAACCGAGGTTGGTGAGGGTGAGGAGCACCATGAGTATCAGGGCCCAGATCCACTGATCGACGCCGGGCACCCAGCGGTGCATGATGGCGGCACCGGCAGTGGCTTCGATGCCCAGCACGATGATCCAGAACCAGGCGTAGAGCCAGCCGATGCTGAACCCGGCCCATCGGCCAAGCGCTTTGTCGGCATAGGTGGAGAACGAGCCGGTCTCCGGATTGGCTGCAGCCATTTCGCCCAGCATGCGCATCACCAGGATGACTACCAGGCCCGCGGCGAGGTAGGCCACCAGGATTCCCGGTCCCGCCTGTTGGATAGCTGCGCCCGAGCCCACGAAGAGGCCTGCACCGATGACGCCCGCAATGGCGATCATGGACAGGTGCCGGGGCTTTAGCGATTTGGAAAGTTGTTGGTCAGCGTGCATGGAACGTCGCCGTCCTTTGAGTACTTGGAAGGCCCACGGAGATGTGCAGTGGGCCACTTGGCTTTCCCACACTAGCCACCCCATACCGGGGCTGATGCTGTGCAGACAAACATTTTGACGTCAGCCAAACCGGGAGTATGCACAAAATGTATCGCTTAAAGCATCAAATGTTTCTTATTGAGAACTTTTGAAACCGTCCTGAAACGACCCCTTGAGGCTTTGGGCCGTGGCGGGGGTCACATGGCCGTGGCGAAGAACAGTTCCGTCACCCGGGCCAAGGAGTAGGGATCCTCCACGCCACACAGCTCACGCGCGGAGTGCATCGAAAGCAGCGGAACTCCCACATCAACCGTGCGGATGCCGAGGCGCGTGGCCGTCAACGGACCAATGGTGGAACCGCAGGGGATGTCGTTGTTGGAAACAAACTCCTGGTACGGAACACCCGACTCTGCGCACAACCGGGCCCAAAAAGCTGCGCCGGTGGCATCTGTTGCGTAGCGCTGGTTGGCATTGATCTTCAGCAACGGGCCCCGGTTGAGCAGCGGACGGTTGGCGGGGTCATGGCGCTCGGCGTAGTTCGGGTGGACAGCGTGGCCGGCATCGGCAGAAACACAGAACGACGCCGACAACGCCTGCCGCCGCTGGCTCACCGAAGCCCCGAAACCGTCTGAGATCCGGGTGAGGATGTCCTCCAGGATCGGTCCGCAAGCACCGGAGCGGGAGTTGGAGCCGATTTCCTCATGGTCGAAGGCGGCAAGGACTGCGATGGGTCCGTCGGCAGGCGCCGACCCCGCGTGGGCGATGAGCGCCACCAAACCCGCATGGGTCGACGACAGGTTGTCCAAGCGTCCGGAGGCGAAGAACTCACTATTGACCCCTAAAACCGCAGACGCTTGCGTGTCTGCCACGACGACGTCGTACCCGCCGATCTCCGCAGCATCCACCGAGGCGTCCTTCACGCGCGAGGCGAGCAGGCCCAAAAGATCCTCCCCTGCGGGATCCCCCAGCCCGAAAATCGGGTTCATATGCTGCTGTTTGGACAACGTCAGGCCTTCGTTGACTGCCCGGTCCAGATGGATGGCGAGCTGCGGGAACCGCAGGAGGGGGCCAGTGGCCGTCAGGTGCTGGGTACCGTCACGCATTACCAGGCGGCCGGCAAGCTGCAGCTCCCGGTCCAGCCAGGAATTGAGCAGCGGGCCGCCGTAGACCTCCACGCCCGCCTGCAGCCAACCGAACTTGCCCGTTGTGGGCTTCGGCTTGAGCTTGAAGGATGGGGAATCGGTGTGGGCGCCAAGGATGTTGAACCCCGTGGTGGGACCTGCGTTCTCCGGCGTCACCCAGGCAATCAGGGCGCCGTCCCGGATGACGTAATAGCCGCCCGCGCCCCCGGACCACGGCTCCAGCTCATTCAGCCGCGTAAAGCCGGCTGCGTCCAGGCGGCGGGCCGCTTCATCGACGGCATGGAAGCTCGACGGCGACGCCGAAACGTACTCGCCAAGGTCCTTGATGTGCTCTGCTGCGGAGGCGTTCGTAGGCATGCTCCCGAGTCTATCCGGATCAGTAGTCCGGGTTGCTGGGCACCACGAGCCCGGTTTCGTAGGCGTAGACCACCACCTGCACGCGGTCCCGCAACTGCAGCTTGCTCAGGATACGGCGCACGTGGGTCTTCACTGTTGCCTCGGACAAGAAGAATTTGTGGGCAATCTCGGCGTTGGACAGGCCTTCGGCGATGGTGGTGAGGATCTCCGTTTCGCGCGGAGTCAGCTCATCCAGCAGGGGGTCACGGTGAGCCGGCGTGATCCCTGGCGCGTGTCCCCCGCGGACGTAGGTCTCCAGCAGCCGTTGGGTGATCCTCGGTGCCACCACTGCGTCCCCGCTGGCCACCACCCGAACCGCGTGGACCAGCTCAGCGGGAGCCACGTCCTTCAGGAGGAACGCGGACGCCCCGGCCTGCAGGCCGGAGAAAGCATATTCATCTAGGTCGAAGGTGGTAAGAATGATGACCCTCGCATCAGCACCCGCGGCCGATATGCGCCGGGTGGCTTCGATGCCGTCCATGGCGGGCATACGAACGTCCATGAGAACGACGTCCGGCTGCAGCTCCGCCACCAAGCGGACGGCCTCTGCGCCATCCGATGCCTCGCCCACCACCGTCAGGTCATCTTCGCCCTCAAGGATCAGCCGAAAGCCCATCCTCAGAAGTGGTTGGTCATCCACCAACAGGATCTTGATGGTCCCTTGGCCTGTCAGTTCGTAGTCCCGCATTACTCCCCCTTGTCGCCGTTCCAGTTCAGCTCGGCATGTACCGCCCAGCCGCCGTTCTTGCCAGGTCCGGCCCCGATTTTTCCGGCGTAGATTCCGGCCCGCTCCCGCATGCCTGCAATTCCTTGGCCGGTGCCCAGGCTTCCCTTCGCGTTGCCGTCCCTGGTTCCGCGGCCGTCGTCGAGCACGTCGATGGTGACCAGGTCGCCGTCGCGCGCCACCTGCACGTCCACCCGGCTCAACGACCTTCCGTACCTCAGGACGTTGGTCAGCGATTCCTGGACAATCCGATAGACCGTCAGTTCGAACGCGGGGTCGGCCGGGAGCGCGGGTCCCGTATGAGCATAGTGAAGCGGAAGTCCTGCCGTCCGGAATCCATCCAGCAGCTTGGCAAGGTTGTGTCCCGATTCCAGCGGTGTGAGCGGTGCAGGACGACCGGAATCGTCACGAAGGACGCCCAATACCCTACGCATATCAGCCAAGGCGTTCCGCCCCGTCCTGGATAGTTCGCCAAGCACCTCGCCGGCGCGTTCGGGATCCTTCTTCACCACCACTGCCGCACCGTCGGAAAGGCTCACCATGACCGTGAGCGAGTGTGCCACGACGTCGTGCATCTCGCGGGCGATCCTGTTGCGCTCGGTGACCTTGCCCAGCTGGGTCGTGCGAGCCACCCAGGCGGCGATCTCCGCCTCATGCTCCCGGCGCTCCCGGACCGAAATGCCGATTCCCGTGGCCAGGAGGTTGGACAGCATGATGGTCACGGCCGTGGCGATGTTGTTGATGAGGTGGAAGTTCTCCGGAACCTCCCGGAGCGTGTCCATGTTGCTGGGGCTCGTCCACATGAAGAGGTAGAGCAAGCTCAGGGGAAGGCTGGCCGCGCCCAGCACCACGAAGGCCACGGGACGCTTTCTGGCGGATGCTACGGCGTATAGGGCAAACCAAAGACCCGCCGAGACGTTAGATCCCCAAGGGTTGAGGATGGTAGCCGCGACTTCCAGGAGGGCAACGGCGGCCGCCACATGAATCGGGCTCTGCCGCCGGAACCACAGGGCCAGCGCGATGAGCAGAAGAAACGAGGTGACCAGCCATTTTCCCTCTATTACAGAGGAAATGAGGGTGGGCAGCGCCAAGAGTACGTAGCAGGAGACCACCACGGCATCCATGGCCAGCGGGTGCTCGTAGAAGTAGCGCCGCACCCGTCCGCGGCGGCGCTGGGTGATTTCCGCGAAGGACGCGTCAGCCGTACTGGCCGACGCGTCCTTCCTTTGTGGGACTTCGATCATGAAGAGAGCCTAAACGCCCTAGACGTCCCGCTTCTTGAGCAGAACCATGGCAATTGCCACCGGCACAACAACCCAGGCGGCCAGCACCAGCGCGGCCTGCCACGCTTCCAGCGTGTCCGGGACGTGCTCGACGGCGGTCATCGGGTTGATGGTGCTGGTGGGGAGGTACTTGTTGGCTTCCTTGAAGAAATCGCCGGGGATGAGCTGGAATGCGATGGGAGCCACGAACAACAGGCCGACGAGGCTCATGATGCCACCGGCCGAGTTCCGGACGATCGTTCCCAGGGCCATGCCGATCGCAGCCACGGCGGCCACATAGATGCTGGTCACCAGCAGGAGCTTGACGGACTGAGAGCTGCCAAGGTCCAGCTTGAGGTTGTAGTTATCCACGATTGGCAAGGAAACGAGCCCTGCTACGTACGTGGCAACAGCGGTCAGGAGGAACGCGCTCACCACCACCACAATGAGCTTTGCAAGGAACGGGGAGAGGCGCTTGGGCACGGCCGCGAAGGTGGAACGTGCCATGCCGGTGGTGAATTCCGAGCTCATGAGCAGCACGCCCAGGGAGCCAAGAATGAGCTGGGCGAACGAGACTCCGGACGTCGGAATGCTGACGGCCAGGTCTCCGCCCTGGGCTGCCATCGCGGCGGCCGCTTCAGGATCGCGGGCTGCCTGGTCGGCGAACTGCCCCGTTCCCCAAGCAGCCAAGGCCGCGAAACCGACCATGACCACAGCCGTGGAGGCCAGGAGGACGAGGGTCGAAAGGAGAGTGCGGAACTTGATGAATTCGGAGTTCAGAACCCGGTGGAAAGCCGGTCCTGGACCCACCGGGGTGCGTGTGGGTTTGCTGTCCGTGATTGCGGTGCTCACTAGTTCTTCCCTCCGGCCGAAGCGGGAACCGACGTCCCGGTGTTGATGTGCGAGTGGTACTCCACCTCGTCCTTGGTCAGCTCCATGTAGGCCTCCTCGAGGCTCGCTTGGAGAGGCGTGAGTTCGTAGACCATGACCTGGTTGTCCAACGCGGTGCGTGCGATGGCGCGTGGATCAAGTCCACTGACCTCCAGAAGCTCGCGTTCGTGGACTTCCACCGAAACGCCTTGTCCAGCCAATAGCTGCATGAGGTGCTCAGGCTGATCGGTGCGGACGCGGGTGCGGGCCTGGCCCTTGCCCGTGATGATGTCAGCGATGGGTGCGTCGGCGATGATCTTGCCGCGGCCGATCACTATCAGGTGGTCTGCCGTGAGCGCCATTTCGCTCATGAGGTGGCTGGACAGGAAGACCGTGCGGCCCTCGGACGCCAGGTACTTGACCAGGTTCCTGACCCACACGACGCCTTCGGGGTCCAAGCCGTTCACCGGCTCGTCCAGAATGATCGTCTGGGGATCACCCAACAGCGCGGCGGCGATGCCCAAGCGTTGCCCCATGCCGAGCGAGAAGCCCTTGACCTTCTTCTTGGCAACATCGCCCAGGCCGGTCATCTCAATCACTTCACGCACACGGCTCTTGGGGATGCTGTGGGTTGCTGCCATGGCGAGCAGGTGGTTGTAAGCCGTGCGGCTGGTGTGGACCGCCTTGGCATCCAGCAAGGCGCCAATCTCACGCAGGGGAGCCACATGCTTTTCGAATGGCACGCCGTTCACGGTCACGGAGCCGGACGTGGGCGTGTCCAGTCCCATGATCATGCGCATTGTGGTGGACTTGCCGGCACCGTTCGGGCCGAGGAAGCCCGTTACCCGGCCGGCCTGGACCGTAAAACTGACGCCACCTACGGCTGTTTTTTCGCCGTAGACCTTCGTCAGGCCTTTTGCTTCGATCATGGAAGCGTTCCCTCCCTAGACACGTGTCCGTGCAGATGAGTTGTGAATGTACTTAAACGCTAGTCAGGGAAGAGAAGGAAATCGCCTGTCCCAGGGATGATTCAGGGTCCGGTCAGGGTAGTCCTACCGGATGACCCACCCGGATATCCGGCCGGCTATCCGACCGGGGGAAGCGGCGAGTACACGCGCAGTCCGCTTGTCCGGATCGAGAATTCGGCACTCCGGACGTTGGCCTTCGCCTCACCGTCGACTGCCAGGGCCAGGGGCTGGTCCGCGGCCTCAATCGTGATGCTGCCGGCCTCGGACAGGTGTGTCACCTTGGAGGAGGCCACAGTGCCGGTCACCACTGCCCACAGCAACCGGGCACGGGCGAACGGTTCGTCCGCCGAAATCATCCGCAAGTCCAGGATGCCGTCGTCCAGCACCGGGCGGCGAATGGGCGCATGGTCGGCGGGATAGTAGCGTCCACGGCCCATGTACATGATCCACAGCTTGTGCCTGACGCCGTCCACTCTGAGCGTGGTGGGGGAGTTCACCGCGAAGGTCCGCAGCGATGCCACCAGGCTTGCCAGCGGCTTACCGAGTGCCGGCTGCAACCGTTCACGCCGTCTCACCAGGTTGGGGTAGACACCCACGCTGGCCGTATTGAGCATGGCCAGCTCGATGGTTTCCGGCATCTCCGGCAGACCGCGCTGCACCACCACCCAGCCCAGGTCCACGGAGGCGCCCCAGCCCTTGGTGAGCGCTTCCACGGCATCGTCCATGGAGTTGCTGCCCAGGTCGCGGGCAAAATGGTTGAGTGTTCCGCCCGGCAGGACCAGCAGTGGAAGGGAATGTTCGACGGCGGCAGCCGCCGCAGTGCCTACCGTTCCGTCACCGCCCCATACCCCCAGGGCGACGGCTTCGGGTCTTGACGCCACAGTGCGGACAGCTGCCTCGACGTCTTCTCCCTCAGCGATCTCGTGTATATGCGCCTTGGGGAATAGTTTCTTGAGCAGTTCGCCGGTCTCCGGCGTATAGGACCCTCCCATGGCGTTGACGGCGATCACCAACCCGTCGCCGTCGGCGATTGCCGGAACGTCCGCTGGAGTCCGCCGGGGCGTGGGTTCCGGCGGACGGGCCGGCCACCATTTGCGCGTCAATAAGGCGGCTCCGGCGCCGAGGGCCGAGCCGAAGACAACATCCGAGGGCCAATGGGCGCCGGTGTGGACCCTCGAGTAGGCCACACCGGCAGCCACCGGAGCCAAAGCGAGGCCGATTGCCGGTGAAACGATCCCGGCTCCCACCGCGAAGGCCACTGCCGAGGCGGAATGTCCCGACGGCATCGATGAGCTGGTGGGCTGAGGATTCACGAACCTGAAAACAGGAAGGTGATCGGGTGAGGGCCTGGTGCGCGGCAGGGCGGTCTTGAAAACCAGGTTCGTGACGGCGGACGCGACGCCCAAGGCGAGCAAACCGTGCAGCGCGGCACGGCGCGGCCTGCCGGGAACGGTAGCCATGACTCCGGCAATACCGAACCACAGTTTGCCCTTGGTGGCTGCAGCGGACAGGTAACGGAAGAAGTCATCGTGGTTTCCTTGCCGCTGGCGGGATACGGCCCGCACCAGGAAGTGATCGAATTTCGTCACGTTGTGGGGACCTATGCCCGGAAAGCCTCGCATCAACCCACAGTATCGCCCCGCTCCGGAGTTCGGCGGAGGTTCCCCCCGAATGCCCGGGAAGCTCTGGCTACCATGAAGGCATGCCACGCATATTGGAACCCCGCCACCGGCCAAGCTCGCTGCTCGTTGCACCTGCCGCGCTGTTGTTGACGGCATTCCTGGTGCCTGGACTGTTGATCCTCGCCGGGCAGGGCGAACCGGCGTTCAACGGGGTAGACACCCAGTGGCAGGCCTTGATCTTCACGCTTCATTCGCCGTTCTGGGACCAGGTCAATGCCTTCCTGAACTGGCTCGGTTATGTGGGCGTGCTCATTCTGGAAGTCCTCTTGGTGGCGGTGTTGCTCCTCTGGCGCAGGCCGAAGATGGCCCTCTTCTCCGCCCTCGCGGCGTTGATTGCGTTGGGAGTGACCCAGCTCGCCAAAGCAGTCGTTGGGCGCGATCGCCCTGAAGGCGCAAAGGTCCTGACCGATACTGGTTCATACCCTTCAGGGCATGTATCCGCAACGGCCGTCTTTCTCATGACCCTCGTATTGCTCACAGGCAAGCTGTGGTTCAAGCTTCTGGCCATCGCGGGAATCTTCGTCATGATGGCCAGCCGAACCTATCTCTCCGCCCACTGGCTCAGCGATGTCCTTGGTGGTGCATGCGTGGGCGTGGGCGTGACGCTGCTGCTATGGGTCCCCTTCATGAAGATATGCATCCAGGAGAATCTATCTGCGGTTACTTCTCCTGTTTGGCAGGCAAGGGCTTCGCGACGCCAGCCAGCAGAAGGGCAACCAGAATAGGTGCTCCAATGGCCAGGAGCGCATTGTGGATACCTGTGTGGTCGCCCAGGTAACCCAGCAGGGGAGGACCCGCAAGGAAAGCTACGTAGCCGATAGTCGACACGACGGAAACCCTGGCTGCAGCATGTTTGGGGTCGTCGGCGGCAGCGGACATCCCCATGGGGAAGGCCAGGGCGGCTCCGACGCCCCAAAGGGTTGCGCCGGCTCCAGCCAGAACCACATTGTCCGCCAGGACGAACAGGACCAAGCCGACCGCAGCGGCAGCCATGCTTGCCCGGAGAACGGCCACCCGACCGAACTTGTCGATCACCTTGCCGCCGAGGAAACGCATGAGGGTCATGCCGGCAACGAACAGGGCAAAGAGCAGCGCGCCTCCCCCTTCCGACGTTCCCAGGCCATCGACCGCTGCCTTGGCAATCCAGTCGTTGCCCGCGCCTTCCGTCAGGGTCGCCCCCAGGACCACGACGCCGATGAGCAGCGTCCTGCCGTCCCGCCAGGCTGAAGGTCCGCGCTTGCCGTCAGTGCCGCCGTCGGACGCTCCAACAACTGGCGCGTGCGGCAGGAAGTAGCGCGGCGCCGTCAGCGCCAGTACCAATGCGATGCCTGCAATGACCAGCAGATGCTCAGGCAGGCCCACGCCAAGGTGTGAAAGGCCCGCACCGATGAGCGCGCCAACGAACGCGCCGCCGCTGAAGGCGGCATGGAACTGCGGCATGATGGTGCGCCTGAGCCGGTGTTCGACGTCGGCGCCTTCGATGTTTTGGGCGACGTCCCACAGGCCGATGCCAATGCCGAAGAAGAACAGCGAGACGGCCATCACCGGAACAGAGGCCGCCATGAGGGCAGCGGCAATCCCTACCCCGGCTGCCGCGGCCACCACGCCGGCCATCCGGACCGTGTTGGCTGTCCCGATCCGTCCCACAACCCAGCCCGCCGTTGGCAGCGCCAGGAGGGAACCCACCGCGGTGCAGAGCAGGAGGCTGCCCATCTGTCCGGACGTGAGGCTGAGCGCTTCGGTGACGGCCGGAATGCGGGCAGCCCAACTGGCAAAGACCAGCCCGTTCATGCCGAAGACGAAGAACGTGGCTATTGCGGCCGCGTTCACGTTGGGGACGGTTCGGATGCTGGTGGTCATGCAATCACAACTTCCACAGAGAGTTCGTTGAGCAAGGAATGATCTTCGGGGGCCGGTTCCACGTCGGTAACCAGTACGTCGGCTGAGTCCATCGCAGCCACCAAGGCAAGGGCGCTGGCCCTCCATTTGCTGCCGGAGCCTGCCACTATCACCCTCGACGCTGATTCCAGGCCGGCCCGCTTCACCGCCGCATCATCGAGGTCGTGGGCAAGGAGTCCGTCTTTGAGGTTGAACGCGCACGGCGTGATGACGGCCGTATCAAAACGCAGTGACCGCACGTTGGCTTCAGCCATGGGTCCGCGGAAGGAGAGCTCGCCGGGGACCAGCCGTCCTCCGGGCAGGATCAGCTCAGGACGTCCCCCGGCCAAAGCATCCACACTGTGCAGGGACATGGGCATGACAGTCAGTTGGCGCTTTCCGATGCTGCGGGCAATTTCCGTTGCCGTCGAACCGCTGTCCAACCAGACGTGTTCGCGGTCCTGGAGCAGGGCGTCCACGGCTGCCGCGATCCTGATTTTGCCCTGGTGGTCTTCCAACTCCCGCTGGCCGTAGCCGGGGTTATCGCCCTTGAAGAGGAGGCTACGCGCGCCTCCGTGGACGCGCTTAAGCACTCCGTTGGCGGCGAGGATCTCCAAGTCGCGCCGGATCGTTGCACCGGAAGCACCGCATTCGGCCATCAGTTCATCGACTGTCACAGCCTCGCGGGTTCTTAGCAATTCACCGATCAGGCGGTGGCGGTCGGCTGTTCCCATTTCTTCAGGCTATCAGCTCAGTGAGCAAATGATCACCTAGTGTGATCATTTGCTCATCGATGCTCTATCACATCCCGACACGTCCCCACGATCCTTCTCTCACATCCCGCCCCTTAACCGCCGATGCTCTTGCAGTATCTGCAAGAGCATCGGTCAAAAGGGGGTGGGATGTGGGAGAGGAACCGGACTAGCGGGCGCGGTCCACGCGCTTCTCGTCCCAGACCGGTTCCTCGGATTCGTACACCTTGCCATCGGACCCGAACACCAGGAAGCGGTCGAACGACTTCGCGAACCACCGGTCGTGGGTCACGGCCAGGACAGTCCCCTCGAAAGCGTCAATAGCCCGCTCGAGGGCCTCGCCCGAGTGCAGGTCCAAGTTGTCGGTCGGCTCATCGAGGAGCAGCAGGGTAGCCCCGGAGAGTTGCAGCAGCAGGATCTGGAACCGCGCCTGCTGGCCTCCGGAGAGCGACTCATACTTTTGTTCGGACTGGCCGGCCAAGCCGTAGGAATCCAGCGCACCGGCGGCGGCT
Organism: Paenarthrobacter sp. PAE-2; assembly: GCF_026013155.1. NCBI lineage: Bacteria > Bacillati > Actinomycetota > Actinomycetes > Micrococcales > Micrococcaceae > Paenarthrobacter > Paenarthrobacter sp. PAE-2. The sequence goes on along the minus strand of NZ_JAPDNV010000005.1, from coordinate 161,348 downwards.
TCGCGGGGCAGTCCCGAACGGTGTTCGTCGCCACGGTGCAGGATCTCCAGCAGGGTGCGGCCAAGGAGGTCCGGCCGGACATGCGTTTGTGCGAAGAACCCGGGGCGGATGCGGGCACCCAGCTTCACGGTCCCCTCGTGCGGGACTTCGGCGATGACGACGTCGGACACCGGCAGATGCTCGCGCTCCGGGTCGGTGCCGCCGGTGGCAAGCAAACGAAGGAAGTGGCTCTTGCCTGATCCGTTGGAGCCAAGCACGCCTACACGGTCGCCAAACCAGATCTCCGTGGAGAACGGCTTCATAAGGCCGGTCAGCTCCAGGTTCTCCGCAACCACTGCACGCTTGGCGGTTCGCCCACCTTTCAGCCGCATCCGCACATTCTGCTCAATAGGCAACGCTTCCGGTGGCCCGGCCTCAAGGAACTTGGCCAGGCGCGTCTGCGCAGCCTGGTAGCGATTGGCCATATCCGAGCGGAAGGCGGCCTTGTTCTTGTACATGTTGACGAGTTCCTTGAGCTTGACGTGCTCCTCGTCCCACCGCTTGCGCAGTTCCTCGAACCGTGCGTTCCGGTCTGCCCTGGCTTCCACGTAGGAGGCGAAACCACCGCCGTGGATCCACGCGCTGGCACCGTTGATGCCTGGTTCCAGCGTCACAATGCGTCCTGCAGCGTTGTTGAGCAGCTCGCGGTCGTGGCTGATGAAGAGCACAGTCTTCTTGGATTCGTTGAGCTTGGACTCAAGCCAGCGCTTCCCCGGAACGTCCAGGTAGTTGTCCGGTTCGTCAAGCAGCAGGAGTTCATCCGGCCCGGCGAACAACGCCTCCAGCACCAGCCGCTTCTGCTCGCCGCCGGACAGGGTTGAGGCGCGGCGGAACTGGGCTTTGTCGAAGGAGATCCCCAAAGCAGCCATGCAAACTTCGTCCCACACGGTCTCGACGTCGTAACCACCGGCGTCGCCCCAATCCACAATGGCCTGCGCGTACTTCATCTGGGTGGGCTCGTCGTCCCGCTCCATCATCGCCAGTTCGGCTTCCTCCACCGCTTTGGCAGCTGCGGCGAGGTTGGGTTGGGCCGTGGAGACAAGGAGGTCGCGGACGGTGGACTCGTCGCGCACCTGTCCCACGAACTGGCGCATGATGCCCATATTTCCGGAGCGTCCCACCACGCCCTCGTCGGGAGTGAGATCGCCGGAGATGATCTTGAAGAGCGTCGTTTTGCCGGTTCCGTTGGGACCGATCAGGGCCGTTTTGGTGCCATCAGGGACCTTGAAGGTCACGCCGTTCAGGAGCTGGGTGCCGTCGGAGAGGAAGTAGTCGATGCCGGAAACGTCAATATGGGCCACCGCCCAATCTTCCCACGGCACGGGTTAATGCTCGACGGCGGTGCCTGGCTACGCGCCGCACCGCACCGTCGGCGCAGCGAACCCTGCGGACGGCTGGCTACGCGGCGGGCTTCCGTCGAGCAAAGCCGGGTGCGTGTTCGGGCAGCGGACCAAAGGCCAACATCCGCGCAGGGATCTTACGGAAGAGCGGAAACTTGCGGCTCAGGAAGACCAGCACTCTGGGTGGTTTCGGCTGCTTGCCCGCCATGACCTGGTTGAAGATGGCCCGGTGCATGAGTCGCTGGAACGTTTGCACGATCTCTGTGGGCAGCCAGCGCCTCTTCTGGACCGCTGCGAGGGTGTGGTCATCCAAACTGCCATCCAACAGCGCCGGCGCAAGGATCCTGGCGGCAGCCACCGCATCCTGGACTGCCAGGTTGATTCCCACCCCGCCCGCGGGGGACATTGCATGGGCTGCGTCGCCGATCAGGAGGAGACCGGATTTGTGCCAGGCGGCAAGCCGGTTGAGTTTCACGTCCAGCAGGTGAAGATCGTCCATGGACAGGATCTCGCCCACACGGTCGGAGAGGTCCGGGCGCAACCGCGCGATCCGGCTTCGGAAGGCGTCCACTCCTTCGGCCCGCAACTCCGGGTCCGAGCCCTTGGCTGCCAGATAGGCGATCTGGTGGTAATCCCTGCGGGTCAGGCTGAGCAGGACATCCGAGTCGCCAAAGCGCGGGGAAATGGAGGCCATCCGTTCTATTTCGTCAGGGTCGCGGGAGAGCCTGAACCACCACACATCGAAGGGGACCGGGAACTCCTTGGGGGTCAGGCCCGACTTTGCTCGCAGCACCGATCCCCGGCCGTCGCAGGCAACCGTCAGGGGAGCCTGCAGGTCATGGGTCTCCAAAGTTCCACCGGTGATTGGATCCTTGATGCGGTAGCGCACCCCGGTGACCGCCCCGGAGCCATCCGTCAGCAAGTCCGTCGCCTCGGCATTCATGATGAGCGTGAAGCAGGGTTCCTGCCGGGCGGCATCCACCAGGAAGTTCAAAAGGTCCCATTGCGGCACCATGGCCACGTAGTTGTACGGCTCCTTCAGCAGCCCGAAATCCGCCAACACGAACTCCCCGGAGCCGGCTGGGAGCCGGAAGTTGTCCATCCTGCTTTGCGGGAGTTGCCGGAACCCGTCACCCAGCCCCAACTCATCGAGCAAGCGAAGGGTGGAGGCGTGCACCGTGTCACCGCGGAAGTCCCGGAGGAAATCGGCGTGTTTCTCCAACACGGTGACGTGGACTCCGGCCCTTGCAAGGAGCAAACCCAACACGATGCCGGCCGGACCTCCGCCGACCACAGCGCACTGAGTGGGTTTCTCCATGCCAGCCTCCCGTTAGCCTGCCGCAGTCAGGAATGACTTCAGCAAGGGTCCGCTGGTGGTCGCGCCCAAGCCGCCGTCCTCGACAAATACTGCCACCGCAAGATCTCCGTGAACAGCAACAATCCATGCATGGGTTTTCGGCGGAGCCTCGTTGCCGAACTCAGCCGTTCCGGTCTTCGCGCCCACAGGCGCGCCCGGAACCTGGGCCAGGAACCCGGCGTGCCCGGATGTCACCACGGCCCGCATCATGTCCGAGAGCCCAGCGGCTTCTTCCTTGGTGATCGGGTTGGTGGACGCCGGGGACGGCGCTGTGGTTGCCGTAGCGGAAGCCGACGACGGCGACGCGGTGCCGCCTTCCGCTGGCGCAGCACCGGCGTCGGGGTTCCGGGTTTCCGCATCAGCGGCGTCTGCATTCAACACCAACTGGGGCGAGACCGGGGCTCCGTTGCCCACGGATGCGGCCATCACCGCTGCCGCCAAGGGTGAGAACAGGACCTTGCCCTGGCCGATCATGGACGCCGCGTGTTCGGTGCCTTCAGCTTCGCCGGGCACGGACCCAAGGAATGCGTCCGCACCCAGCTTGGGGGCCTCAACCGCCACACCAAGTGCGGTTGCCGCCGACTCCAGCTGGGCTTGGGTGACGGTATCCCGGGCGTTGATGAATGCCGTGTTGCAGGAGTGTGCAAAGGCATCCCGGAGGGCGACCGAGCCCAAGGAACTTTCCGGGTAACCCTCTGCATTCTTGAAGGTGCGGCCGTCCACGGTGACTGTCGGCGGGCAGTCCACCTTGGAATCCGGCGTAGCACCATTGCGGAACATGGCCAGCGAGTCCACGATCTTAAAGGTTGAACCCGGCGCGTACTGGCCTAGGAAAGCCGTGTTGTAACCGTTGCTGCCGGGACCCGACGCTGCCGCGAGCACAGCCCCGGTGGAAGGCCTGAGGGCAACGATCGCGGACGCCGGTTCAATATTGGCGAGGGTTTCTTCAGCCAGCTGTTGGAGTTTCAGGTCCAGCGTGGTCTTGAGGGTGGTGCCGGCTTCAGCCGGGGTCGAGAAGAGCACTTTGGTGTCCGGGGTCCCGCCTTCCGCTGCGGGTTTGGCGGCAGCAACCACTTCCACGCCGTCCTTGCCGCGCAAAAGGGAGTCGTACTTCTGCTGCAGGCCACCGGTCCCGGTGCTGTCGCCTGCCCGCAAAGCACCGTTCGACTTCTCGATCTGTTCGGCACTGGCCTGTCCCACGGAGCCCAGCAGGGCCCGCGCGAAGGTACGCGTCGGTGCCAGCGCCATGGAATCGGCGATGCTCGCGCCGCCGGGGATTGCCTTGATCTTCGCCTCGGTGATGTCTGCCGTGTAGGCCCGGAGCACGATTCCTTCAACGAACGCCTGCGGTCCGGAAGCGGCAACCTGCTTCGCATATTCTTCAACGTCCAAGCCGAGCAAGGCAGCCATGGCGCGGGCCGAGGCATCGGATTGGTCCTCGGAAACCTTGGTTTTGTCGATCCCTACACGGAAAACCGGCCGGTCCTCAACGATCGGCGTGTCACCGGCACCCAGAATCCCGCCGCGTTGGGCCGGAACCGTCTTGGCGGACAACGTCTCTCCGTCTGTCAGTTCAGGCGCCAGGAGCCCGGGGTTCCACTGAACGGCCCACTTGTCCCCGTCCTTCTTAAGGGAGGCCTCCAGGCTGTACTCCCATTGAGCGGACCCGATGTTCCAGCTGTAATTCAAAGGGACGGTTGCGGTGTCTCCGTCGAGCTTCACCTCGCCGGACTGGACCGAAGGTTTCGCACCGAGGCCCTGGAACACCGCCTTAAGTTCGTCATTCGCCGCCGCGGCGTCCTTGCCCTGAACGGCGAGCTGACCGACGTCGAGCGCTTCCAGCGACGAAGCCAGCTGCTTGGCGGCGTTCTCGGCACCCTCACGGCCATCGCCGCAGGCTGTCAAAGAGCCGGCCATCATCAGCGCAGCGAGTCCCAAGACCAGATTCCTAAGTTTCCCCATTTGCGTCATTATGCCGGGTTCCACTGACAGTTTCCCGTCCCGACCACACATCGGACGGTCGCACGTGCCTACTGGCCCCTGATGATCCTTTGCTTGGTTGCGGCGGCGATTGCGGCTGTCCGGTTGTCCACTCCGAGCTTGGCGTAGATGTGCACCAAGTGGGTTTTTACCGTGGCCTCGGAGATGAACAGTTGCTTCGCCAGGGCACGGTTGCTCATACCTGTGGCCAGCAGTTCAAGCAGTTCGACTTCCCTGCCGCTCAGCGCCGGCGAAGGATTCCGGATGCGGCCCATGAGCCGGGCGGCAACCTCCGGGGCCAAGGCGGTTTCGCCCGACGCGGCAGCCAGCACGGCTTGCCGGATCTGTTCGGGTGGCGCGTCCTTCAGCATGTAGCCGCTTGCGCCCGCCTCCACTGCGGCGAGGATGTCCGCATCGGTGTCGTAGGTGGTGAGGATGAGGACAGGCGGCGGCGGACTTCCGCCTTCGCCGGCCCTGATTTTTCCCGTTGCAGTGACGCCGTCCATTCCCGAACCCATTTGCAGGTCCATGAGCACCAGCTGCACGGGTTCGCCCAGGGTGTTCAATCTGGTCAACTCAGCCAGCGCGGCGGCGCCATCAGCCGCTTCGGCCACCACGGCTACCCCGGGGAAGTCGGCCAGCATGGCGCGCAATCCTGCCCTGACAACCGGGTGGTCATCCACCAACAAGACCCTTATGTCCTTCATGCCGGATCCTTCCCTCGAAGTGGCAGCCGGATGGCCACCACCGTCCCTTCTCCCGGCGACGACTCAACGTCCAAGCTGCCGTTGAGTGCGGTTACCCGCTCCCGCAGGCCGGAAAGCCCGACGCCGGTTCCGTCACCGCGCGCCGTACCGGCCGCCGTCGTGGGGTCGAAACCTACGCCATCGTCGAAAACGTCCAGTGTCACCTCCGTGCCCGGATCCGCGTCGAGGAAAGACAAGGTGACGACGGCGGAGCGGGCGTGGGCGTGTGCCCACACGTTTGCGAGGGAAGCCTGGGCGGCCCGGAGCAGGGTGGTCTGATAGGCGTTGGGCAGTTCTGCCGGCGTACCCACCAACTCGAACCGGCACCGAAGATCCGCTCCGCGGGCAGCGGCTTCAGTCTCCGTCTTCATGCAAAGTCGCCGGAGAGTGTCCACCAACCCCGACTCCGCGAGGTCCGGGGAGCGAAGGCCCCGCACGAAGTTGCGGGCTTCGGCCAGGTTGGTGGAAGCCGTCTCTTGAACCGTCCTGAGCCGCTCCCGGGCAACGTCTACATTGCCCTCGGTCAAGGCCTTCTCTGCTGATCGGCCCATGAGGACAATGCTGGAGAAGCCCTGCGCCAAAGTGTCGTGAATTTCGCGCGCCAGCCGTTCCCTCTCACCAACCATGCCGGCCTCGTGCTGGGTCCGGGCGAGTTCGGCGCGGGTCCGCCTAAGTTCTTCCGCCACACGCCGTTGGCTTTCTGCCTCGTGGAACAGGGCCCGATACGCCATCCCGGTGACCACGGCGAAGCCGGCCCCGAACACCGGCCCCAGAACCATGGCCGGCTGCAGCCCGCCGTCGGCAGTCCCCTGGCCGTGGAACCAGAGGGCACCCACCAACAGCGCGGTAGTAGCCGCAATTGACAGCAGCGCGGCGGAACGAGGCAGGAGGTGCAACTGCAGGAAGAACAGCGGGAAGGCAACCCAGGCGAAGTCGCCGCTCACCAGCAGGAGCAGGAGCCACAGAAGCATGACGGCGCCAAGCCACCACCCTGCGTAGGGCGAGGGATCAAAAGCTTCGGCTGAGTTGGCGTGGCGCTTTTCGAGGACCGTCCCGGTCAAGTAGACGACTACAAGCACAGTGGAAAGTGCCAAGCCGGCTGTGAGGGCGAGCTGCGGTACGCCGGGTCCTGCCAGCAGCCGGACCAAGGCGACCAGCAGCAGAACCGCGAAGCCCACGTGAAGGCTCACCCGAAGCACGCGGAGAATCGCCGTAGTCGGGGTATCGCGTTCCTGGAGCTGCACGTCTTCCAGCGTATCTTCGGGCCGTGGCGGGAACGGGGGAATGTGGCGGATTCGCACCCGAATCAACCTTTCGGTTGATTCGCCCTTCAACCCAACGATTCCCGTCGTTCAACCCTGTTCCCGATGGAATGGCGGGCGTGAAACGGAAAAGTTGGGAGTGCCGGGACAGGCCCGGACCAATACGAAGGAATCACATGTTTCTTGCCATCCGCGACATCCGTTTCGCGAAAGGCCGCTTCGCTCTCATGGGCGGCGTGGTGGCCCTCATAACGCTCCTGCTCGTCATGTTGTCCGGGTTGACTGCCGGCCTGGGCAACCAATCCACATCGGCCATTGCCGCGTTGCCTGTGCAACAGATCGTGTTCGGCGCGCCCGCAGGCAGCCAACCCACGTTGTCCTATACGGAATCCGAAGTGTCCAGTGACCAGCTCCAGTCGTGGCGCGGAAGGCCGGGCGTCTCCTCGGTCCACGAACTCGGCATCAGCCAAACCCGCTTCCAGTCGGTCAACGGAAACGGGGAGCCGAGTGGCACTGCCAACGTGGCAGTTTTCGGCGGAGACCTGGTGGATGTGGATGACGGGACAGCGGTTGTCAGCGAGAGTGTGGCCAAGGAACTGAACGTACAGCCGGGGAGCCGCGTTCGCCTCGCCGGCAACACGCTCGTGGTATCAGACGTTGTGGAGGACCAGTGGTACTCACACACTCCGGTCGTCTGGACCACGCTGTCCGACTGGCGCACCATTTCGCACTCCGCACCTGATACGGCAACCGTCCTGGGTGTGAAGTCCGACGCCGGAACCTCCTTGGACATCCAAGGCGCCAACGCGGCGGCCGGGACGGTCAGCAGCGACGTCCAGGGATCTTTGCAGGCCCTGGGTTCCTACAAGAGCGAAAACGGCTCACTCATGCTGATGCAGGCATTTCTTTACGGCATCTCGGCATTGGTGATCATGGCTTTCCTGACCGTGTGGACCGTACAGCGGACCCGGGACATCGCCGTTCTCCGGGCTCTTGGAGGATCAACCGGTTACGTCCTGCGTGATGCGTTGGCCCAGGCCGCAATTGTGCTGTGTGCCGGGGCTGGTGCGGGCGGATTGCTGGGGTTGATCGGCGGTACGGCTGCCGCACAAGCTGCGCCCTTCCTGATTACCCCGTTGACCACTCTGCTTCCCGTGACGGGCATCGTCGTCCTGGGATTGGCCGGAGCGGTCCTGGCCGTTGGACGCGTCACCAAGGTCGATCCATTGCTTGCCCTCGGCGGCAACTAATTCATTCCACGAAAGGTATATGTCCAATGTCAGCCCTTGGCCTTGTCAACGTCTCGCTGGAGTACGCGGACGGTTCTTCCACCCTTAGAGCACTCGACCACGTGGACCTCACTGTTGCCCAGGGGGAGTTCCTCTCCGTGGTTGGACCTTCCGGCTCTGGGAAGTCATCGCTGCTTGCCGTCGCTTCCACGCTCATCGTGCCGACGCATGGCGTCGTCATCATCGACGGCGAAGATGTCACCGCAATCACGCCGGCGCAACGCACCGTGCTGCGGCGTGAAAAGGTTGGCATCGTCTTCCAGCAACCCAACCTCCTGCCGTCGCTGACCGCCGTCGAGCAGTTGCTGATGCGCGAGCATCTGCGGGGAAAGGCCGGCGCAGGAGAACAGCGCAAAGCGCGGGAGCTCCTGGACACGGTTGGCCTCGGTTCAGTCCTGGACAAGCGTCCCCATCAGCTCTCCGGCGGGCAGCGTCAACGGGTCAACATTGCCCGGGCGCTCATGCGGAACCCCTCCGTCCTCCTTGTCGACGAACCCACCGCCGCGCTGGACCACCAGCGGAGTGAGTCGATCGTCCGGTTGCTCAGAAGAATTACGGACGAGTTCGCAACAGCGACCGTGATGGTCACCCACGACACCGAGTTCCTTCCGCTGACCGATGCGGTGGCCGTGATGCGGGACGGGCGCCTCAGCCGCGAACGCATCCCTTCCACGCAGTTGAGTTAGCCTCCTGCCGAGCCCAGCACCGCTTTGTCCTGCTCCTCGTCATAGGCATCGCGTGCTTCGAGGATGGCCGGAACGTGACTCTCGGCCCACTCCCGCAGCATCCTCAGCGGTTCAAGGAGGGAGGCGCCCATCTCGGTGAGTTCGTAATCCACGCGTGGTGGCACTTGGGCGTGGATGGTCCGGGTGATCAGCCCGTCCCTCTCCAAAGTCCGAAGTGTCTGGGTCAGCACCTTGGGCGTCACCACGTTGACTATCTTCCGCAACTCGGAGAAACGGACCGGGCCGTCGCCCAGGACCTGGATGACCAACGAAGCCCACTTGTCCCCGATCCGTTGGAGGATCACCCGGGACGGGCAGTTGGGATCGAAGACGTTTGCCGGCAGTTTGGAGGTATCCACGAGGTAACTAGGTTCCTTTGAAGCTATCAGTATCAGAAAGATACTTTTGGTTCATAACCAGCTTAGCAACCGAGGAGAGCTATGAAAATCGCAGTATATGGCGCAAGCGGAATGGTCGGCAGCGAAATCGTCAAGGAGTCCCTCAGCCGTGGCCATGACGTCACGGCCATCTCGCGCAGTGGCACTGAAGTCCCAGGAGCCACATCCAAGGCCGCCGACCAAGCTGACAGCCAGACATTTTCCACAGTAGCCAAAGACCACGACGTCGTTGTGCTGGCGACGGGCCCCAGCCGCACCGGCGGTGACCACGCCGAGTGGCTCAAGGCCATGTCCACCGCCTACAGCAACGCCGAGGGCACCCGCCTGATGATCGTGGGCGGTGCCGGCACGCTAGAGGTGAACGGAGTCCGCCTGCTCGACTCTCCTGAGTTCCCCGAAGCCTACAAAGCCGAGGCCACTACCGCAGCGAAAGCACTGGAGGTAGTCCGTGAGGCACCGGAAGAGCTCGACTGGACCGTCCTTGCTCCCGCCCCGGTGATCCAGCCGGGAGAACGCACGGGCGAATACAAGGTGGCCAAGGATACACCGGCCGGAGCGTCCATCTCCTCGCAGGATTACGCAGTAGCGATGCTGGACGAGATCGAGTCGCCGCGCCACCGCCGCACCCGGTTCACCGCAGCAAACTAACCGTCAGGACACCAGGCCAAGCCCGGGTACGCGTTTCTTAAATATGTCTTTAAGGGCATATTTTGCTGCGTTGTATCCGGGCATGCCGGTGACGCCCGGCCCCGGGGACGTGGAGGAGGAACACAGGTACACCCCGGGAAGGGGAGTGCGCCACGGGACGGGGGAGACTACGGGCCGCCGAAGGAGTCCCGGCAGGTCCATCTGCCCCGCACTGAAGTCCCCACCCACGTAGTTACGGTTGTAGTCGGCCAGTTCCGCCGCCGTCGTGGTCTTTGATGCCACCACCACATCCCGGAAGCCGGGGGCGTAGCGTTCGATGCGGGAGATGACGGCCTGACCCATGTCCACGGTGGAACCCTTGGGTACGTGGCAGTAGGTCCACAGGATGTGCTTTCCCCGGGGTGCCCGCGATGAATCGAACAGCGAAGGCTGGGACGCCAGGACGTAGGGTTCGCTCGGATGCTTCCCCATGGCCACGAGGTTCTCGGATTCAGCCATTGCGGTCCTGGATCCGCCCACGTGGACCGTCCCTGCCTTCGCCAAGGCAGCATCGCGCCAAGGAACGGGTGCGGAAAGAATGAAGTCCACTTTGCAGGCGGCATTCCCGAAACGGAATGCCTCCAAGGCACGCCGGTACCTGTCCGGCACCTCGGATCCACCCAGGCGAAGCAGCGCAGGCGCCGCCACATCAAGAAGGATGGCCTGGGCCGGACGCACCTGCTCCAGCGACTCCACAGCCTGTCCCGTATGGATGGTTCCGCCGTGCGCCAGCACGTCATCGGCCATGGCCTGTGCGATGGAAGCCGACCCTCCCGTCGGAATGACCCAGCCACCCGCGTGGGCCAACACAGCCAGCATCAGGCCTGCACCGGTAGCGGTCAGGGCGGGCAATGCCGAGACTGCATGCGCCATGACGCCCGTCAGCAGTGCCGGTGCAGCGTCCTCGCGGAAGCGCCGGTTCCAGAGCGGCGATCCCTGATCCAAGGTTGCGAGTCCCAACTGCACAGCTGCCAGGGGATCGCGCGGCACACGCAGCAACTGGTAGGACGTAAAGTCCACTATTCCTTCCACGCGGTTCAGCAGCGGCTCAAGCAGGCGCCGGTAGGCCGCACCGTCGTTGCCGAGTTCCAACGCAGTACGCTCCAGCGATTGGTACGCCACCGCGGCACCTCCTGAATCCAGCGGCGTACCATGCTGCACTTCAGGGACCACAAGCTCAACGCGTTTGGCAAGCTCGAAGTCCTTGAAGAACGGCGATGCAACAGCCATCGGATGCACCGCCGAGCAGACATCATGGAAATGCCCCGGCTCGATCAGCTCGGAGGTCCGTGTGCCACCCCCGATCGTGGCACCCGCTTCGTAGACGTGCACGTCCAAACCGGCCCGGGCCATCACCACAGCAGCGGCAAGACCGTTGGGACCGGAACCTACGACGGCGACATCAACCATCGCTGCCCACCTCCACTGATCGGGGTTCTTTGCGGGACCACGGGAGCACCGATTGCGACGGATGCCGAAGGTTGACCCGCAACCAGTCCTTGGCGCCGTCGAACGGACCACCGTGGGGATCGTCGTCTCCGCGGGTCCGCAGGGGATCCTGCGACGGGTCCAGGACGTCCATGACGACCCGTGCCATCAAGTACGCAGTCACGGCCATGTGCAGGATGACGGCAAGGACGTAAGCGGACATATCGATATTGTGCTGGGCTGCGCCCCCACTGGTTGCCTGCCCGAGGTACATCCAGATGGCCCCCCAGTGCAGGGCTTCTGCTGCCTGCCAGATCAGGAAGTCACGCCAGCGGGGCCTGGCCAGTGCCAAGAGGGGAATAAGCCAGATGACGAACTGCGGGGAGTAGACCTTGTTCGTCAGGATGAAGGCACCCACGATCAGGAAGGCCAGTTGGGCGAGCCTTGGCCGCCGGGTGGCTGTCAACGCCAGCACGCCGATCAGGACACACGCAACAATGAACAGGTTCAACGCCAGGGAATTAATGGTGGCGGCGGTGAGCTGGGTCCATTGCAGCCTCTCCGCCGCCAGGTTGTAGGCGAACCAGGGAGAGCTATAGCCGGCCGGCCGGTCCTGCGTGAATTCAAAGAAGTACTGCCACCCGGACGGGTTCATCGCGGCAATGGGAAGGTTGACCGCAAGCCAGGCGGCCAGCGCCGCACCCGCGGTGGTGAAGAATGTCCGCAGCTTCCCGCTCCGGATGGCGAGCACCAAAACCGCCCCGAGAATCAGGACCGGATAGAGCTTGGTGGCGGTCCCCACGCCGATGCAGATGCCCGCCAGGACGGGTTTGTCCCGAGAGAACAGGAACATGGCCAAGGCAAGTAGTCCGACCGCCCACATATCCCAGTTAATGAACCCGGCCAGGATGATGCCGGGCGCCACGGCCACCATGGCGGCGTCCCAAGGCCGCCGTTTGTTCATGCGCGCTGTCAGCAACACAGTGACGATCCAGATGGCTACGATCAGCGTTGCGTTGGCATCGAAGTACCCCAGGATGCGCTCCGGCCCTGGACCATTGCCCGGAACCACCAGGGCAGTGAGCCCCGCGATGATTCCCATCAGGACCGGATACTCAAACAAGCTTCCTTGGGTAAAGAAGGGAAAAACGCCATCCCCGAGGCCGCGGTTCTTGAACAGTTCAGGGAAGTCGGAGTAGCAGGTGGCGTAGAACTGCGAAGGTGTTTCCCAGCCGTTGACGCGGCAATAGTCTTTGGCCACCACAGCGATCAAGGCGGCGACCACGGTCAGGATGACAAGGACCCGCTCAACGGTGAACGGCCCAGGGGAGACCTCGCCGGGGGCGGAGTGGCGGCCCATGGGTCCACCAACTACTTCGGTGAAGTTGCGGAGCAGGGAATCATTGCGGCTGGGAACCACAAAGCGGGCACGTTTTCGCTGCTGGTGCGGCTTCGTCTCCTGCATGAGTCGAGCTTACAGTCCGGCCGGGCGGGGGCGTCACCGCGGGGACCACGCTTCGATCGGTCGACGCCGGTCCGTCAGTCACTTCCCCGCGCCCGGCAGGCACTTCCTGGACAGGCTTCCTTAAAAGGGGGAAGCCCACGCGTAGCCGCGTGGGCTTCCTTGGGTTCGGCATGAGCGTGCGCCATGGGAGCTCCTTTGCAGTGGCTGAACGGTGTCAGCGGATGAGTCCCAGCTGGTGCAGGACCACGTAAACGTCTTCGCGGTGTTGATCCAGCAACTGGCCGTTGAACAGGGTGCGGTTCTTGGGAGCATCGCTGCTCTCGTGAACTCGCAGGTCTTCGGGGCGTTTTGCCATCAGATTCACCTCCTTTCATTGTTTTGTTCAGTATTTGGGCACGCCAATTAGAGCCTATGAATTCACAAAAGAATCCGGCGTCATTGGGCAGTAAATATCCCAAATGGTTTTAAGGGGAGAGCGGACTAATTCAGGAGCCGGAGGAATTGCATGCAAAGGCCGGCAATCACCCAACAAGAAGCTGGTTCTGAACTATGGGAAAACTGCGTACCCGGCTTCCGGGCTCCGCTCATGGAACAACGCACTGCCGTCCGCCGGGATGCAGGGACAGGATCCAATCTCCGCCGGCGTCAACGCCGGTCCGGTAGATCTTTAGTGCCGGTGATTCCGAAGACGGCGCGCGACAACAGCAGAGGCCGGGGCAGCAATGAAAGTCATCTTCCATCCGCTAGTCAAAGTAATCATTTTCCCAACCTCCTTTTCTGGCCGTTGCCGACCTGCCATGGCCTTCAACCGGACTGACTAACCCGGGAAAGCACGCCGCGTTCCCGGCAAGACGCTCTGGGAACAAGATTCAAGGTACAGCAGCACCGACATAAATGCCAGCAGGAATTGGGAAATTCCCAAAATTATTTGGAAATTCTTTCCTCAGAGGCCCCAGCGGATAATCGCCGGTGTCCGCTTGTCCCACCCAAGAGTGCATACCTTCGCGGTTCCCAACAGGAAATGCCGCCCTTCTTTGGCGTCCATTTCCAGCCAACGGGCGGTCAGGATACGGGAGAAGTGGCCGTGCGCAACCACCAGGACATTGTCCATTCCGGATTCAAGGACCCTGCCGATGATTTTGTCGGCCCGGGCAGCCACCTCGTCCAGTGTTTCCCCGTTGGGCACGCCGTCGGTCCAGATGAGGTAGTCCGGGTTGTCCTTGCGGATGAGGTCGGAGCTGATGCCCTCGTAATCCCCATAATTCCACTCCACGGCCAGGGGCTCGTGAACTGCGTCCGGAAAGCCGGCCAACTCCGCGGTACGCCGGGCGCGGCGCAACGGTGACGTGAGCACCAGGTCGAAGTCGATGCCTTCCAACACCTTGCGCGCCTCGACGGCCTGCTGCTCGCCCTCCACCGTCAGGGGAAGGTCCGTCAACCCGGTGTATTGGCCGCTCTTGGACCATTCAGTCTCGCCATGGCGAAGGATCCAAAGTTGCGGGCGCGGGGAGATCGCGTTCAATTAGGACTCCTCTGTTTCGGTTGAAGGTTCGACGACGGCGGACTCCGGCTGTTCCTGCCACCATGCCAGAAGCTTGGATTCGGCTTCCTCGGGAGCGAGTGGCCCGTGCTCCATGCGTTCCTCAAGAAGGAACTTGTAAGCCCGCCCAACCACGGGTCCGGGCTTGAGTCCCAGGAGCGCCATGATTTGTGCACCGTCAAGATCGGGACGGATGGCAGCCAGGGATTCCTGTTCCAAGAGGGCGGCTATCCGCTGCTCGAGGTCGTCGTACGCGAAGGCCAGACGGTCGGCCTTGCGCTGGTTGCGCGTGGTGACATCGGATCGGGTCAGGCGGTGGAGCCGTTCCAAATGGGGTCCGGCGTCGGTCACGTAGCGGCGGACGGCGGAATCGGTCCATCCGGCGTCGCCGTATCCGTAGAAGCGCATATGGAGTTCAACCAGGCGTGCCACCGCTTTAATGGTGTCGTTGTCGAACCGCAGGGCCTTCATCCGCTTGGCCGTCAGCTTGGCACCTACTACGTCGTGATGGCGGAAGCTCACCGCGCCGCCGGGTTCGAAGCGGCGCGTAGCCGGCTTGCCGACGTCGTGCATCAAGGCCGCAAACCGCAGCACGAAGTCGGGACCGGGCACGGCTCCGTCCCGGTCCGTTTCCAGGGCCGCTGCTTGCTCCAGGACTTGCAGCGAGTGCTGATAGACGTCCTTGTGGCGGTGGTGCTCATCGGATTCAAGCCGCAAGGCGGAAACCTCGGGGAGCACGAACTCGGCCAGTCCCGTGTCTACCAACAAGTCCACGCCAACCCGCGGATGGGCGCCGTTGATGAGCTTGACCAGTTCATCGCGAACCCGTTCTGCGGAAATGATCTTGATCCGTTCAGCCATGTGGGTCATGGCGTGCCGGACGTCATCGTGGACGGATACCCCCAGCTGGGATGCAAAGCGGGCAGCGCGCATCATCCTCAGCGGATCATCCGAGAAGGAGGCCTCCGGCGCGCCGGGGGTGGAGAGTTCGGAGGCGTGCAGGTCGCGTACGCCGCCAAAGGGATCCACGAGTTCCAGGCTCGGGAGCCGCAGGGCCATGGCGTTGATAGTGAAGTCCCGGCGCAGGAGGTCATCGGTCAGCGAGTTGCCGAACGCCACCACGGGCTTGCGGGAGTCGGGATCGTAGGCCTCGGCGCGGTAGGTGGTGACCTCGATCTGGAAGCCGTCCTTCCTCATCCCGATCGTGCCGAACGCCCGTCCGATCTCCCAGAAGTTATCTGCCCACTTCTTGATGACCGAGATGGTCTGGTCCGGCGTTGCATCGGTAGTGAAGTCGAGATCGGGGGAGGTCCGGCCGAGGAACAGGTCACGCACAGGCCCACCGACCAAGGACAGCTCGAATCCGGCATCGACAAAGCGCTGCCCGAGGTCGAGCACCACCGGATCGATGGTGAAGTTAACAGAAGAGCTGTCCAATACGTGCGCCATAGTCCCTTAAGCTTGGCAGATTTTTGGGCCGCATTGGGCCAGACCAGGCGTCAAATGCAACCGCCGTCGTTTCCAGTCCATCTTGCGGCCATGTCCCGGTCATCACTCCCGGGCAAGAGTCGTTAGAGTGGACTTCATGGCCAACCCGATCCCGAGCGCTCCCGGCAGGAGGACGAACGCACCGTTGCCGTCGGCAATCGGAGCGCACGTCGCGCCCGCCCCGCAGCACCCGGTCCAGGCCTCGCTTCCCACCGTTGAGGAAATTTCGGCCGGTGGCGTCGTAGTAGATACGTCCGACGGCGAACTGAGGGTTGCGATTATCGCCCGCCTTAATAGGGGCGGCCGGCTTGAATGGTGCCTGCCGAAGGGACACCCTGAGGGCCGGGAGAACAATGAGGAAGCCGCTGTCCGCGAGATCGCGGAGGAGACCGGCATCGAGGGCAGCATCCTGGCCCCGTTGGGAAGCATCGATTATTGGTTCACCGTGAGTGGCCACCGCGTCCACAAGACCGTCCATCACTTCCTCCTGCGGGCAACGGGCGGGGAACTGACCATTGAGAACGATCCGGACCAGGAAGCGGTGGACGCAGCATGGGTTCCCATCCAGGAACTGGCACGCAAACTGTCGTTCCCCAATGAGCGACGCATTGCCGATCTGGCACGGGAAGTGCTGCCGGAACACCTCTGAGCCCCTCGACGTGGGACGATAAAGGCGATGTCTGAAGCCAAAACCACCCAGTCCGTTCAATCCGGTGAAGCCCGTTCCAGCGCCATCATGGCGGCTGGAACCTTGGTCTCCCGGGTCCTTGGCTTCGCCAAAACCTGGATGCTGGCCGCCGCCCTGGGCCTCGGATCCACGGTCACTGACACGTTCATCAACGCGAACAACCTGCCCAACCTGATCTTCCTCCTGGTAGCCGGCGGTGTCTTCAACGCCGTCCTGGTTCCCCAGATCATCAAGGCCAGCAAGGCCCCCGACCGCGGAGCGGACTACCTCAGCCGGCTCCTGACCCTCGCGGTTCTGCTCCTGCTCGCCCTCACAGCGCTCGTCACATTGGCTGCGCCGCTGGTCATCGAGCTCACCACCCAGGGCTACTCGGAACAACAAAAGGCACTGGCTGTCACTTTTGCGTTCTGGTGCCTGCCGCAGATCTTCTTCTACGGCCTGTACGCACTCCTGACGCAGGTACTGAATGCGCACGGCGCCTTCGGACCTGCCATGTGGGCGCCGATCCTCAACAACCTCGTAGCCATCGCCGGCTTGGGGATGTTCATCTGGCTCCTCGGCGCCAACGCCACCAATCCGCACACCCTGGACAACTGGGGCCCCACGCAGACTTTCCTCGTGGCAGGCTTCTCCACCATCGGCGTCGTGGCCCAAACAGCCATCCTGATGATCCCTGTCCTTCGCTTGAAGCTTGGCCTCAGGCCCCGCTTCGGTTGGCGTGGCGTGGGACTTGGCCAGGCCGCCAAGTTGAGCGTCTGGACGCTGCTGACCGCCGCCGTCGGGCAGTTGGCCTTCCTGTACGTCATGAAGGTGGCCACCATCCCCGGCGCCGAGCGTTTGCGCCTTGCCAATGCGGGGGAGACCACTGCGGCCTCCACGCTTCCTGGTAACGCCATCCTTGAAGTCGCCAGCCAGCTGTACCTGCTGCCGCACTCCATCATCGCGCTGTCACTGGCTACTGTCCTCTTTAACCGCATGACCCGGGCGTCCCAGGACGGGAACAAGGACGAACTGCGTGACGCCCTTTCCCACGGTCTTCGGACCATGGCAGTCGCTACGGTCTTCGGGGCGCTGGCGCTGTTCGCGCTTGCCGGACCGCTGGGCATGTTCTTCTCCGGCGGTGAACCCCAGGACGGCGTCATGCTGGCGCAGACCCTGACTATCCTGGCGCTCAGCACGCCGTTCATGAGCGCGAACTTCATGATGTCGCGCGTCTTCTATGCCAACGAGGACGCCCGCACGCCCCTCTACGTCCAGTTGTTGCTGGCCGTGGTCTACGTGGTGGGGGCCTTCGTCATCCAGTTCCTGCCCGTCGGCCAGATCATCTACGCGATCGCCGTCCTATATACCTTGGGCAACATACTTTCCGTCGTGATCAGCGTCGTCTTCCTCCGGCGCATGCTGGGTCACCTCGACGGTCCGCGCATTGCCAATTCCTACATCCGCATGGGTTACGCGGGATTGGGATCGGCCCTGGCAGGCGCTTTGGCCCTGTGGCTCCTGGGCAGCTACCGTGCCGACGGTTTTGCGTGGAGCAGCCGCCCCGCCGCAGTGGTGACGGTGGTCGTCGTCGGGCCTGTCATGTTGGTTGCCTACCTCTTGCTGTTGAAGGCCTTCCGGGTCACCGAACTGCGCGACCTCATGCGGCCGCTCCTGGGACGCTTCGGCCGCGGCGTGCCCGTCAGTGCTGGTGGACGGGACCAGGAACAAGAAAGCACGACGCCGGCACGCGCCACGGTTTCCGACGATACCGGCCTGATTCCACGCATCTCGGGCGAGTTCGACGCCGCATCCTTCCGCGCCGGGCCGGCTGTGGAACCGCAACAGTCGGCTGAGCAGCACCCTGAAGTGCCGGGGGCCTCCGAGTATCTTCCGGACGAGGACGTGCCCAGCACCGCAAAGGGCGGACGGTTCCGTCCGCAGGTGCCGCTCCCGGGCCGCAGGACCTACCAAGGGGTGGCCGGGCAGAATCCCTACTTCCCGTCCGAGGACCAAGGAAGCAAGTAAACCGGCGCCGTCGACACGGGCGCCGGGTGGCTATCGGCTAGGCTAGAAACGAATATTGGTAGTTGCAAAAGCGGTTCGGCCCGGCTCAGTGGGCGTGCCGCCTGCAGGACCCGCAGCTCCCGGACAGCCTAGGAGGAACACGTGTCCCACCCGATCGACGTCGGATCAGTGCTTGGCGGCCGCTATAAAGTCACAGCCACCGTATTGACCTCGCATGACCAAGATCTGGTGCTCGACGGCGTCGACCAGGTTCTCAACCGTCCCGTGAGCATTCTTGTTGCCGGGCCGGGAAACGCAGAGCAGGTAGCCCAGAGCGCACGGGAAGTGGCTACGGGGGAGCGCCCGGGGCACGTTCAGATCCTGGACCTCGGCGTCAGTGACAACACCACCTATCTGATCACCAACCACAGCACGGCGCCGGATCTCCTGGACCTGGTGGTCGCCACCAACCCGCCGTACGTTGAACCGTTCTTTACCGAGACGCTCGGCAGCGAGATCTTCGGCCAGTCCCGTACCTACGAGCCCGAAACCTATGACGGCCTCTACGAGGACGACGAGCACGAGGCCGAATACATCCAATATGACCGCGATGGCTACCCCATCCACCGGGAGGGTGACGCAGAAGCTCCTGTCGCGCCCGCAGTTCCGCCGAGGCCTGAGGCCAGCCCGGGTTCCGCAAAGGGTTTTGGGGCCAAGATCGCTGCCGCGGCTGCCGGAGCGGGAGCAGCAGGAGCCGCTGCGGCTGCCCTGAAGCAGGCAGGTACCAAGAACCACGACACCGGTACGGCAGCTGGCGCTGCGGGGAACGGAGCCGCGGGTAACGACGCGGAGCCGCCGACCCAGGCGGTTTCTTCGCCGCCTCCTGCGCCTGTGAGCAAGCCACAGTCCGCACCCCAGCCTCCCCGCGAACCGGCTGCTGAACCGAAGGTGTCACTGTGGTCCGAGGAAGACTATGGCGCTGCCGGGGGTACTGCGGGTTCAAACACCACCGACCCCGGATATGACCGTGCGGCAAGTAGCTTCCCCGCTTCCGCCGCCGTGGTGGACGAAGGCTACGATGACGAGGTTTACGAGGACGAAGCGCCCGCCAAGGAGCCGCGGTCGCTGCGCTGGCTGGTAGGTGGGCTCCTGGCTGCCGTGCTCATTGTTGGTCTGGTCCTGGCTGTCACGAATCTGGGCAGTCTCCTGCCGAGCTCCCAGCCTACGGCTGCCCAAACCACCACCGAGCCGCCGGCTACGGGCACCCAGTCCCAGGAACCGACACCGACCGAGAGCTCAGCTCCTTCGGCGCCGCCGGCCGTTGACTCGATCACCCGCCTCGGTACTTTCGACTTCGCAGCGACGTTCGACAAGGATCTGCCCAAGGCCTTCGATGGCAACGCTGCCAGCTACTGGTCTGACATGGAATTTGCCACCCCGGACTGGGGCGGACTCTCGGGGGAGATGCCGCTCGTCATCAAGCTCAAGGAACCGGCAGAGGTTAAGTCGGTTGTCCTTAACCAGCTCGGCGGATCCGGCGGCAGCATCAGCGTCTTCACCAACGACCGTCCCGCGATGGATGGCGCCAAGCTGGTGGGCACCAACAGCTTCACGTCGCCTGAGCTGACCATGCCACTGGCGGCGCCGACACAGACCCAGTACGTCATTGTGGTCATCAAGTCGTTGCCCAAGCTGGCTGCCCCCAAGACCCGCTTCGGCTACGGATTGCGGTTGGCTGAGGTCACCGTCCAGTAGCTCCGCCCAACTAAGTCGCAGTAGGGGCCGTTTTGATTCGTCAGAACGGCCCCTACTGCTACCTACATTGCCGTCACCGCTTCGATTCAGCGCCCCTTCAACCGGTACCCTGAATGATGGTGGCTTTTGGGGTCCCTTCGCGTCCCCTGAAGCAACGGAATATTTGAACAGTTGCCGGGGTTGAGTCAGGTGGCTGCCCCGAAAGCCGCAGCATCGATCAGGAAAGAGGTTCACGCCCCGTGAGCATTGCAGAAAACAACGCATCGCAGGTGCGTGACGTCATCATCGTAGGCTCAGGCCCGGCCGGCTACACAGCTGCCGTATACACCGCTCGCGCCAACATGAAGCCTCTGCTCATTGCCGGTTCCGTCACCGCCGGTGGCGAACTCATGAACACCACTGACGTTGAGAACTACCCTGGGTTCCCCGAGGGCATCATGGGCCCGGATCTCATGGAAAACTTCGAGAAGCAGGCCGCACGTTTCGGTACCGAGATCCTCTTCGAGGACGTCACCGCGCTGGATCTCGACGGCGACATCAAGAAGGTCACGATCGGGACGGGGGAGACCTTCCAGGCCAAAGCCATTATCCTGTCCACCGGTTCTGCCTACCGCGAGCTGGGCTTGGAGAACGAAAAGCGCCTCTCCGGCCACGGTGTCAGCTGGTGTGCAACCTGTGATGGTTTCTTCTTCAAGGACCAGGACATCGCTGTTATTGGTGGTGGCGACTCCGCTATGGAAGAAGCATTGTTCCTGACCAAGTTCGCCAAGTCCGTCACGGTGGTGCACCGTCGCGACACCCTCAAGGCTTCCAAGATCATGGCCGACCGTGCTCTTGCCCACGAGAAGATCAACTTCCTGTGGAACACCGCAGTCGAGGATGTTCTCGGCGGCGAAAAGGTCACCGGGCTAAAGCTGAGGAACGTGGTTAACGGTACTGAGTCCGAACTCGCTGTCACCGGTGTCTTCGTGGCTATCGGCAACGATCCCCGCACCGACCTGGTGAGGGGGAAGGTGGAACTGACTCCTGAGGGCACGATCGCAGTTGAGGGCCGTAGTTCACGCACCAGCATCAAGGGTGTCTTCGCCGCCGGCGACGTCATCGACCCCACGTACCGCCAGGCAATCACCGCATCCGGCTCCGGTTGTGTAGCTGCCTTGGATGTAGAGCATTTCCTGGCCGACCTGAACTCCTAAGCTTCATCGCAACCAAAAGAAGGGAAGAGTTATGAGCAACGCTAAAGACGTTACCGACGCAAGCTTCAGCACCGATGTCCTGGCTTCCGAGAAGCCTGTCATCGTCGACTTCTGGGCAGAGTGGTGCGGTCCCTGCCGCAAGCTCGGCCCGATCCTCGATGAGATCTCTGTCGAGTACGGCGACAAGGTGGACGTCGTGAAACTGAACGTAGACGACAACCCCGCCATTGCCGCCGAGTACGGCATCACTTCCATTCCCGCTGTCTACCTGTTCAGCGGAGGCGAAGTGAAGAGCACCGTCATCGGCGCCAAGCCCAAGCAGTTCTTTGAAAAGGAATTCGCGGACGTGCTGTCCTAGTCTTCCGGGCTCAGAAGGCCGGCGGTTCCGCTCCTACGGGAGTGGAGCCGTCGGCCTTTCTTGTTCTTTTTTGAAAATAAACCCGGTCTGGGTTACTTTGCGTGTTCTATGCCGTGGTCGAGCTTCTCCTGACTGGTCTGGTGTTCGGGTGGATATGAGGCACCCGCATGGCGGCGAAACGCTTAGGGCAGAATGCATCTCAGCCGTGGCGCTGCTGAATCGTGCTGGGTGGTTTCACGTGAAACTGTCCAGTCGGACGTCGTGGGCTTCTTAGTCTCTTGCTGGGCTCATGAGAGAAGCATCGTTCAGAGTTCCTGGGCCAGCCGCGGGTTCGCAAAGGCAGACGACAGGGATAGTCGCGAGTGACGATGTTTCGCAGGAACCCTGCGGAACATTTCGACGACACATATCGCCTCCCGGGGTCCGAGAACCTTCTTATGTGATTCAATGCCAACCGCTCTTCAGGGCCTGCGGACACTCATGACTTGTCGACTTCCGTCAAGATCGACGCCGACGCGTCCTCGTGGCTCAACTCGCACCATGCAAAGCGCTTTGCTTGGCTCGGCTCCAGGGAGATCTCCTGGCTCGATCGTCGGATGCGCCCTGTGCATCTGGCCACTAGCAGAGGTGCTCCGCGCTTGAGTCTTCTAATGTTAGGCGTCTTCCCAGATACGCTCCAGGAATTGCTACGGCATTCCTGCGACCACTTCACCGCCTTACTCGCGGGCATCCCTCAACCAACGAGAAGCGTGTTATCACGATAGGAACTAGTCAGTCAGTACCCAGCCAGCTATGTGTTGCGATATCCGGTTTCACGTGAAACATGCGCCTGTCTGCCGTCAGCGTTGCTTTAAGTCGCAGCATAGACGGCATCCCGTGATGCACTCGAGACCGATTGACTGCTCGTGATTCCATTCCGTTCTCCCGGAAATGGGCATCAACAGCTTGAAAATCCTCCAAAGTGGTAGTCGAAGGCGACTCGTTTCACGTGAAACATTGCGCCAACTACCCGTGTAAGCTCAAGCGCACGCTTCTCAGCCGAGTAATGGGCCCTGATAGCAGCTCGATTTGCCTCCAGCACCGTAAGAGCCTTGAGTCGGCCGCACTTCGTCGGAACGCAGCGAACTGACCTTCACGGGCCGCCGATGACCCTAAACCGGTGCCGAACGCGAGAAGAATCGGACCACGCCTGACTGAAGATACACAAATCAGCGCATGCATCCCCATGGCCGCGCCCGCCATAGCCCCGCTAACCGGAACGACAACGCAAAGACAAATCAAGTCTCTGTTCAAGTACTTCGCAGAACCTCTAGCTGGCCGATTATCTGAGCCCGGCTCGTAAGGTGTCTGGTGCACAAATGCAACGCATAGATAGGCGACCCACCACATGACTACGTGCGCAGCAGGCTACGAGAGCGGAGGTCATCACGTCGTAGCGCTGCGTCAACCAGGTCTCCGGGTTCGTCCAAGCGCCCAAAGAGTTGGCTCCTCCGTACATGGGACCATCAACTGCAGCCTTTTGTGTTGAACTAAACACAACCTACTTCGGCTCTGAGCCTCAACTAGCCATGCCGATGCCACTACTACGAGTTTGCAGCCGGCTCGCAGTGGATCACGACAGCTCTACTGAGCGGCTGGCGTCAGACAAGCGGAAATCGACCAGTCCGAGGGTCCGCGGTCCTCCAAATCGACCACTCCTTCCCACACTCGACCTTGAGGGATGCTCGAGCGGGCGTAAGGGCTGACATGTGCCGTCGGCGATTCATCCCAGGGTCTACCCAGTGTAGGTTCCCAGATCCGCGACTGGACACCTTACCTTGCCCGCACGTGCAAAGAGACCCGCACTTCGTTCAGCCCCGCCGCCTGAACCCGCTGTTTCACGTGAAACATAGGTATGCAGACTGTCGAGAGTAAAGGGATTGCGCCGCTCGGACCCCGGCGTCCCCTTCCGGATCAAACCCTGAAGTGGGGGACCCCGCGCTGCGACGTTCCAGCTAAACTCGAGCCTTAGAGTAGACCGGCGTCTCGACCTTCCTATTCTGGCGTTCTACACCGGAGATGGAGAATCAGGGGGCTGCATCCCTGCCGCCCTAGGCAAGGTGGAGACATCCGCCAGCTCTTACAACGACCAACTGGACGCGAGCCCTTCGTCAACACCTATAAGCCAGCCCATCACGGAGCGGGCACAGGTCAGAGGTGCCTTCACCTATCTCAAGGCAAGGTAAACGACTGGCTCCCCAGCCAAAACAGCGAACAACTCGACAGCCTCGTTCCTGGTGCTGCTGCTTGAATGGCTACATCCCCTGAACTCCCATCGCCAGCTATGCCCGGGCCTGATGGTGGAGTGTCACGTGTGGCGTGGCATGTCGCCCGCGGCTACACACTACGTGGCCATCACCCGGAGCCAACAGCCAGCGTGTTGGAGTCGCGTCGAGATGTGCGCCGGGATCCGCAGCCTGCTCCATTGGTCACTTGAGATCCGAATCGAGTAGCTGTGCCTGCCACCCTTGTTTCACGTGAAACATCGAGGGTGCGCGGAGGGCGGCCACCCTTAGGAGCGGACCGTACCTTCATTGGAGTCCTAGTTCCGGTCTTGAAGAGGTCACGTAACCGCCGGATCGTCGAGGCTGTTTCCTCCAGACCGAGACGTGTAATGACCTGATTGGACAAGCACAGGGGAGGCCGCTATGAGACATCCGATGATTGCGATGGGGGACAACAACTATCCCTGCTCATTCCTGGTACCACGGGTTCGGGCCACCTAGGCTGTTGTGCCCTCGTGCATTCCGCACCCGCTCCTGCTTCACCTCCACCCGTTAGCCGGGGGAAGTCTTCCCGGTCCCGAGGTGAGCTCCACTTGGCTGTGGACGTCGCTGCAGGCATTCAAGTAGACCGGATCGCTCCAAGCCTACCCAGCCCTTGAGGCCCAGGTGACCGCAACCACCGTATGAGTATCCACACATCGGACCCGAGTTATTCACAACGTTATCCACAGGCTTATCCACGAGGTCTTGACGATCCGACACATCCACCTACCCACATGTCAGCACCGCCCTCGGTCCGATATATATCCGCATCGAGCTGGCCTCAGGCTCTCGGACGCGGGGCTCGCCCTCAGGGGCCACAATTTCCTCAGAATGCAGCTGATTTCGCCTTAATAGACGGCGTAATTCGGTGCGATCTAACCTTGCAGCCGTGGGCAAACGTGGACATCGGCGCAGGGGAGTTCGATGAGCCAGTCCCGTCATAGCACCCTAGGGAAGACGTGCCCGCTAACCTTACATGGACTCATGCTTATCCCCACGGTTATCCACAGGCTTATCCACTGCCGTTGGGGATGAGCTGGTTGCTTTCCCCATGCAGTCCCGCGAGGCTCAATGGTAGGAGTCAGTCTCTACTCTTCTTCGACAGATGCTGTTTCACGTGAAACATCGGAAGCCGGGCCGCGGGCTGCGGTACAGGCGGAACTTACCGCCCCGTCCCGAACGCAAGCTAGGCCACGTCTACGGTCGTTTGTAGGTACGCCAAGACGCTCGCATCATCTTTACCTCATCACTGAGACCTACCTCACGACATCAGATCTTTCACGGACCCCGCGTCACGCCATCAGGAATGTCGCCGCCGGCAAGGAAGGGTGGTAGGAGCTCTGGGACCAAGCCACAGAAGTGGGCACAATGCCGCAGCTCCCTGCTGCGGAGAACGTCAGACGGATGCGCAGGAGATACCGCCAGGGTCCACCAGCCCGCCCACCGCCACCGTCTGGGCACACGTAAGACAACCCAGACACACGTAGGGCGTCTGGTCAAACAGGCGGGCAGTCAGTCGTCAGGCAAGCGGGCTTTCCCTAACTCCCAGACTTATCGCCCAGTCATCCGAGTACCTACGCAGCCATCCTCCGGGGGGAGCGTCCGCCCGAGGCTGGGCACGGTCTATGCAATATCGCATCAGACGTAGAGGCACCCAGTATCGCGCAGCATACCCTCACTGTCCCGCGCGTTGAGAGGCGTAAGGAAGCCCGATGATTCTGGGGTGGACTCACCAAAACCCCAAACATCTCTAGCCTCCAGAGAAACTCGAAGCTGCGGTTCCTCATATAGCAATGACAGCTAGTCGCTAGTAGCGCTGCTGAGGATGGTTCAGGATTTGCGCTCTCCAGGCTTTGTCCCTGCCGGCTCAACAGGGAGTCGACATCGCAGCCGCCAATCCTGAGTATTTCGCATCAGCCGCGCCACCCTTGGGTGCATGCCAGCAGGGGCGCCTTATGAAAGGACCAGTCACTCCCGGGGGAGCCGTGTCCTGTGACGAGGCCCAGCTACACCCGCGGGTCGTGCCTTGCGACTCTGAGCGGCCTTTGCAGGTCGGCTCGTACTGCACGGCCTTCTTCCGACCTCGTCGGCCCTTCCACAAAGGAGCACTCCTGCGTTCCAAGGCCTGAGGGCTGGCTCAGTCGGAGCATCGACCCCAAAGGCTACAGCCCGAGGATTTCACCAGCGAACTATGGTGCTTCTTACCGCCGAATCCCTGCCTCGCCCACGGCATCTGGAATCCTCACCCAGTCCTCTGGCGCAGTGAACCGCCTAGCCGCGGCTCCTCAGAAGCGGTCGACCGGCCTCTACTAATGAGCGAACATCCTGCTTCCTTCAAGCCTCTGATCGAAGATCTTAATCTCGAGCTCAAGAATCACTGTCTCCGGCTACGTTTCACGTGAAACATAGGCAGGGCTGCGCTGTACGGGCATTGCGGCCAACCATCACGGAGGGGCTGCAGTATGTTGGAGGCAAGTTGTAGGCGTGGTCATGCACTCATCCACTAAGCTCTGGTACTCCTCGAACGAACGTTTCACGTGAAACGGCGTCGAGGAACCCCTACTGGTACAAGCATCCTGCACTGGCGCGTCGGGCCCTAAAATCAGCGTATCGAGTGGTTCTTGCCTAAGGCCGTCTAACAGGTGTGCGGCCTAGGCCGCAGGGAGGTTGATCCGGAACGTCTGCAGGCGTCTGGGGCACGTTTCTGGGCAGACCCCAGCGATGGCTCGGACGACGTAGCTTGTTAGCTTGCAGCATGACGTACGCCGACTTCCGAGAAGCCCGGCTCCATGCCCTACGTGCACTTCCCTGAACTTGCCCGCCACCGACATCGATGTGATCATCACGGAGGAAAGATCCATGTTTCACGTGGAACGTAAATCTGCAGAGTTGGTACCAAAGGATACTCAGGGCGCTCTCTCAGCAGCTCGGCTCCATCTCGAACCGCCCGTGACAGTAAGGATGAGCACAGCAGGGCGAAAAGACTTCCCAAAGGCGACATGCAGACTGCAGGACAGGTTTGCGCAGTATTGTGAGCGGATGATTGTGCTCCAATGGGCATACCAATGACCTCATCTCGTACGACGGACAAACTTTTCACGCACGACAGGCTGAACCAGGCTGCCACAAAAGGCGGTGACGGACCGCACGTCAGACGCGGCCGAATCAGCGCGAACAACGCAAACCGGCCGACGTAGGCGAGCGGACCATCCAGCCCAGCCAAGAAAGCCGTCCTAGCCAATAAGTAACGTCCTTGGTTCACGTGATCAACCGCCGAGGCGTCTTTGGTTTCACGTGTAACGCACGGGCCCCGGCTAGGTCCCCTTCCGGGATGGACGACTCATCACTGAAGTATTCGAGCACAAACTGCACGAGCCGCCGCAGGAGGGTCGAGAGCCCACACCTCAGGGCACTGGATCAGCCATCCGCAGGAGTGAGGCATCAGCCATACTAAAGCTCGTGGAGCTCATACTTGGAACCGCCGGGGGCGCGACCTGGATGAAGGTTCAAGAGTGGGTGGACAACTCACCCGCGCCATCGAACGACGCTCCCAGCAGCCCAGAGAGAGGCTCATACGGCTTCAGCCAAGTTCCGACAGTCCGATGGACCCGAGAGGCGGTTTAGGGACCTCCATGGACGCACACAACCTGTCTCCTCGGAACCTTCCGTGACGAACGCGGAGAACGGCCCTGACGTTAGAACCAACAGCGCCTTGGATTCAACCAACGGCGCCGACATATACCCGTTACTCCACATCACTCAAAAGCGACCCCAGGCCTGAACACACTAGGCCCCTCGTGCAAGGATGCTCGGAAACGGCAAAAGGGCCCACTCCAATGAAGTGAACCCTTTTCCGATGATAAGGAGCCTCTAGCTTTCTGCCCCAGGACTCAACACATCCATAATCCGGTTGAGATCTTCCACGCTGGCGAACTCAATGCTCACCCGGCCCTTGCGGGCGCCAAGTGTGATCTTCACATTTGTATCCAGGCGATCAGACAAGGACGAGGCCAAGTAGTCCAACCGTTCGTGCCGTGCGTTGGGCTTGGGAATTGAATTCTTGGTGGGCGCAGCAGGCTCTTGGTAAAGCGCCACTGCTTCCTCTGTGGCCCTCACGGACATGCCCTCAGCCACAATCTTCTGGGCGAGCCTTTCCATCGCGGCCGCGTCCGGCAGGGACAACAATGCACGGGCATGCCCGGCGGACAAAACATTAGCTGCAACCCGGCGCTGCACCAGGGGCGGGAGCTTCAGCAGGCGAAGAGTATTGGAGACCTGCGGGCGGGACCGGCCGATGCGGTCAGCCAATTGTTCGTGCGTCGTTCCAAAGTCCTCAAGGAGCTGCTGGTAAGCGGCGGCTTCTTCCAAAGGATTCAGCTGGCTCCGGTGGAGGTTCTCCAGAAGTGCATCCCGGAGGAGGTCATCATCGGTGGTGTCACGAACGATCGCAGGGATGGTGTCCAAACCCGCGGCCTGCACAGCACGCCAACGACGCTCACCCATGACCAACTCATACGGTTCTCCACCCTTTTCGGTTGAAGTGCGTACAACAATTGGCTGGAGGACACCGATTTCCTTGACCGAGTGCACAAGCTCTGCCATGTCGTCTTCATCGAAGACGGAACGGGGCTGCTTTCGGTTCGGGTGAATGTCCGTGACGGGGATTTCCGCGAAACGTGCTCCTGGAACCTCCACCAGGTCGGTCTGTGGTTCAGTGTGTGCCGGTGAAGCGCTTGCTTCGGGGAGTGCGGTCGTCGGGCTTTCGTCTGAAGCTTCCGGAGCAGAAGCCGACGCTGCCTGCTTGGAAGAGACCGCCGAAGATGAGCCTTTCGCAGCAGCCGTCTTCTTGGTCGGAGCCTTGGCATCCGACTTGGCGCTCGACCTGGACGACCCAGCCTTCGAATCTGCTGCTCGTGTGGCCGAAGCGTCAGAAGCATCGTCGTCTGGTTCGGCCGGCGCGGAAACAGATTCGGGCTCCGGGGCTTTCCGGGCATCAGGGAAGAACAGATCCACAGGACGAGACGGCGAAGCGCCAGCTCCTTGGACCCCGGCGGAGGCCGAGCTGGGAATGAGAGCCCCAAGACCCCTGCCAAGGCCTCTTCGCTTTTCGCTCATTAGTTCTTCCCTCCGATGGAATAGCCGAGCGTGGAGTAGCCCAGGCTCTTGCAGTGTTTCAAGAATTCTAGCGTTCTGCGATTTCAGCAGCGGCTTCCATGTAGGAGAGAGCGCCGCTGGACGAGGGATCGTATGTCATCACTGTTTGCTGGTAGCTCGGCGCTTCGGAGATACGCACAGACCGAGGAACTACGGCGCTAAGAACCTGCTGGGGGAAGTGCTGGCGCACTTCGGAGGCGACCTGTGCCGCCAGGTTCGTCCGGCCGTCATACATGGTCAGCAGGATGGTGGAAACCACCAGATCAGCGTTGAGGTGCTTCTGAATCATTTCGATGTTCTTCAGCAGTTGACTCAGACCTTCCAGGGCGTAGTACTCACACTGGATGGGAATCAGTACTTCGCTGGCTGCACAGAATGCGTTCACTGTCAGCAGGCCCAGACTGGGAGGGCAATCAATAAAGATGTAGTCGAGGCGGCCTTCGCCGTTCTTTTCGCGTTCTTTCGCGTAGACGTCGATCGCCCGGCGCAGGCGCTGTTCGCGGGCCACGAGGGACACAAGCTCGATCTCCGCGCCGGCCAGGTGGATAGTGGCCGGAGCGCAGAACAGGTTGGGGATGTCCGGGCAAGGTGCCACTACGTCCTTCAGGGGAAGGTCGTTGATGAGGACGTCATAAATGCTGTCTACATCAGCGTGGTGCTCGATGCCGAGGGCGGTGGAGGCGTTGCCCTGGGGATCGATGTCGATGACCAGAACGTTCAGGCCGGCAGACGCGAGGGCCGCTGCGATATTGACCGTGGTGGTGGTCTTGCCGACGCCACCCTTTTGATTGGATACCGTGAAGATCCTGGTTCGCTCAGGTTTGGGCAACTGCCGACCGATCAAACGTTCCCGCCGCCGGGTCTCGTTTGCCAATTGGCGTGCGATGGGGCTTGAATCGTCGATCGAGTCCATAACGTTGGGGCCATCATCGGCCACAGTTTCACGTGAAACTGTTCTATCAACCGAATTCGTGCGAACGGAAGCAGGCTGCAGCGTGCTCGGCGGTGTGGCAATAGACCGCGCGGACCCCAACGACATAAATGGGGGGATCCGCTGCGTGGAGGTTTCGCTACTGCCCACTGGTCACACTCTCACTCTCATTCGGCGCTTGCTGCCGTTCTCTAGCCTAACTGCTCAGCCGCCGACACGCGGGAAACCAAGCGGTGGCTAAGCTGTCTTTCCGGGCTTGTTGACGATGATCCTCACCACGGTGGTGGGTTCCTCCAAAAGCTCCTGTCCGCACACCACAACCGACGTTTCTACGCCGCCAAGCTTACGAATAACCTTCTTGGCCTTCTCGATCTCCTCGGCTGCGCTGCGCCCCTTGATAGCCACGACCTCGCCCTTCCCGTTGAGCAACGGAATGGTAAGGCCAGCCAAATTGCTCAGGGCAGAGACGGCGCGGGCAGTCACAACATCAGCGTCAACCAGACCCACTGCAAGCTCGGCACGGGTACGCATCACGGTAACGTTGTCGAGTCCAAGATCGTCAACAACTTCCTGGAGCCAAATCACGCGCCGTTCCAGCGGCTCAATCAGGGTGAGCTCAAGATCAGGACGTGCAATGGCCAAGCACAGGCCCGGAAGCCCGGCCCCGGAACCAACGTCGGCCACGTGACTGTCTTTTGCGATCGCAGACTCGATGACGGCACAGTTCAACACATGCCGACCCCACAGACGCGGAACTTCCCGGGGACCAATGAGGCCGCGTTCAATGCCGGAGGTGGCCAAATGTTCAACGTAGCGCTTGGCAAGATCCAGGCGCTCCCCGAAGATCTTCTCGGCCGCCTGTAGTTCTGTTGCGGAGATGTCTACCATGGGCCGTTAGTCAGCCGAAACCACGATGTGACGTCCGGCGCCTTCGCCTTCAGATTCGGAAACGAATCCGAGGTCGGCGACGGCGTCGTGGACAATTTTGCGCTCGTACGCGCTCATCGGTTCCAGCGCAACGGTTCCACCGTTCTCTTTCACCTTGGCAACTGCGTCCTCTGCGATCTGCTGAAGGACCCCGGCGCGGTCCTTGCGGTATCCGTTGATGTCCAGCACCAACCGGGAGCGGCTATCGGTAGCGGAAAGCACGGAGAGGCGGGCCAGCTCCTGCAGTGCCTCAAGTACTTCACCGTCACGGCCTACAAGGCTTTCCAGCGCGGGTGATTCCTCTTCGGCAGCAATGGAGATGTAGGTCCGGCCATTGCGGACCTCGATGTCGATGTCACCGTCGATGTCTGCGATGTCAAGGAGTTCCTCGAGGTAGTCGGCGGCAATATCGCCTTCCTCTTCCAAACGGCTGGCCGTCTTGGACAGGGTCTCTTCCTGGGCGTCGTCCTGGGCCTCAGTCACGGCGTCGGTTACTTCCTCAGTGCTCTCAGCAGACATTACTTCTTCTTCCTGTTCTTACGTTGCGGCTGGACGCGCTGCGCCCGTGCCTCGGCGGCAGCAGCGGCGGCGGCAGCCTCGGCGTCGTCGTTCTTCTTGCCCGCCAGCGGCGGCAGGCCCTTGGCAGCACGGCGTTCCTCCAGCGCCTTGGCGGCGGGGGAACCCGGGGTGGGCATACGGCGGATGACGAAGAACTGCTGGCCCATGGTCCAGAGGTTGGTGGTGGTCCAGTAAATGAGGACACCGATCGGGAAGTTGATGCCACCGATGCCGAAGACCAGAGGCAGGATGTAGAGCATCATCTTCTGCTGGCGCATGAACGGGCTGGCGAGTGCTTCCTCGGACATGTTCTTGGCCATGATCTGCTTCTGCGTGATGAACTGCGATGCAGTCATGGCAAGGATCATGATGATGGACAGCACCCACACAGCAACTGCGCTGCCGCTGCCGCTGGGGTCGCCGTGCAGCAGGGAAGCGGACAGCGGGGCACCAAAGATGCTCGACTGGTCGAACTGCACTACCTGCTCGTGGCTCATGGCGCCAATGCCCTGGCCGGCCTTGGCGTTGGTGGAGATCCCGGACAGCACCTGGAACAGGGCGAAGAAGAACGGCATCTGGATCAGCATCGGCAAGCACGCGGAGAACGGGTTTGTGCCGTGCTTCTTGTACAGGGCCATCTGCTCCTGCGCCATCGCCTGGCGGCTGAGCTGGTCTGTTTTGCCCTTGTATTTGGTCTGCAGTTTCTTCAAGTCGGGCTGCAGGAGCTGCATGCCGCGCTGGGCTTTGATCTGCTTGACGAAAACAGGGATCAGGGCGGCACGGATAACCAGCACCAGGCCAATGATGGACAGGGTCCAGGTCCAGCCGTTCGCTGCGGGCATTCCAAGGAAGCTCAGTCCCTCGTGGAAGCCAACCATGATGATTGACACCAGCCACTTGAACGGAAACATGATTGTTTCAAAGAAGTCCATACGATATCCCTATTCGTCAGGCCGCCGGGCGGCCTTCTTCATCAGCCTGAGCAGCCAGGAACTGGTCCGGGTTGTTCAGTACAACAATTGTGGGCGTCCGGCCTTCCGGCCAATGACGATGGCCGGCGGGGACATGGTCCACTCCACCGGCATTCCAAGGGTGGCATTTGGCGAGCCTTTTGGCTGCGAGCCAGCTGCCCTTCACGGCGCCGTGCACCGTGACCGCCTCCAGCGCATAGGCCGAACACGACGGGAAGAAACGGCATACCTGGCCGTACAGGGGCGAGACCACCTTGCGGTAGGCCTTCAGCAGGAGAATGAGGACGTTCCGTGGCAGGTCCCAAACAAACCGGCCGACTATGGCCAGCCAGGTTGGAGCGGGAACCTCATTCCCGGGGTCGCCGGAGGAAGGAACGACGGCGGCACTATGGTTATGCACGCGGTGTCCCTTCCGTAGTGGTGCCGTTGCGGTCCTGCGAAGCGTTGCGTGGAGCTGAGCCACCCAATCGCTTCGTCGTCACTGCCAATGCGGCGTTGTAGTCATTCAGCAACTGCTCCCAGCTGGCGGTTGCAGCTGCCGGCAGTGCACGGACTACGACCGCCAGGCCCGTTCCATGCGTTTGCAAGGACAGCGCGCCTGCTTCTCTCAGTCTCCTCTTAACGAGGTTCCTGGTCACGGCGTTCCCGACGGCTTTGGAGACAATGAAGCCGATACGACTCGGCTCCCCGGCCCCGATAGGAGCCGTATATAACACTAAGTTCCGGCGTCCATTACGGACGCCGGAACGTACAGTTGTTGAAAAGTCGGTAGACGTCCGAAGGCGGTTTGGGGTGGCTAGCACCGTCGAACCCCCGAGAGGACCCTGGCCGACAAGTCAGTTATTTAAGCCGACAGCTCGACGCGGCCCTTGCCGCGACGGGCAGCCAGGATGGCGCGGCCGGCACGGGTGCGCATACGAAGGCGGAAGCCGTGCTTCTTGGCCCGACGGCGGTTATTCGGCTGAAAAGTCCGCTTGCTCACGTTAGTTACTCCAGTGGATCAAAGGTGCGCCCACCCGATCAAAAGGGGAAGAACTGGCCGACGCTAAGTTTTGTATGTGGCCGCCGCCGCTGCCTCTCGCACGGTAAACGCACGGAGATGCAACTGATCTCAAAAGCGGACACAAAGGACTTCACAACGTTAGGGCAAAAATGGACCCCCAGTCAAACCGGAGGGCGGCCCCGAAGCTGTCCACAACTGTGGCAAACGACCTGCATCAGCCTGTGGATGAACTGGCTCACAGCCACCGATCGGGAACAACAACGGTGTAATTATCCACAAGCAACTTCCCAGCTATCTTCTAGAGAAATCATCCCCTAGAGTGGCTCAGTAGCCCATTGTCCACCCGCTGTGCATAACTCTGTGGATTAATCCATGGAACACGTACCAGCCGGATGCCCTTCGGCTGCCAGCAACGCAGGCAAGCAAGTATTTAGGAACACATTGATGACAGTAGACGAAGCCAACCACGCCAATACTGTCGGAAGTTCCTGGCGCCGGGTGCTGAGCCTGCTGGAGCAAGATGACCGGGTATCTCCCCGGCAGCGCGGTTTCGTCATCCTCGCCCAGGCCCAGGGCCTGATCGGTTCCACCCTGTTGGTGGCCGTTCCCAACGAGCTCACCCGCGAAGTCCTCCAGACGCAGGTCAAGGACGCTCTGGATGATGCCCTGCGCAATGTCTTCTCCGATGACATCCGCTGCGCGATCGACGTTGATACCGATCTGGTGCCGGTCCACGAGGAGCCTGAACCCGCCGTCGAGCTTTCCCCGGTCCCGGACCTGGCCGCGGAGCCGAAGCCGCAGCCGACTCCTCCCAGCACCTCCCATGAATTCGGACGCCTGAACCCGAAGTACATTTTCGATACTTTCGTGATCGGTTCATCCAACCGCTTTGCCCATGCGGCAGCCGTAGCCGTGGCCGAAGCGCCTGCGAAGGCCTATAACCCGCTCTTCATCTATGGAGACTCGGGCCTGGGCAAGACCCACCTGCTCCACGCCATCGGCCACTACGCCCGGCGCCTTTACAGCGGCATCCGCGTCCGCTACGTCAACTCCGAAGAGTTCACCAACGACTTCATCAACTCCATCCGTGATGATGAAGGCACCAGCTTCAAGACCACATACCGGAACGTTGATGTGCTGCTGATCGATGACATCCAGTTCCTGGCCGGCAAGGACCGTACGCAGGAAGAGTTCTTCCACACGTTCAACGCCCTGCACAACGCCAACAAGCAGGTGGTCATCACCTCGGACCAGCCGCCCAAGATGCTGGCAGGGTTCGAAGACCGGATGACTTCACGGTTTGAATGGGGTCTCCTCACGGACATCCAGCCGCCTGAACTCGAAACGCGCATCGCCATCCTCCGCAAGAAGGGCCTGAGCGAGGGTCTTTCAGCGCCGGACGATGCCTTGGAGTACATCGCTTCCAAGATTTCCAGCAACATCCGTGAGCTCGAAGGTGCGCTCATCCGCGTTACCGCCTTCGCCAGCCTGAACCGGCAGCCGGTGGATGTGGCATTGGCCGAGATGGTGCTCAAGGACCTGATCACCGACGACGGCGCCCAGGAGATCACTGCGAAGCAGATCCTCGACCAGACAGCTGACTACTTCAAACTCAGCATGGAAGAGCTCTGCAGCAAGTCCCGGACCCGGACGCTGGTGACGGCCCGGCAGATCGCCATGTACCTCTGCCGTGAGCTGACAGACATGTCCCTGCCCAAGATCGGGCAGGAACTGGGTGGACGCGACCACACCACCGTCATCCACGCCGATCGCAAGATTCGCGAACTGATGGCCGAGCGCCGTGTGATTTACAACCAGGTCACCGAGCTGACCAACCGCATCAAGCAGCAGCAACGCGACTCCTGAATCCACAGACGTTCCGCGCACTACATACCTTATTAACAGGCGCATGTGGATAACCCTGTGGATTGTTAAGGGGACAAGCGCGCTTAATGGGCTTAAAACCCTTAAGGCATCTGTGGATCGTTAAAAACGGGCTTCCGGGTTGTCCCCATCCACACCCTGTTTAAAACCCAGTTAACGCACAGTCCGTGAACAGGGCTTAACCGCGGAACCGCGCGGCGAAAGCCACTTATCCACAGTTTCCACAGCAGTTATTAACACTACGAATCCCAAAAAATTGAAATCCCTCAAATAACAATCTCGTTCCTCCACGCCCCGAGGCACCACTGATGTAGAACTCCAACCGGCCACAGGCCGGCCGGGGACTGTCCACATAGGCGGGGTCCCGCCGGCCGGGGATGGGTTAATCCCCGATCTTGCGGCTAAGCTGTCACCAGCGCTCCCATCCCTGGGTTGGTTTTGTAGTTCGTTGTGTGCGGACCATGCACCTGTGGACGCTGGAACGCGGAATTTTGGCGGCTTCCATGGCTGGAATCCGCAGCTATTATTTGGCAGCAATGAAAGGCGGCACCCCTCCGTGAAGTTCAGAGTCGACCGCGACGTCCTGGCAGAAGCCGTTACGTGGACCGCGCGGTCGTTGTCTCCGCGGCCGCCGGTGCCTGTCCTCTCCGGCCTCCTCCTCAAAGCCGAGGCAGGAACCGTCAGCCTGTCCAGCTTTGACTACGAAACCTCGGCCCGCCTCGAGATTCCGGCTGACATCACCACAGAGGGCACCATCCTGGTGTCCGGTCGACTCCTGGCAGATATTTGCCGAAGCCTCCCCTCAGCTCCGGTGGAAGTGGAAACCGACGGCAGCAAAGTCACCCTCACCTGCCGTCGAAGCAGCTTCCACCTGGCAACGATGCCCGAGTCCGAGTACCCGGCGTTGCCTGCACTCCCTGCGATCAGCGGCACCTTGCCGGGTGATTCGTTCGCGCAGGCCGTCTCCCAGGTGATCATCGCTGCCAGCAAGGACGACACCCTGCCCATCCTCACCGGTGTCCGCATGGAGATCGAGGATGACATGATCACCCTTCTTGCCACAGACCGCTACAGGCTCGCCATGCGCGAAGTGCCCTGGAAACCCGTAACTCCGGGCATCTCCACCAGCGCCCTGGTCAAGTCCAAGACCCTGAACGAGGTAGCAAAGACCCTTGGCGGAAGCGGTGACATCAACGTTGCCCTGGCCGATGACGACAGCCGCCTCATTGGCTTCGAGAGCGGCGGCCGCACCACCACGTCGTTGTTGGTTGACGGTGATTACCCCAAGATCCGCTCGCTCTTCCCGGATTCAACACCGATCCATGCCACGGTCCAGACCCAGGAACTCGTGGAAGCCGTACGCCGCGTGTCCTTGGTTGCCGAACGCAACACACCGGTGCGCCTTGCCTTCACCCAGGGCCTGCTGAACCTGGATGCCGGCACCGGCGAAGACGCCCAGGCCTCCGAAGAACTCGAGGCACAACTTTCAGGCGACGACATCACGGTAGCCTTCAACCCGCACTACCTGGTTGAAGGCCTCAGCGTCATCGAAACGAAATACGTGCGCTTCTCCTTCACGTCAGCTCCCAAGCCCGCCATGATCACGGCGCAGGCCGAGGCCGACGGCGAAGACCAGGACGACTACCGCTACCTCGTGATGCCTGTCCGCCTTCCCAACTAGCCACTACCGCCACCTACGCAGAAAAGAGTTCACAGCGTGCACATCGGACTGATTGGCCTTGGAAAAATGGGGTTCAACATGCGGGAACGCATGAGGAACGGTGGCATTGAGGTAACAGGCTTTGACCGCAATCCGGACGTCACGGACGTTGCTTCGGTGGATGAACTGATCGCCGCGCTGCCTACGCCAAGGTTGGTCTGGGTGATGGTTCCTTCCGGCGAAATCACTGACGCGGTTGTGAACGAGCTGCGCGGGAAATTGAGCGAGGGCGACCTCGTCATCGATGGCGGCAACTCCCGCTTCACCGAAGACCAAAAGCACGCCGCCGCGTTGGCCGAAAAGGGAATCCGTTTCGCTGACTGCGGTGTTTCCGGCGGAGTTTGGGGACTTCAGAACGGGTACGGCCTGATGGCCGGCGGTTCCGATGAAGACATCGCACTTGCCATGCCGGTCTTTGATGCCCTCCGTCCCGAGGGCGAAAGAGCTGACAGCTTTGTGCACGTAGGCGGTGTAGGCGCGGGCCACTACGCAAAGATGGTGCATAACGGCATCGAATACGGCCTGATGCAGGCCTATGCCGAAGGCTACGAATTGCTGGCGGCCAAGGACATCGTGAAGGACCTTCCCGGTACGTTCCGGGCGTGGCAGAAGGGCACCGTTGTCCGCTCCTGGTTGCTTGACTTGATGGTCAAGGCACTGGACGAAGACCCGGGCCTCGCCTCCATCGATGACTACGTCGAGGATTCCGGCGAAGGGCGCTGGACAGTGGAAGAAGCGATCGCAAACGCGGTCCCGGCTCCGGCAATCACGGCGGCGCTTTTTGCCCGGTTCGCTTCCCGCGAGGACACTTCACCCGCCATGAAGATGGTCTCGGCGCTGCGCCACCAGTTCGGCGGCCACGCCACCCGTCCGGCCAACTAGCCGCAGGAGCCACTCGAACAGCGTGTATCTGGAACATCTCTCGCTCACGGATTTCCGCAGCTATGCACAGGTAGACCTCAAGCTCGGTCCAGGTGTCACCGTCCTGGTGGGGTCCAACGGCATCGGCAAGACCAACCTCATGGAAGCCATCGGGTACTTGGCTACCCTCAGCTCCCACCGTGTGAGCAGCGACGCCCCGCTGCTGAGGTTCGGCACCGAGCGTGCCATGATCCGCGCCCGCCTGGTCCGCGGCGAACAGTCGAGCATCATCGAAGTCGAGATCAATGCCGGCAGGGCCAACCGCGGACGCATCAACCGCGGAAATCCGGTACGGGCGAGGGATATCCTCGGCATATGCCAAACGGTGCTCTTTGCCCCGGAAGACCTGGCTCTCGTCAAGGGAGACCCCTCCAACCGGCGGCGTTTCCTGGATGAGCTCCTGGTCAGCCTGGTCCCGCGGCATGCTGCCACGCGCAGTGACTACGACCGCGTCCTGAAGCAGCGTAACGCCCTCCTGAAATCTGCCCGAACCGGAAAATTCACCGCGGGCCATGAGACCACCCTTGACGTCTGGGACCAACATATGGCCCGTGCCGGTGCACAGCTTCTGCACGCAAGGCTCGAGTTGGTGGAACGCCTCCGCCCGCATCTGAACAGCGCTTACGCGCAACTCACCGACGGTTCAAAGATCGCCGGCGCGGTTTACCGCTCAACCATCCAGGGCGTACTCGACGACGACGGCGGTCCGGCCGAACAGCCCACGCAAGGCCCGCCGTCGGGCGAGGAACTCCGGCTGTTGTCCGTTGACGAACTCACCGAACGCTATATCCAGGCGTTTGCCGTAGCCCGCAAGAAGGAACTCGAACGCGGGATCTCGCTGGTTGGCCCGCATCGGGACGAGCTCGAGCTGATGCTCGGCCAAGCACCGGCCAAGGGGTACGCCTCGCA
The DNA here is from genome assembly GCF_026013155.1 of Paenarthrobacter sp. PAE-2. Classification (NCBI taxonomy): domain Bacteria; kingdom Bacillati; phylum Actinomycetota; class Actinomycetes; order Micrococcales; family Micrococcaceae; genus Paenarthrobacter; species Paenarthrobacter sp. PAE-2. The sequence continues at coordinate 122,337 of NZ_JAPDNV010000005.1, read as the reverse complement.
CGGTGAGACGTGGTCCATGTGTTTGTCCCTGCGCTTGGCTTCCTACTACTTCATGCTCGATGACGCACGCACCGGCGGGACCGCGCCCATTCTCATTCTTGACGATGTCTTCGCCGAGTTGGACGTCCAGCGACGGCGTAAACTGGCAGCAATCGTGGCCGGCGCCGAGCAGGTGCTCGTGACGGCCGCGGTCGACGCCGATATTCCGGAGGAGCTGGCCGGACGGCGCGTAACCGTTGTTCCGGGAGGCATCGATGGTGAAGGGTGACGCTGACGGACTCCAACCCGACCGGGTTCCCGACCAGATCGACGCTGCCCAGGCGGCCCTGAACAGGATGCGCGAGGCGGCCGCGGCGCGAGGCGAAGTGCGGCAGCGGGCACCCCGGCCGGGGACGACTCAAAAACGAACCGGGCTCCGGGGAACCAAAGGCTTCTCGCAATTCCATGGAAGCGGCCGCGACCCGTTGGGATTGGGAAAAGTGGTTGGGCGCCTGGTGGCCGAACGTGGCTGGACGTCACCCGTTGCCGTGGGCTCCGTCATGGCTGAATGGGCCACCCTGGTGGGGCCGGACATCTCGGCGCACTGCACGCCTGAGAGCTTCACGGACACAACCCTCCAAGTGCGCTGCGATTCAACCGCGTGGGCAACGCAGCTGCGCCTGCTGAGTTCGAGCCTGCTTGAGCTGTTCCGGAAGGAACTCGGTGAGGGCGTGGTCACCAGCATCCAGGTCCTCGGACCCTCGGCACCGAGCTGGCGGAAAGGCGGCCGCAGTGTCAACGGTCGCGGCCCCCGGGACACATACGGCTGAGCGCCGTGCAGGGCGTTTCAAGGACCCCGGGGCGTATAGGCACCCACCTCCACCTCCGCAGGGCCGTCCACGATAGGGCCAACGGCCTCTCATCGGCATATTCAGCTGTGAGCCGCCCTCTTATTTGCAGGGATTAGCGTTTTTCCACGATAGAATTGGCACAGATCACTGAGCGCCGATGAAACGTCGTCAGGGCTTTGGAATCCGCCAGTCGGGAACCAGGACCCCTCACGCCGGAGTAATCGGCGCAATCAGTCACGTGCCCTTGACGGCTTGCGGTCATCCGTGAGCCGTCAAGGGAACGGCCGTCATCGAACACAGAGGAGTCGAAAGCGCCTGTGGCTAACGACAATGCAGAGACCTTGGCAGTAGAGCCCGCAGAGGAGGCTGCTCCCACGCAGAGTGAGGCGCAAGCGCCAAGGGAATACGGTGCCAGCGACATCACCGTGCTGGAGGGCCTCGAAGCCGTACGCAAACGCCCCGGCATGTACATCGGTTCCACCGGTCCGCGCGGTTTGCATCACTTGGTCTATGAAGTGGTGGACAACTCTGTAGATGAAGCTTTGGCCGGTTACTGCAGCCACATTGAGGTGACGCTCCAGGCTGACGGCGGGGTGAAAGTGGTTGACGACGGCCGCGGTATCCCCGTTGACATCCACCCCTCCGAAGGCAAGCCCACGGTTGAAGTGGTCATGACCATCCTGCACGCCGGAGGCAAGTTCGGCGGCGGCGGTTACGCCGTTTCCGGCGGCCTTCACGGCGTGGGTATTTCCGTTGTCAATGCGCTGTCCCGTCGTGTCGAGACCGAAGTCCGGAGGCAGGGCCACGTCTGGCGCATGTCTTTCGCCGACGGCGGCAAGCCGCAGGGCGAACTCGTCAAGGGCGAGGCCACGGAAGAGACAGGGACGTCCCAGACGTTCTACCCGGACGGCACCATCTTTGAAAGCACGGAGTTCGATTTCGAGACCCTGCGTGCCCGCTTCCAGCAGATGGCGTTCCTCAACAAGGGCCTGAAAATCACCCTGACGGACGAGCGCCCGGCTGCCCGGGCCGGTGACGACGAGCTCGACCTCGACGCCGTTGCCACCGAAGGTGAGGTAGCAGCCGAACACCGCACTGTTGTCTATGAATACCCGGACGGCTTGCTGGACTACGTCAAGCACCTGAACTCCAACAAGAAGGTGGAAATCGTCCACGAGGACGTCATCGCCTTCGAAACCGAGGACACCGAACGGCACATCTCGGTGGAAGTCGCCATGCAGTGGACCACCGCGTATTCCGAGAGCGTCCACACGTACGCGAACACCATCAACACCCATGAGGGCGGTACGCACGAAGAGGGCTTCCGCGCTGCGATGACGTCGCTCATCAACCGCTACGCACGCGAGAAAAACATCATCAAGGAGAAGGAAGACAACCTGACGGGTGATGACATCCGTGAGGGCCTGACCGCCGTCATCTCGGTGAAGCTTTCCGAGCCCCAGTTCGAAGGCCAGACCAAGACCAAACTGGGCAACTCCGAGGTCAAGGGCTTCGTCCAGCGCGTTGTGACCGATCAGCTCGGTGACTGGTTGGAGCGCAACCCCGGTCCCGCCCGCGATGTCATCCGGAAAGCCATCCAGGCTGCGCAGGCACGCATGGCCGCGCGCAAAGCCCGCGACAATGCGCGGCGGAAGAGCCCGCTTGAGTCCTTCGGCATGCCCGGCAAGCTCTCCGATTGCTCGTCGAAGGATCCTTCGCGTTGCGAGGTCTACCTGGTGGAGGGTGACTCCGCAGGCGGTTCGGCCAAGCGCGGCCGCAACCCGGAGACACAGGCCATCCTTCCGCTGCGAGGCAAGATCCTCAACGTTGAGCGTGCCCGCCTGGACAAAGCCCTGGGCAACGCCGAAGTGCAGTCCATGATTACGGCGTTCGGCACGGGTATTGGCGAGGACTTCGACATTTCGAAGCTCCGGTACCACAAGATCGTCCTCATGGCAGATGCCGACGTTGACGGCCAGCACATCACCACGCTCTTGATGACGCTGCTGTTCCGCTACATGCGTCCCCTCATCGAAAACGGTTACGTGTATTTGGCCCAGCCGCCGCTGTACCGGATCAAGTGGTCCAACGCCGCGCATGACTACGTGTTCAGTGACCGCGAACGGGATGAAACCATCCGCAAGGGTGCTGCGATGAACAAGCGGCTCCCCAAGGAGAACGGCATCCAGCGCTACAAGGGCCTTGGCGAAATGGACTACACGGAACTGTGGGATACCACCATGGATCCCGATCGCCGGACCCTCCTCCAGGTCACCATGGATGACGCACTTGCAGCCGATCAGACCTTCTCCGTCCTTATGGGCGAGGACGTTGAATCACGCAGGAACTTTATCCAGCAGAACGCCAAGGACGTCAGGTTTCTGGATATTTAGCAGCCATCATCCTGGCCTGAATATTCTTGAATCGACATATACCTGAAACGGAAATCTTAGATTATGAGTGACGAAACTCCTGAAGTCCCGGCGGAAAACCCCGAGGGTACGGATGCCGTACTTGAAGGCGACGTGCTGACGGACCGCGTTGAGCAGGTGGACCTGCAGACCGAAATGCAACGGTCGTACCTCGACTACGCAATGGCCGTCATCGTTGGCCGCGCGCTGCCCGACGTACGTGACGGCCTGAAGCCCGTCCACCGCCGCGTGCTTTACGCGATGTTCGACGGCGGCTACCGCCCTGACCGCGCGTTCAACAAGTGTGCCCGTGTTGTGGGCGACGTCATGGGTACCTACCACCCGCACGGCGACATGGCGATCTACGATGCGTTGGTTCGATTGATCCAGGACTGGACCATGCGCTACCCCTTGGCACTCGGCCAAGGAAACTTCGGTTCTCCCGGCAACGACGGAGCTGCTGCCCCGCGTTACACGGAAACCAAGATGGCCCAGTTGGCCATGGAAATGGTCCGCGACATCGACGAAGAGACTGTCGACTTCCAGGACAACTACGACGGCAAGAACCAGGAACCCACTATCCTGCCGGCGCGTTTCCCGAACCTGCTGGTGAACGGTTCTTCCGGCATCGCCGTCGGCATGGCCACCAACATCCCGCCGCACAACCTGCGCGAAGTCGCCGACGGCGTGCAGTGGGCTCTCGAAAACCCTGGCGCCTCCCGTGAAGAGTTGCTGGAAGCCCTGATGAAGCGGATCAAGGGACCGGACTTCCCCACAGGGGCCACCATTCTCGGCCATAAGGGCATCGAAGAGGCGTACCGCACCGGCCGTGGTTCCATCACCATGCGGGCCGTGGTCAACGTCGAAGAGCTCCAGGGCCGTACCTGCCTTGTAGTCACGGAATTGCCTTACCAGGCGAACCCGGACAACCTTGCGATCAAGATTGCAGAGCTGGTCAAGGACGGCAAGATCCAAGGCATCGCCGATCTGCGCGACGAGACCTCCGGCCGTACGGGCCAGCGTTTGGTGATCGTGCTGAAGCGTGATGCGGTGGCCAAGGTGGTGCTGAACAACCTTTACAAGCACACGCAACTGCAGGACAACTTCTCCGCCAACATGCTGGCGATCGTGGACGGCGTTCCGCGCACCCTCAGCCTGGATGCCTTCATCCGGCACTGGGTGGCGCACCAGATGGACGTCATTGCACGCCGTACGCGTTACCGCCTCCGCAAGGCCGAGGAAGAAGCGCACATTCTGCGTGCCCTCCTGAAGGCACTGGACATGCTCGATGAGGTCATTGCCCTTATTCGTGCGTCCAGCACCACGGAGGCTGCCCGTGAAGGCCTCATGGAGCTCCTGGAAATCGACGAGCTCCAGGCCCGGGCCATCCTTGATATGCAGTTGCGCCGCCTGGCAGCCCTGGAACGCCAGAAGATCCAGGACCGCCATGCCGAACTCGAAGCCATGATCGAGGAGTACAACGCGATCCTCGCTTCCGAGGAACGCCAGCGCCGGATCATCAGCGAAGAACTCGCCGAAATCGTTGCCAAGCATGGCGACGACCGCCGGACGCAGATCCTCATGGGGTTCGACGGCGACATGTCGGTGGAAGACCTCATTCCCGAAGAGGAAATGGTGGTCACCATTACCCGCGGTGGCTACGTCAAGCGGACCCGCAGTGACAATTACCGTTCGCAGCAGCGTGGCGGCAAGGGCATCAAGGGCGCGCAGTTGCGCGGTGACGACGTCGTTGAACACTTCTTCGTGACCACCACCCACCACTGGCTGCTGTTCTTCACGAACCTTGGCCGCGTCTACCGCGCAAAGGCATACGAACTCGCCGAAGCCGGAAGGGACGCGAAGGGCCAGCACGTCGCGAACCTGCTTGCTTTCCAGCCGGACGAGCACATTGCGCAGGTCCTTGATCTCCGCGACTACCAGCAGGCGCCCTACTTGGTGTTGGCCACCAAGAACGGCCTGGTGAAGAAGACCCGGCTGGAGGACTACGACACCAACCGGTCCGCGGGCGTCATTGCGATCAACCTGCGCGATGGCGATGAACTTGTCTCCGCCCAGCTGGTCAGCGAATCGGATGATCTCCTCCTGGTATCCCGGAAGGGCCAGTCCATCCGCTTCACGGCAACGGACGACGCCCTGCGCCCCATGGGTCGTGCAACGTCCGGCGTTACGGGCATGAAGTTCCGTGAAGATGACGAATTGTTGGCAGCGGATGTTGTCAAGGACGATTCGTTCGTCTTTGTGGTCACCGAGGGAGGCTATGCAAAGCGGACCGCTGCCGAGGAATACAGGCTGCAGGGTCGCGGTGGCTTGGGCATCAAGGTGGCCAAGCTTGCAGAGGACCGCGGGGACCTGGTGGGTGCCCTGATCGTGCAGGAAGACGACGAAGTCCTGGTGGTCATGGAGGGCGGCAAGGTTGTCCGCTCGGCCGTCAGCGGCGTGCCTGCGAAGGGCCGTGACACCATGGGCGTCATCTTCGCCAAGCCCGACAAGAACGACCGCATCATCGAGGTTGCCCGGAACTCGGAACGCGGATTGGAAGGCGAAGAGTCCGAGGACGGGCAGGACGATGACGTAACGTTGGCTGCAGAAGACGGCGCTGCCGAGGCGCTCGTCGAGTCAGAAACGCAAACCGACGCAGATCCGGATACCGAAGCCGGCGCGGCGCTGAATGAAGACAACACCGGAGGTAACGAGTGAGTAATTCCGACTCATATCCCAAGCCGAGCACAGGTGTCCCCGGCGGACTCCGGCAGCCATCAGGCAACGCCCCATCAGGAACGCCTGCCCGGCCCCAGCAGCGGCCGGGTGGAGCTCCCCCCGCTTCAGAGGCGCGTCCGGCTTCCTCCGGCGCTCCGCAGCGCCCTGCTGGAGCCCCTGGCCAGCGTCCCGCCTCGAGTGGCCAGCGACCGGCCGGAGCCCCGGGTCAACGCCCTGCCTCGAGTGGGCAGCGCCCCGCCGGAGCCCCGGGCCAGCGCCCTGCCTCGAGTGGGCAGCGCCCCGCCCAAGGCGGACCCGGATTGGTGAAGCCCGCCCCCAAGGCCAAGGTACGCCGTGCACGGCTGCTGGTCAGCAAGGTGGATCCATGGTCGGTGCTCAAGATGGCGTTCCTCCTGTCCGTTGCCCTTGGCATCGTCACCGTGGTGGCCGCCATCGTGCTGTGGACTGTTCTGGATCTCACCGGCATCTTCAATCAGGTGGATAGCCTGCTGGGGACGCTTGCAGGTTCCGAGGGCAGCGGTTTTGAGCTGAAGAAGATTGCATCCCTGGGTCAGGTGGCATCCTTTGCCACGATCATTGCCGTAGTCAACGTAGTTTTGTTGACTGCCCTTTCCATGCTCTCAGCCGTCTTGTATAACATTTCGGCAACGCTGGTTGGCGGCATCGGAGTGACCTTGACGGACGACTAGTGAAACTTCCCGGATTTACGCGGAAAAACGGCGTAAAGAAGGGGATCCGGGCCTCGATTTGAGATCGGGCCGGGATGTGCTGTACAGTCATATCTCGGCCCGATGAGGCATCGGGGCGTATAGCTCAGGCGGTTAGAGCGCTTCGCTGATAACGAAGAGGTCCCAGGTTCAAGTCCTGGTACGCCCACGGAACCCAGGTTCAGGAAACTGAACCGGAATGAGGTACTTGTGAAGAAGTTGCTGGTTGTAGTTGCAGCGGCGATCGCAGGTGTCCTGGTCTTCAAAAAGGCCCAGGAATCCGAAGCCCGGAAGGATGTCTGGAGCAAGTCAACCGACAAGGTCGACTAGCCGAAGAGCCCGGCGGGACCCGGTAAAAACGGGTCTGAACGTAGGGTATGATAGACGGGTTGCTTCTTATGGGGGCATGGCGCAATTGGTAGCGCACCTGCTTTGCAAGCAGGGGGTTAGGGGTTCGAGTCCCCTTGCCTCCACCATAAGGAAAGTCCCGGTCAGAAATGACCGGGACTTTTGCTTTTAACCAGCGGACTGCTTTTGGGTTATCGGTCATAGGACAAAACGTGTGTAAACCCCGGGCGCGTCATGGGGTCAGGAACCCGGCGCCCGCCGTAGGGCATCCTCCAAAAACGTCTTCAACTCGCCGTCGCCAAAGACGGGGGTCACCACGCCGAGTGCCAGCGTCGGCTGGGTTCTCGCCCCTGCTGCAGTAAGTGCACTGTTCACGTTGCGCCGGCTTTCGGCCACGCTCTCCGAGTCGCCCCGCCGTGCGGCTTCCAGCATGGCAATGGCCTCCTCCACCCCGCGCCCATATTCCGCAGCGGCAGCAGCCCAGTGCTCAGCGTCGGCAGCGAAGCCTGGCTCTGCCATCCGCGGCAGGAGTTCAGGCAGTTTCTGCAGCAGCTCAGCGCGACGGAGCAAATCTCCCGAAGGTGCCTTTCCGGCGTCGTAGTCCGACCAGAACTGCCGGATGTCCCGGCGGAGGGCGGGAGCCGAAGGCGTGAGTTCGTCGTCCTGCCAGTCTTGGTTCAGGTCCACGAATGCTCTCACGGCAGCTTGAACCTGCTGGTCCGGTCCGGCGAGCTGGGTGAGGGCGGCGTCCATGGATTCCTGCGGACGGTACGCCGGACCATTCCATGAGAAGTCCGCGTAGTTGAAGATGGCGGGCAGCGAAAGGTAGGGCTGGATCATGGGGTTGGTGACGATGCCTTGTACGGACTGGTAAAGATCGGCGTCCCTGCCGATCAGTGGCGCCATGAACAAGTGGTCCTGTGAAAAGTCGTTCACGGGGTAGTTGTCCCAAATGACGATCGGCCGGCCTGCGTCCTCACGGCCGTAGCTCCGCCGCGCACTCTGTGCCGAGTCCCGCGTGATCCTGTGCGAGACCACGTCTTCACCCGTCCACTGCACCACGATGGCGGGATCGAGCAGCCGCCCCAGCTGCTTCTTGTAAGGGTTGCTGCCGGAACCCGTGTAGAAGGTGGGCACTGTTTCCAGCGGCTGGAGGTCTTGCTTCCCCGCGGTGAAGCGCTCCTGCAAGGAATTCAGGAAGCCGGCCTGCGCCTTGGCAAGATTGGATGGACCCGAGCCGAACTCCTCCAGGTCCTCCGGGCATTGGACCTTGGTAGCAATGTCATCCAGCGGAATGACGAAGGACCGGACGCCAAGGCCGTACAGCGATTCGAGTTTGGTGATGGCGTCCTCGAGGTCCGCGTTCCGGGAGTAGCAAACATCGATGCCCGGTGAGAGCGCGTACGTAAACCTGAGATGGTTGGCCTCTGCTGCCTCTATGAGCTCCTGTAGTTCCGTGAGTTCCTGAGCTGAATAGAGATCCCGCCACTTCTCCCGGAGCAGGGGGTCGTCTTTCGGCGAATAGATATAGGTGTTCATTTTCTGCCGCCCTGCGAAGCTGATGACGTCCAGGCGGGCTTGGTGCGACCACGGCGTGCCGTAGAACCCCTCGATCACACCCCGGGTTTCCATCAGGGGCCAGTCGCTGACATGCAGCGCGGGGACCGATCCGGCCTTGAGCATCTGCCTCAGCGTTTGCACGCTGTGGAAGACGCCGTCGCCATCGTGGCCGACCAGGACCGCCGTCGGAATCCCCTCCAACTTCCCAGTGGCGACGACGTACCCTTCCGCCCGCTCCAGGGCCTCCCCGTCCTCGGGCCTCTCCGTTCCCAAGGCCCTCAGGGCGGAACGTGCCGGAGATGCCTCCCCGCCGAGTCCGAGATAGACGGCTGAGGAACCTTCCGACGGCTTGTCGAGGGCTGCGACCACCTCCGCGGTGCCACCGGCAGCGGCTATCACGTCCAGTAGCGCGTCCAGGGCCGGCTGGTCGGTTCCGGGGGCAGCGACCACGTGGACCCGTCCGGTGAGGGGTACTGATTCGCCGGACTGCGACACTGCGTGCTGCGGTACGGGATGAACCGCGGGCAAATCACCCCGGGAACGGTCCTCGCCGCCGGGCACCTCCCGCGCGGTGATGAACCAGCCGGCGATGACCGCAGCAACCAGCAAACCGGCGACGGAAAGCAGCAGGAAGCGGCGCCGCCGGGAGCCTGCGCGAGCGGATGTTGCATTCAATCGGTAGCCCTTTGGATTCGCCGTCTCCGGCCGACTGGAATGATGTGTCAAGACAATCACACTGTTTCCTCCACAGATAGGGGTAATGCGCCGTCCCCGCCGAACTAAGGTTGATCCGTGAATCTCCTCATTTCGGCCCTGGGTGTACTGGGCGTAGCCTCATCCGGACCGCTCATCGCCGGAACGCTCGGTGCTACCTCGGTAACTGCCTTGGCGATCGCGTTCTGGCGGAACGCCATAGCTGCCGTCGTGATGGCCGTTCCCGTGGCGGTCCGCGAACCGAGGCAATTCACAGGAATCACCCGCCGGGAGTTCGGCTGGTCCGCCGTGGCTGCCGTGGCATTGGCTTTCCACTTTGCCTGTTTCATCACGGCGTTGCAGCTGACGTCCGTCGCCGCCGCTACGGCGTTGGTTTGCCTGCAGTCCGCGTGGATCGCTGTTTTCCAGCTGTTCAGGGGAACCCGCCACCGCTGGCCCGTCCTGCTGGGCCTGGGCATCGCATTCGGCGGCGTCGTTGCCATCACGGGATTCGACATGGGCTCGTCCCCGGATGCGCTTATTGGTGACGTCCTCGCCCTGGCCGGCGGCGCCCTGGCAGGGCTCTACACCCTCGCGGGCGGCAAAGCGCGCCAGTCGATGGGAACCGGAACTTACACCACGCTTTGCTACGGGATGTGCGCGGCTTTGGTGGCTGTCATGGCGTTGTTCAGCGGGCAGCCGCTGGCAGGGTTCGACGCCGGAGGGTGGCTTGGGATTCTTGCCATCACCGTGTGTGCGCAGCTGGTAGGCCACACCGCCTTCAACCATCTCCTGGCGACCATGAGTCCGCTGGTGGTCTCCATGATCATCCTGCTGGAGATTCCGGGAGCAGCCATCCTCGCGGCAATCTTCCTCAATGAAACCCTGCCCGGCGGGACCTACGCCGGCCTGGCTTTGATCCTGGTGGGACTCGCCGTGGTGGTATCCGGGCAGCGGAGGGGGCGTGCGCGGGCAGACCGGCGCGAAGCTGAGCTGGGAACGGACTGAACCAGCCGCCGTCGTACTTTACGCGGTGTCAGAGACCGCCGCGGCGAACGCCGCCGGAAACTGCGTTGGCAGCGTGGATTGCCCGGAGTAGCTTAGCCGGGAAGTACACGGAGAAGAACACCACCATCGGTGCCTTCAGTGCCATCTTCTTGACGTTGTGGGCCTTGTAGGTGCGGTCAAAGCGCGTCACGTAGTAGCGATAATCCCGGGGCGAGTCCTCAAGCCGGCGGGCTGACATTCCGGACACCATCTGGGGCCAGTACTGGATCCGGAGGTCATGTTCGGCGAGGTGCAGTGAGAGATCGATGTCCTCATGCATTTCGTCCTTCTCATCCAGGCAGGCTTCATCCCTGATGGTTTCCCACGCCGAACGGCGAAGCGCCATGTTGGAGCCGAACAGGAAGTGGTACTGGTGCTTCGCCAGGCGCAGCATGAGCTGGCGCATCTTGTCGTCTGCCTTGAGGCCGAAACGGCGCATAGGCATGTCGTAGTACACCACCGGGCCCGTTGCTGCCTGAACGGTGGGATCGGCGAAGGCCTTCTGGACCTGCTCCACCCAGTCAGGTTCCAGGACCGAGTCGGCATCGATCCTGCCGATGATGTCGCCGGTGGCGCTATTGAGGCCGTAGTTCCGTGTGGGAATGAGGCCTTGGACGTCCGCTTGCTTCAGCAGGATGATCGGGCTCTCCGGATATTCCTGCTGCATCCGGCGAACAATCTTCGCCGTGCGGTCCTTGGACAAGTTGTCCACCACGATGATTTCCTTCGCAGGAACAGACTGATAAATGGCCGCGATGAGGCACTGGCGTATGACGCTTTCCTCGTTGTACGCCGGGATGACAATCGAAACGCCCGGAGGTTCCGCGCGCTCCTTGAGTTCACCCTCAAAGGGTCTATCAGCTGACATCATTTCAAATCTAGCACCCGGTCCCGGAGCCCCGGCGGACTGTTCGGCGTGGGAAGGCCGCTTGGCGGGAATGCAGGGCCGGGAACTTGCCTGGCTGGGAACTTGCCTGGCCGGGACCTTGCCTGGCCGGGACCTTGCCTGGCCTGGAAAACAATGAAGGGACCCCGGCTAACCGGGGTCCCTTCATGGTTTGCTGATCGAACGCGGCCGATGGCTTGAACTAGAGAGCGGAATCCTTGGAGTCCGTGCCCTTGTCCTCATCCTTGTGGGTGGCGGCAGCAATGTTCTTCACTGCCGTCTTTGCGTCCGTGGCGACGTTGGAGGCGTTGTCCTCGGTCTTCGCGAACGCGTCCTTGGTGGCCTGCTCTACTTCTGCCTTGGCTTCTTCCGGGGTGAGGTCGGAAGTTTTGGACTCAGCCGGGGCCGCAGCTGCTGCAGTTGCGGAGGCTGCTGCGTCCGCAGGAACCGGAGCGGGGGTCGGCGTTACCGGGGAAGGTGTCTTCCACGGGTCCTCCACCGGCTTGGCGGCCTTCCACGCAGCGACGCCGGCGGCAACCGCGGCGGCAATGACCGTGACAACCAGCCAGCCGCGCTTCTTGGGTTTCTGCTGGGTAGCCAGCTGCTTGCTGACTGCCTTGCTGGTCTGTTCCGCCACAGCCTTGATCTGCTTGCTGGTGGCCTGCGCCTGTTCCTGGACGCCATGGACGACGCCGGACTCAACCAGGCGCTGCGCAACTGCATCGACCTGTGCCGGTGCATTCTCCAGAACATGGTGGACCGCAACCGATGCGTGGCCCAGCTGTTCGGAAAGCTTGGGCAAGTACTCTTCCACTACCTTGTCCCGGGCAACGCCGATGGCAGGCGTGGCGCGGTTGAGCGTCTCCTGGATCTTGGGCGTTGCATCCTCAACAGCGTCGTGGATCTTGGGAGCCAGCTGGGCCAGCCCGTCCTGGATCCGCGGCGTGACCTTCTCCACGCCGTCGGCGAGGTTGTGTGCGGCCGACTTCAGTCCCTCTTGGATCTTGGGGGAAGCGGTGTCAATGCCGTGCTGGATTCGCGGAACAGCCAAGTTGACAGCTGCCTCTACACGTGGCGCTGCCCAGTCGCGGGCGTTATCCACGCTGGCCACAACTGTGTGCTCAAGGTCGCGGGCAATACGGTCTGATTTCTTCACAACTACCTCCCGATACACATGCTCGTTTGTTGCTAGCCTACGTGCCCCAAACTTCGTGGGCTATTCATCGTCAAGATTCTTGCCCGATTTCACCGAGCGCGGAACCGGCTTCACGGCCAGTGGCGGCGTTGACCCTGCATGAAAGAATGGGACGCATGACCATTGCAACAGCAAAAGCCACAATTCACACGAGCCTGGGCGACATCAAGGTTGACCTTTTCGGCAACCACGCCCCCAAGACCGTTGCCAACTTCATTGGCCTGGCCACTGGCGAAAAGTCCTGGACCCACCCGGAGACCGGCGAGGACAAGACCGGCACACCGCTTTACAACGGCACCATCTTCCACCGGATCATCAAGGACTTCATGATCCAGGGCGGCGATCCCCTCGGTCGCGGCGTCGGCGGACCGGGCTACAAGTTTGACGACGAAATCCACCCCGAGCTGACCTTCAACGCTCCGTACAAGCTGGCCATGGCCAACGCGGGCGTCCAGATGGGCAAGGGCACCAACGGTTCGCAGTTCTTCATCACCACGGTGAACACTGACTGGTTGTTCGGCAAGCACAGCATCTTCGGCGAGGTCACCGATGAGGAGTCCCGCAAGGTTGTCGACGCGATCGAGGGCGTCCGCACCGGCATGGGCGACCGTCCTGTTGAAGACGTCGTCATCAACAGCATCGACATCGAACAGCTCTAGTCCTTCATGAGCTACGGAATTCCGTCGGCCGAGCCGTCCGCTGACATCCCGGTGTGCCCCAGGCACCCGGACCGGCCTTCATACGTACGGTGCCAGCGTTGCGGGCGCCCTGCGTGTCCGGAGTGCCAGCGGGCGGCCGCCGTCGGGTTCCAATGCGTTGACTGCGTCAACGAACAAAAGCGTACGACGCCGGCCTACCGGGCCCCTTATGGCGGCGCGTTGGCCGTCGGCAAGCCCTTGGTGACGTACGCGATCATCGCACTATGCGTACTGGTTTACGTTCTGCAGTGGCTGCTGCCCGGCGAGGCTGTCTACCAGCAGTTCGCTTTTGCCAACGTTTTTGCTGACCGTGAGCCATGGAGGATGCTGACGGCGGCGTTCCTCCACTCCCAAAGTTTCCTTCTCCACATCGTGTTGAACATGTACACCCTGTGGATCTTCGGACAAGCCCTTGAGCCGTTGCTCGGGCGGGTCCGGTTCCTGGCCGTTTATTTGCTGTCCGCCGTGGGCGGTTCCATTGGATTCCTGCTCCTCACCCCGGACCGCCCCGTCATAGGGGTGGTGGGTGCCTCGGGGGCGATCTTCGGTCTCTTCGGGGCAATGTTGGTGGTCCAAAGGCACCGCGGTGGGGAAACCCGCCAGCTGTGGGTCTTGATAGCCATCAATGGAGCAATCGGTTTCTTCGTCCAGGGCATTGCCTGGCAGGCGCACCTCGGCGGATTGATCACGGGCGGCCTTGCGGCCGCTGCCATCGCTTATGCCCCCCGCGGTAAGAACCAAGGGCTGCTCCAAGCGGGAGGCTTGGTCCTGGTGGGGGCACTGCTGGCAATCGTCACCTGGTTCCGCGTTTCTGCAGGCTAGCTGCTGTGCTGCCCAAGTGGGTCGCATTTGTGCACGTTTTGAGGGGGCAAAACGCGCACAAATGCGATCTAGTTGGGAGGGTTAGTTGCGGGCTACGGGCTGCCGCAGGATTGTCTTGAGCTTCTCCGGAGCAGTCCGCCGCGCGTCGGACAGATAGATCTCGTGATGTTTCCCTGTGGGCCGAAGACGGTGCGAGGGCATGAAGTCCTTGTGCATTTCTTCCAGAACCGGGCCCTCGGCATCGTATGGGCCTGTGTGCAGGGTCTGGACGCATAGTCCCTCATTCATCGAGGCCAGCCGCAGCGACTCCAATGCCGGCGCTCCACCCTTGGTACGTACGGCCTCCACTGCAGCGTCGACGTGCCCGGGGGTGATCCAGTCAGGCGTCATGATCATCATGGTCCAGTCCCAACGGGACTTATCCCGTTCCGTGGTGAAGCTGGCCATGTCCTCGGACCACCACAGACCTTCCAGCGGCATCACGCCGTAGTCCCGGCCGAGTTCCTGCTTGCTGAAGAACTTCAGCTTGTACGCGACCGGATACAGCGTCTCCAAGGCATCCCCGTAAGCCTGGGCGGTGTTGGGATCGCCGTGGCCGTCGATCATGAGGAATTGCAGCTCCGGTACCTTGACCAGTGCGAACGTTCCAGCGGTGGCCTTGTAGCTTGTGATCTCCTTCTTGAAGTCGACCTTGGTGTTGGACTGTGTGCCCACCGCTCCTCCTCGATGCAGGTCATCCCCCGCTTCGGCGTTATCCACAGATGTTATCCACATTGTGAGTAACTTACATACGTGTAGTTAGCACCGCAAAGGCCAGCCGACGGGTGAAATAGGGCAGATATCCCCCGTTTGGCATGTGTTGATCCACATCTGTGGATAACTTTGTCCCCTGTGGGAGGCTATTTGTGGACAAGAGAGGCCCTGAGGGCAGGGGTGTGGAAAAAGATGTTAATCCGCCTGTTAATAAGCGCCTATCAACAGAGTTATCAACACTGTTAATAACTTACAGTCGTGTAGTTTCGGACCTTCTGCGGGCAGTGAAGCCTGCCATGACAAGGGTTTCCGCCGCTATACCCACAACTTTTCCCCATCTGTGGATAACTTGTGAGCGACTCGTTGTTGTTAAGTGGGTAACTGTGTCAGGACGTCTTCCAGGTGCTTGTTCGAACGCCGGCGAACAAGCACAAGCTCGGGTGGATGAACTTTGCCCGAATGAACCTGCAATATCCACAGCCTCGTACACAGTGGGTAAAACCCGGTTACTACTGCCGGGTAGCCCGGAGAACGCGCCAGTCCGGGGCTTTTTGCGCCAGTTCCGTGGATGTCCACAGAAGTTATCCACGGCTGTGGATAAAGTTACTCACTTTCTGTGGAAGGTAAGGACGCTGTCGGGCACCCGCTGGGCCTTGGCGGAGTTCTCCAAAGCCCGCGGAGCTGGTTCGAAGCCTGCGGAGCGCTCAGTTCCAGACGCCCGAGGAGCCGCGTCGATGGCTGTCCACCAAGTGGGTGTCGATGATTCCCACAGCTTCCATGAGGGCGTACATGGTGGTGGGGCCGACGAAAGCGAAGCCTTTCTTCCGGAGCGCTTTGGACAACGCTATGGACTCGGGCGACGTCGTGGGAATGTCCGCGAGGGTTTTGGGAGCGGGCGTGTCGTCGGGCTGAAATGACCAGACAAAGTCAACCAGCCCACCTTCCTCCCGGAGGGCAATGGTGGCTTTGGCGTTGGTGATCGTCGCACGTATCTTGAGGCGGTTCCGAACGATGCCCGCATTCAGCATCAACCGCTCCACATCAGCCTCGGTAAAGGTGGCCACGCTCTCCGGATGGAAATCAAGGAAGGCCTCCCTGAACGCTTCCCTCTTCCGGAGGATGGTGGCCCAGGACAGACCGGCTTGGAAGCCTTCCAGGCTGATGCGTTCATATAGCCCCTGCTCGTCCCGGACAGGCATTCCCCACTCATGGTCGTAGTAAGCCTGCATCAAGGGATCCGAAGCTGCCCACACAGGCCGGGCCAGGCCGTCCCCGCCAATGACCGTGCCGTTGTCCGCGGGATTCATTCGTAGCTCCTTTTGGCTAAGTGTGGAAAACCCGGCATTGAATTTTTCCCGTTGGGGATATTGTGCCCGCGGGCTACGACATCCCGGTGACGCGCATGGTGATGTTGATGCGGCCGTGGGAAAGACCGCAATCCGAGGGAGCCGTGCCGGAGTGGACCTTGGGGATGCCGTGGTAGGCAAATCGCGATGGCCCGCCGAACACAAACAGGTCGCCTGACCGCAACTGCACGTCTTCATAGGGTTTGGTACGGGTCCGGGTGTTTCCGAACCGAAATACGCAGGAGTCGCCAATGCTGATGGACACCACAGGCGCATTGGACCGTTCGTCCTTATCCTGATGCATCCCCATTGCCGCGCCATCGCCGTAGAAGTTCACCAGTGCAGCGTCCGGTGCGTAGCCCTCGGCCAGGCCGCTCAGGGAGGCGTCATGGACCAACTCCGGTGCATATGCCTCTGAGACTGCCTTCTTGCCCAATCGAACCATCCAGTCGGGGAAATCGAGGACAGGGCGGCCGTTGACGTTTGTTGCTTCCCGCGTGTACTTGTACGGCTGCCAGTGCCAGCCCAGGCATACGGTCTTGACGGACATCTGGTGGCCGCCCGGCAACGTGGCCGCACGCAGCGGCACCGGACCCTGTGTCCACTCCCCAAACCGGGCCACGATCCAGCGCTGTTGCTCATCGGTGAGCCAACCGGGAACGTGCACTGCGCCGGGTGCGACCAGACGCGGGCCGGAGTGGCTCCCCTGCGGCTGGACGAGCTCGACCGGGAACAGGGCGTCCTCGGTCATGCCGCGGCCTCCAAGGTCAGGAGAGTTCGTTTCGCTTCCGCGCCGCCGAGGTACCCTCCGTAGGTTCCATCGGTACGGACCACCCGGTGACATGGCACGATGACCGGCAGAGGGTTGGTGGCGCAGGCTGTGCCGACCGCCCGGACTGCGTTGGGGCTGCCCGCTGCCCTGGCCACCTGCGAGTAGCTCTCCGTGGTTCCATAGGCAATGTGCGGCAGATGATGGAGGACGTCCAGGCGGAAGCCGCGCGAGAGGCTGAAATCCAACGGGAGGTTGAACGTCCGGCGCTGGCCGCTGAAGTATTCATCGAGTTGGCGGGCGGCTTCGTCCAGCAACCCGGGAGCCTCAAGGATGCGTGGGCTGACTGTGTTGGAAAGCTGTTGAAGTACCGACGCGTGGTCTTCGAGTTGGAAAGCTACCCGGAGCATGCCCCGTGCAGTAGCGGCCAAGAGGAGCCTTCCGACCGGTGACTCCACCACCCGGTAGGCGATATCCAGGGAGTGGTCTTCCCACGCCGCACGGGCCAAGCGGGCACGAAGGGCTACCAGTGAAGCTTCCAGCCCGGAGTCCAAGGGCTTCAACATGGTGCCCACATCGGGTTCCTGTTCCACGGAGGTCATCCGGGTACTCCTCTCAAAGCAGTCGGCAATAGAACGGTGGGTGAAGGCCGGCCGAGGGTAGCCCGGAGAGCTTTGATGCCGTCCGCTGCTGCCCGGCGGGCAGCGTCCGGAGTTACGCCCACAAGGGCCGCAACGTCCTTGTAAGGAAGCCCGACAAGATAGTGGTAGGCGATCGCCTGACGTTGCTTCGGCGGCAGCTGACCGACGGCGTCCAGTAGTTCCGCCTGCCTCTCATCCGGCACACCCAGGCTTGAGGGCACATCGGGCGTTTGCTGTACCGGCACCGGTCTCCGAACCGACGCGCGGAGGATGTCGATGCATTTCCGATGGGCAATGGTCACAAGCCATGCCTCCGTATTGGCATCTGCGGGTAGGTTTCCATAGGCCTTCAGCGCTGACAGGAAAGTCTCGGACCAAGCATCCTCGCCGTCGTGAATGCCAACAATGGCCCGGCACACTCGCAGGACCGTGGCGCCGTGTTCTTGGACGACGGTTTCGAACGGCTTCTTTGGGGGTGCCGGGGGAATTGGCCCCATCAGAAGAGCTTGCTCTCTTTGACAGCCGCAGGCTCTTCCAATTCCAAAAGGAATCTCTTATTGTCCAAGCCGCCCGCGTAACCAGTGAGGCGGCCCGTGCTTCCCACCACGCGGTGGCACGGAACAATGATGCTGAGCGGATTGCGTCCCACTGCGGAGCCCACCGCCTGGGCAAGGTGGGGATCGCCGAGTTCGGTTGCCAGTTGCCCGTAGGTGACCGTTTCCCCGTAAGGGATCAACTGCAGGCGATGCCAGACTTTTTCCTGGAGCTGGTTTCCCCGCACTTTGAAGGGCACCTCGAAGTGTGTTCGGTTCCCGTCCAAGTACTCGGCCAATTCGGCTTCCGCCCGTGAGAAAACGGGATCCCCGCCAGCGACCAATGAGCCAAAGTAATCCGCAGGCGGCAGGTGCCAATGGCCCTCGTAGAAAATGCCCGTGAGGAACTGCCCGCTGGCAGTCAGCGTCAACTGCCCCAACGGGGAATCCATGGTGGTGTGCCTGGTGCTCATACCCTGTAGACGTTCACGGGCAGGAAAAGGTGAGGTGGGACTTTCCCGGCGGCGTCAGGACCGCCAGCGCGTGGTCATCAGGAAGCCCACGATTGCGATGCCGAAGCCGGCCACGATGTTCCACGAAGCCCAGTCCCGTACCGGGAACTGACCTTCGGTGATGTAAAACGTGATGATCCACAGCAGGCCGAGGATCATCAGGCCGAACATCACCGGCTTGAACCACACGGGGTTCGGCTTGTACTGCTGCGCTGCGGAAGTCTGCTGCTCCTGACGGGCAGGCCGCTTGCGGGGCTTGGACTCGGGCACGGATCCTCCTTGGCTGATGCAACTAAACCCGTAACGGCATGCCTTGGTATCCTGCAGGAAGGAAAATTCCAGCGGTCAACGGCCACGCGGCATTCCGGGGTGGTACTAGCTGTCAAGTCTAGCCGCAACCAAGGGGCCGCCCGCGCCGCCCGCGCCCCCTGAAACGAGGAGATCCCGTGGCGCACCAGCAGTCGTCAACCACTGCTGTGGCGCCCCCTGCCCAGAACCTGCGAAAGAGACCACCGCGCAGGAAGACCGGACCGATGGACGTTATCCGCAAGATCATCCAAATTCTGGGCGAGCTCCTGATCACCGCAGGAATCGTCCTGCTTCTCTTCGTTGCCTGGGAGCTGTGGTGGACCAACGTCGAGGCAGACGCCAAGCAGTCGGAGGCGGTAAGGAGTTTCGCGCAGGAACTCTCCGGTCCCGTGGAGCCGGCGCCCGCCCCTGCTGACTACGGTCCTCCGGTGGTTTCAGCAGCCCCGGGGTACGGTCAAACAATCGGCATCATGTACATCCCGCGCTTCGGTCCGGGTTACACGCGCCCCATCATCGAGGGAACCGGTTCCGATGTGTTGGACACGCTGGGCTTGGGCCACTACGGAAGCACCAGCATGCCCGGCGCTGTGGGGAACTTTGCGGTGGCAGGCCACCGCCAGACCCACGGAGCCGTCCTCGACAGCATCCACACCCTGGTGCCCGGGGACAAGGTCTACGTCCAGACCAAGGACGGCTACTACACCTACGTGTTCCGCAACAACCAGATCGTCCTCCCGAGCCAAACCGACGTGCTGCTGCCCGTGCCCACCCAGCCGGAGGCCACTCCCACGGAAAGCTTCCTGACCATGACCAGCTGCAATCCCCGCTTCGGGTCCCAGGAACGGATCATTGCCTACTCCATCCTGGACAGTTGGCAGCCTTCCTCAGCCGGCCCGCCGTCGGAAATTGCCGCCCAAGTAGCCCAGGCCCAAGGAAAGGGGTAACCGGTGTACGCATGGATATTCCGCAATCTTCCGGGCCCTTTGTGGGTCCGGATCCTGACATCAGTGGTACTCGTGGCGGTAGCCGTGATCCTGATGATCGAGTTCCTGTTCCCTTGGGTTTCCCAGTTCACCACCTTGACCGACTCAACGATTGGTTCAGTGCAGCAGCCATGAGCACAGCAAAAATCCTGGTCGTGGATAACTACGACAGCTTCGTTTACACCCTTGTTGGATACCTTCAGGAGCTCGGGGCCGAGACAACGGTCGTCCGGAACGACGACGTAACCCTTGCCGAAGCGAAGGAGCTCGCCGCAGCGCGCGACGGGGTCCTGATCTCACCGGGCCCGGGCACGCCGGCGGAAGCCGGCGTCTGCATCGACCTCATCAAGTGGTGCGGCGAGAATGGCAAGCCCATGTTCGGCGTGTGCCTCGGCCATCAGGCACTTGCGGAAGCATACGGCGGAGTCGTCACGCACGCCCCGGAGCTTATGCACGGCAAGACGTCACCGGTCCGGCACGACGGCAAGAGCGTCTTCGCGGGCCTGCCCTCCCCCGTCACCGCAACGCGCTACCATTCGCTTGCCGCGGTGCGTGATTCCATTCCCGACGTCCTGGAGGTCACGGCCGAGACCACCAACGGTGTAGTGATGGGCCTGCAGCACAAGACGGCACCTCTGTGCGGAGTCCAGTTCCACCCGGAATCCGTGCTCACCGAGGGCGGCTACCAGATGCTCGGCAACTGGCTCGAGTCCCTGGGAATGCACGGCGCAGCCGAACGCGCTGCCAAACTGAGCCCGCTGATCCAGCACTAGCAAAGCCGGCACTGACTGTCGCGGGCCGGCAGCCGGAAGCGTGCGTCAAAGCGACGAAGGAGCAGCACGCGGAGGCTGGCGGGCGCGACCGTCAGGGCGTCCCTAGTCCTTCTTGGTGGGCGTCGGCTTCGGCTTGTCCGTCTCCGTTGGTTTGGAAGTTGGTGTTGGTTCCGGGGCGGGCGCCTTGGCCAGCGTTACCGTGATGGTCTTCCCCTGCTCCACTTCGGTGTTGGCGGCATCGCTCTGGGCCGTTACCTTGCCCGGTTCAACCTGTGTATTCTCCTGTTCGACGACGGCCATCAGCAGGCCGTTTTCCTTCAGGAGAGCCTCCGCCTCGGCTTGGGTGAGGCCGGCGAGCTGGGGCATCAGGACGCGTCCGGAAGACACCTGCAGCTCAACGTTGGAGCCGGCTGCAATGGGTGCGCCCGGGGCCGGTCCGGTGGTGATCACCAAGCCGAAGGGCACCGTGGGGCTGTGCGTCCGGACGGTTGAAATGGCGCCGGTAATGCCAAGACGCTTCAGGTAGTCGCGGGCATCGGATTCCGTCCGCCCTGCTATGTCCTTGGGGATGGTGACCGAGCTGGGACCGCTGGAGATGTTGAGCACCACTTCGGCGTTCTGTTCCAGCATTGCTCCCGCATCCGGGGACGTGCCTATGGCCATGTCTTTCGCCACGGTGTCGCTCGCTACCCGCGTGGTCTTGGGAACCAGCTTGGCACCATAGAGCTCTTGGAGAGCCTGTGATTCGGACATATTGGCCACCGCAGGTACGGCAACTTTGGCGGGTGCCGGCGGCGCCGCGTTCACCACGCTGTAGATCCAGAACCCGGCCCCGGCAAGGACCAGGATGGTGAAGATTGCCAGGGTTGCCGCCCAAGCACGACGGCGGGACTTCTGCCGCGCTGTACGCTCGCGTTCCGGCGGGAGGCCGAGCGGAAGATCGTCATCCGCCTGCCTGAGGGCATAACCCTGTGGTTCTGCGTAGTCGGCGTGCTCGGGATCGTCATTGATCTGGTCGACGTTGAGGAATCCGACGGCGGTGGCGCTGAGCAGCTGTGTGGAGGGATTGTCGTCGTCCACGAGGTCGTTGGGGTCCGTGGGTGCCTCGCTGGCCGGAACGGCAGGTACAGGGACGCCGTTGCTGGCCGCCCTCAAGGCGCGGCGGAATGCAGCGGCATCCTGGAACCGGTCGTCGCGGTTTTTTTGCAGGGCCTTGGCCAGGACGGAGTCCAATGCCTTGGACACCTCGGGGTTGTGGATGCTGGCCTTGTCCGGGGTTTCCCGAACATGCTGGTATGCGACGGAGACGGGACTGTCACCAACGAACGGCGGCCTGCCGGTCAACAATTCGTAGAGCAAACAGCCAGCCGAGTAGAGGTCGCTCCGCGCATCGACTGTTTCGCCGCGGGCCTGCTCCGGGGAAAGGTACTGGGCAGTGCCCACAACGGCCTGGGTTTGGGTCATGGTCGCGGAAGAGTCAGCCATTGCCCTGGCGATGCCGAAGTCCATGACCTTGACCTCGCCCGTATCGGCGCAGACCATCACGTTGGCAGGCTTGATGTCGCGGTGGACGATCCCCGCCCTGTGGCTGTATTCCAAGGCCGACAGGACTCCCAGGGTGTAGCCGATGGAGCCCTCGACCGTCAGTTCCTTGGCCTTGATCATGTCCCGCAGGGTGCGTCCTGCCACGAATTCCATGACGATGTAGGGAACTCGCACGTCCTCGCCGGGTCCGCCCGGGATGGAGTATTCGCCTGTATCGAAGATGGCCACAATGGAGGCATGGTTCAGGGCAGCGACTGCCTGGGCTTCGCGCTTGAACCGGGCCTGGAACTGGGGGTCCCGGGCGAGGTCGGCGCGCAGTACCTTCACCGCTATGGTCCGTCCCAGCAGGGTGTCCGTCCCGCGGTAGACATCAGCCATCCCGCCACGACCGATCAGCTCACCCAGCTCATAGCGGCCGTTGAGGATGCGTTGCTCAGACACAGGTGTGCCCTCCTCCCGGTGTGCAGGACCCTGCCGTGACGATGTCATAACTGACTACTTAGTTGCTCGGGCGGCCGCTGGGGCTGCCGCTGGAGGTTGACGGACTGGTGGGCACAAGGGACCGGGAGAGGAAGTACGTGACGGTAGAGCCTTCCTCAACTTCGGTTCCGACGGCAGGAGATGACCTGACGAAGGTGTTCGGTGCCTGGCCGACGGCACCGTTGACGGGATCTCCCGGAATCCAGCGGAGGCCGGCGCCTTCGAGGGTGGCCCGCACCTGCGCCTCGCTGGCACCCGGAGCGATGTTCGGAACCTGGACGGTGGCGGGCTTCTCGGGTCCCTTGGAGTACTTGACGGTGATGGTGGTGCCGGGGTCGACAGGACCGCTCGGGTTCACGTCCGTAACAATCCCGACGGCGGCGGTGTCACTAAAGACCTCTTGGCCGTTGACGCCAAGGCCGAGGCTCCGAAGAGCCGCGCTTGCCGTTTCAAACGGCTGGCCCAGGTACTCTTCCGGAATGACATTGACCTTCTGAGGTGTGGTCTGGGTTGGCGAGGGCGACTGGGAGGTTTGCGTGGGTGTGGGCGTTGCCGAAGTTGACGACGGCGTCGATGTCCGGCTGGGGCTGGACGATGTGGATTCACTCGGAGAAGGGCTCGGTGAGAAGAACCCGGACTGCGAAATCAGGAATCCAACCAGGGCGAAGAGAACCAGCAGGATCAAAGCCACCAGAGGCCAGGTCCAAGGACTGCGCTTCTTGCGGTCGGGCTCAGCGTCGTCGTAATTGTCGTCGTCGCTGTAGACCACTTCTTCGTCATTGAGCTGACGCTCGGCCTCCAACGCGTTGGCCCGGGCCAACGGGTTGTCCGATGACGCCGCGGAAGCAGCCGCGGCGCCTGCAGCGGCCCCGGCGGCAGCTGCGCCGACCACCGGAAGTGCGGAAGTCGCCGTCGTCGATTGCTCTTTTCCGAAAGGTGAGGCAACGACGCCGGTGGGTGCCGTGGCAGTGTTGACGGGTGCAGTGATGGGACCGGTTGAGTCCTCGAAGAGGAGCATTCCGGGCACGGCGGCGTGGGCGGTGGCGATGTCTCCGTTACGGATCGCTTCCGCGGCCTCGGCCAGTTTGATGGCGTTGGCGGGACGGTTCTTGGGGTCCTTGGCCAGCATGGACATCAAGAGTGCGCGCACAGGCGTCGGCAGCGTCTCCGGAAGCGGCGGTGGAGCGTCGTTGACCTGTGCAAGGGCGATCGCGATCTGGGATTCGCCGGAGAACGGACGGTGCCCTGTGAGGCACTCGTAACCGATGACGCCCAGGGAGTAAATATCCGAGGAGCCCGTGGCGGTCTGCCCGGTGGCCTGCTCCGGAGCCAGATACTGGGCGGTGCCCATGACCTGTCCGGTCTGCGTCAGCGGCACTTGGTCGGCCAAGCGTGCGATGCCGAAGTCCGTGACCTTGACCCGGTTGTCCGGGGTGATCAGGAGGTTGCCCGGCTTGATGTCGCGGTGCACCAGGCCCTGTGCGTGTGCCACCGCCAAGGCGCGTGCCGTCTGGGAAATGATGGAAAGCGTCATGTCCGGAGACAGCACCTGCTCGCGCTCCAGGATGGCGCTCAGCGGGTGGCCGGGGACGAGTTCCATGACCAGGTACGCCGAACCGGCCTCCTCGCCGTAATCGAAGACGTTGGCGATGCCGATGTGGTTGAGGAGGGCGGTGTGCCGTGCTTCAGCGCGGAAACGCTGGAGGAACCCGGGGTCGCCCGTGTATTCCTCCTTGAGCACCTTAATGGCAACGATCCGGCCCAGAATCTGGTCCTTGGCCTTCCAGACCTCGCCCATGCCGCCAATCGCAATGCGACTGGTCAGCTGGAACCTGCCGCCGAGTGTGATTCCCGAAGTAGGCCTCACTTATTCAACACCGCCTCAAAAATCTTCTTTGCGTTCGGACTGGTTAGCTTTGAGCCGCTGAGCACATCCACACCTTCCATGACGATGGTGACGGCCACTTGCGGGTCGTTCGCCGGGGCAAACCCGGTGAACCATGAATTGTTCAGGCCTGAATCACCGAGTTCGGCGGTGCCGGTCTTGCCGGCCACCTTGACTCCCGGGACGGACGCGCCGTTGGCGATCCCGTTGTCCACGGCGCTGGTCATCCATTCGGTGATCTGGCTGGCGATGGGTTCAGTGGTGCTCTTGCGGAGGGTTTCGGGCTTGGTTTCACTGATGACGCGAAGGTCCGGCGCCCTGACGGTCTTCACCAGGCTGGGCTTCATCTGCGTTCCGCCGTTGGCGATGGCCGCAGTCATGAGGTTGATCTGCAACGGCGTAGCCTTCACGTCGCGCTGTCCCACCGAGGACTGGGCAAGTTGTGCCTGGTCAAGGTCCTTGGGGAAGACGCTCTGGGCCATCTGGAGCTTGAGCTGATCGCCGAAGTTGTCACCAAATCCGAACTTCTCAGCCTGCTCCCTGATGGCATCCTGGCCGAGGTCCAGGGCGATGCTGGCAAAAGGCGTGTTGCAGGACTGCTCAAGGGCGAAAGAGAACGACGCCGTCTCCCGGACGTTGCAGTTGCCGCCGGCATAGTTGGGGAGACTTGCGCTGGACCCCGGAAGCGGAAGGCTGGCCGGATTCGGCAGCTCGCTGTCTTTGTTGTACTTGCCCGAGTTCAGCGCCGCTGCGGTGTCGACGAGCTTGAAGACCGATCCCGGCGACAGCAGGTTGCCCGTGGGGCCGCTGACGTTCTGGTTCAGGTTGATGCCGGGAATCTGGTTCAGCTCGGTGTAGTTCGCCTGCGCAGCCTTGGTGTCGTGGGTGGCGATGAGGTTGGGATCGTAGGAGGGCTTGGACACCATCGCCAGGATCGCTCCGGTCTTGGGGTTCGTCACCACAATGGACCCGCGCTGGCCGTCAGGAATCAAGTCATAGGCGAGCTTTTGGATTTCCGGATCAAGGGTCAACTCAACGGACGCGCCCTTGGGCTCGTTGCCAAGGAACATTTGGCTGACGCGGTCCAGGAAGAGCTGGTCCGAGTTGCCGGCCAGGGTGTCGCCCATCGACTGTTCCAGGCCGGTGGAGCCAAATCCCTTGGAGAAGTAACCGGTGATACCGGCATAGAGTTCCGGCTCCGTGTACTTCCGCTGGAAAGCACAGGATTCCGTCCCTGTCACCGACTCGGCAATGGGCTTCCCGTCCACGATGATGGCGCCGCGGTCGTTGCAGAAGGACGCCAGGATGGCCCGCTGGTTCCACGGGTTGGCGTTGAGCTCGTCAGCGCCGATGACCTGCACGTAGCTGATGGCACCGAAGATCAGCGCGAACATGGCGACGGCAGCCATCCATGAACTCCTAATAGCCTGGTTCATTGCTGCTTCACCGCCTCTGTTGGTGCGCTGGGTGTCTGTCCGGTGGCCGGCTTGCGTGCGGCCGGAGTGCTGCTGGTTGCTGGAGGTTTAGTGACCATGGGGGTGGTATCCACAGGGCCACGCGCCGTGTTGGAGATCATCAGCAGCAGGCCGACGATGATCCAGTTGGCCAGCAGCGAGGAGCCGCCGGCGGCAAGGAACGGCGTGGTGAGGCCCGTGAGCGGAATGAGCCGGGTAACGCCGCCGATCACCACGAAGCACTGCAGGGCGATGGCGAACGACAGCCCGCAGGCCAGCAGTTTTCCAAAGGCATCCCTGGTGCCGAGGGCAGCGCGGAAACCGCGCGTGAACAGCAGGAGATAAAGCATCACCACGGCAAACAAGCCGATGAGTCCCAGTTCTTCGCCAATCAGCGCAACGATCATGTCGCTGTTGGCAAAAGGAACCAGGTCCGGCCTGCCTTGGCCGAGGCCGGTGCCCACCAGGCCGCCGTCGGCCATGCCGAACAGGCCTTGTACGATCTGGCCACTGCCGCCGGGAGAACGTCCGAAGACTTCCGGGGTGAAGGCATTGATCCAGCTGTCGATGCGGAAAGCTACGTGGGAGAAGATCCGCGAGGCGATGAAACCGCCGCCGAGTATGAGGGTGACACCAATGACCACCCATGAGATCCGGCTCGTGGCCACGTAGATCATCACGATGAACAAGCCGAAGAAGAGGATGGAGGAGCCAAGGTCGCGCTGGAAGACCAGGACGCCGATGCTGACCAGCCACGCGGTGATCATGGGGCCAAGATCCTTGAAACGCGGGAACTGCATGGGGCCGATCTTCCGGCCGGCCAACAGGATGAGGTCGCGGTTGGAGGATAGATACCCTGCAAAGAATATGGCCAGCGTGATCTTTGCGATTTCGCCCGGCTGGAAGGTCATGGGCCCTACCCGGATCCACACCCTTGCACCAAGGATTTCCCCGGCGGAGATGCCGGGAATCAGTGGAAGGAGCAGCAGGAACGCGCTCACTGCCAATGAAATATAGGTGAAGCGACGCAGGATCCGGTGGTCTTTGAGGAACCAGATCACCGCGATAGCTACCGCCATGGCGATGAGGGTCCACCGGAGCTGGTTGTTTCCCGTGTCGTCGCCGGGGGCATCCATGCGGTGGATGAGGGCCAGGCCCAAGCCGTTGAGTGCAACGACAATTGGAAGTATTACTGGGTCGGCATATTTAGCCCGGAGCCTCAGGACCACATGGAACGCGAAGGCAGCTACAGCCAGCAGACTCGACTGGAACCAGAAGTCATTGTCCAGGCCCGACTCGGAGTTGATGCTGACCAGGGCGCTGGCGCCGATACCCACCGCCAAAGCCAGGACGATGAGAACCAGCTCAACGTTCCGGCGGGGCTTGGGGGTGATGTCTGTTTGGCTCATTTTGCCGCCTCACATGGAGTCGGGACGGGCGAGGGCGTTGGGGTGGCAATCGCTGCCGTGCTGGGGACAGGGACGCTTGCAGTTGGCGAAGGCGTGGCCGTGGCAGAAGGAGAAGGACTGGGGCAGTTGGCCGAGGCGCTGCCGAAGTTCTTCAGGTTCTCCACGATGCGTTGGGCATCGTCCAGATCGCCCGCAGGCACGGTTTGGCGCACGCTCTGCTGGCCGTATTCGGGCAGCGAGTCAACGCGCAGGTCCGTGACGGCTTCAAGGCGGGAGAGCTGGATGGGTCCCAAACGCTGGGAAATGCCATTGAAGATGGCTACGCGCTGGTCGAACTCGCCCACGTAGTAACGGGTCTGGGTCCAGGCGTATCCCAGCCAAAGACCCACCACAACGCCCAGGACAACCACCGCAGCGACGGCCGGCATGAGCCAGCGGAAGCGGCGGCGGGGCGGTTCCGGCAGTTCCAGACGGTCCTGCTCCGCTTTGTGGGTCAGGACGGTTGCTGCCCGGCGGGCTACCGTACGGCCCGCGACAGTTGGAATGGAGCCTTTCTCGGCCGCAGTAGCAGCGGCGCCCACGAGCAGGTGCGGGCGGCTGGCCAGTTCCTCCCGAAGGACCTCGGCCGAAAGGTGCTCGCCGAGATTGGGGTCGGTGGTGGCAGGAGGTTCCTTAGAGTCCTCTGTAGCTTCCGCAGCATCGGGCTTCGTTGACGGGCTGGTCCGGTCAGGTTGCTCTTGTGCCGACCCCGGAGTCCCTGAACTGAAGGAGGACCCGGCACCGGCGTCCTTCGCGACGGAAAGCTCTTTCTCTCGCTTCTTGGAAGCCGCGGAATCCTCGGCGTCCTCCGCCGATTTGCTGGCGGTAACAGCGTCCGGTTCGTCCCGCGGGGTGGCCCCGGCGGACGGGACGATGTCCACGGCGGCAGTTGCGACGTCGTCGTCCGTTTCTTCCGCGATCTCGAGCATCACCACGGTGACGTTGTCCGGTGCGCCGGCCTCGAGAGTGAGGTCAACGAGGGTTTCCACGCATTCGCGGAGGTCCTTGATCTCCCGGACCATCCGCTCGACGACGTGGCCGGCCACGTAGTTCAGGCCGTCGGAGCAGAGCAGCCAGCGCTCACCGGGCTCGACGTCGAGGACATCAAGGTCCAGTTCGGGGCTGGCATCGACGTCGCCGAGGACGCGCATGAGCACGTTCTTGTGCGGGTGTGTTTCCGCTTCTTCCGGCCGCAGCCTGCCTTCGTCAATGAGGCGCTGAACGAACGTGTGGTCGATGCTGATTTGCTCGAACTTCTTGTTGCGGAGCCGGTAGGCGCGGGAGTCGCCGATGTGCGCAAAGTGCAGCTTGCGTCCCTCGAGGAGGAGTGCAGTGACCGTGGTGCCCATGCCTGACAGTTTGGGATTCTGGTGCACCAGCTCGGACAACAGCGAGTTGGCGGTCTGGATCTCGTCCGCGAGGACGGTATCGGCGCCGTCCGGGTAATCGTCGTGGTCCAGGTGGATCATGTCCAGCACCGTGGACGCAGAGGCGACGTCGCCTCCCGCGTGACCGCCCATGCCATCGGCAACCACGGCAAGATGACGCCCCACGTAGGCGGAGTCGTCATTCTTGGAGCGGATCCGTCCGACGTCGGAACGCGCGGCGTAACGCATGATGAGGGGGCGCTCCGCCGGTGTTTCGTTGCCTTCGGTGGTCTCGGTAGAGGCCATGGACTACGGCCTCAATTCAATGACCGTCTTGCCGATTCGCACGGGGACGCCAAGCTCCACCGGCAATGCGCGGGTGAGCTGCTGATCGGCCAGGTATGTGCCATTGGTGGAGCCGAGGTCCTCAATGAACCAGCGGCTGCCCTGCGGGAACAAGCGCGCGTGGCGGCCTGAGGCGTAATCGTCTTCGAGGACCAGGGTGGCTTCCTGGGCGCGGCCAAGCAGGATGGGGCTGGCAGCGAGCGGGACCGTGGTGCCCTTCAACGGGCCCTCGGTGACTACGAGGTTGCGGGCGTGCTGGATGGCCGGCGGCGGTGAAGCTGCCAGTTCGGGGTGCTTACGGACCTCGCGGGCTGTAGGAGCGCCGGTCACGGCTTTGCGGCCGATCTGGAAGTCCCGCCGCATGGTGGACACAATGCTGAAGATCAGGACCCAGAGCAGCAGGAGGAAACCGAAGCGAAGAGCCGTGATTGTCAGTTCGCTGATGTCGTTCACGCGTTGCCACCCGGGTTCTGGGGGAGAAGGCGGAAAATAATCTTGGTACGTCCCATCGTGATGGTTGAGCCGTCAGTGAGTTCCACGCTGCCGTCCACTTTGTGCCCGTTGACATAGCTGCCGTTGGTGGACCCAAGGTCGACGGCCCACGTGGTGCCGTTTTGGGTGCGGACCTCAAGGTGCTTCCGGGAAACACCGGTGTCGTCCACCAGGATGTCCGCTTCAGAAGAGCGGCCCAGTACTACGGACTGGGCGTTGAGGGAATAACGCTGGCCACCGATGTCCAGCACAGGCTGGAGGCGGGTTGGCTGACGCACGGGAGCGGCGGGGACATTCGGCCGGGGTGCCTGCTGGGCGCCTCCGGATTTTTCTGTCCTCGAGGCGATTTCAAAATGGCCCGCACGTTCTTCTTCATTGCGGCGGAAGGAGATCCTTACCGGCCCCTGAAGCGTGTAGCCCTGGCTGCGGACGTGCTGGATGACTACATCGCACAGTTCCTCGGCAAGGGGAGTGCCCCACTCCTGCGCCCGGGCGAAGTCGTCATTGCTGAGGAGGACGTCGAAGACGTTGGGGGCGAGTGTCCTGCCGGCGGCAATGGTGATGGACTGGTTGTCCAGCTCCCGCCGCAATTTGCTGGCGATCTCCACCGGCTCAACACGCGCCCGCGATCCCGTGGAGAAGACGTTGCGGACAGCCTTTTCAATGCCCCGCTCGACTTTGTCCAGCAAGCCCATGGTCCTTCTCCTTTCCTGATCGCGGCACCCGTTGTGCCTGGTTTGCAGACTGTAGGCGCACACAGCAAAGTGAGCGCCAAACGGCCCTTCTCTTTCCCGATACTACTTGGAGTGACTGGGAATGGCCTTAATCCACAACGCCGTGCGGCCCGGAAAAGTTCACTCCTTGCCTGTGCTGGCGGGGGAGGAAGGGATCTGATTTTTCTCTCTGTTAAAGCCGTTGAAGCCCGTGTTTGGTGGCTGAACCCGGGGTGCTGATCGTCCGTCCGGGTTGCCCGCGATGGCCGATTGGTGTTTTTCCCACGGTGTCCGTTATGCTTGATCTCGCTGCTTTTGAAGGAAGCGAAGCCGGAATGCCGGTGAGCTTGTGGAAAAAGAAGTTGCGCGCGAGTGGCGGAACGGCAGACGCGCTGGCTTCAGGTGCCAGTATCCGAAAGGGTGTGGGGGTTCAAATCCCCCCTCGCGCACGCAATCAGAAAGAGCCCCGGTCTTAGGACCGGGGCTCTTTTGTTGTGCGCGCACCTTTGTCGTGTGAGCACCCAACTGTGTAGCAGTTAAGCGCGTTTAGGACGCTCTAAACGCGCTTAAATGCGACCTGGTTGGGTGGGGCGGGAGGTTAGCCGCGCGCCGAAGTCCTGAGCCGGCGTCGTGAGTTGCTCAGGTGCATGCGCATGGCTGCCGCGGCAGCGGCCGGGTCCGACTCTGCGATGGCCGCATAGATGGAGGCGTGCTCGTGCACCACGTGGGCGAAGTGTTCGGGGGAGTCAGGTTCGTCGCTTGAGACCAGGCGGGGGCGCGGCATGGTGATCATGGTCTGCCCCAGCGCGTCGATGCAGTCCATATAGAAGGGATTGCCGGACGCCGCCGCGACCGCACGATGGAACTCGTAATCGGCCTTCATCGCGTGGGCCGGATGGCCGGAACCGGCAGTGAACTGCTCGAGCGCCCCGTGTACGGCCTTGAGTTGGCGGTCCGTGCGGTGTTGCGCAGCGAGGGCGGCGGCTTCAGTTTCGACGCCGATGCGGAAGTCGAGCATCTGGAGCCGGTCTTCGAGGCTGGACACGGCACGGGCGCCCGGGGCCTGGGCGGGCGCGTCGGCAGGCGGGGTCAGCGCGAAGCTGCCCCGCCCCCGTTCGGTTTCCACAAGTCCCTCGGCCTGCAATCGCGTCAAGGCCGAGCGGACGACGGTCCTGCTCACCCCGAATTCGCTGATGAGCGTATTTTCGCTGGGAAGCTTCTCACCTGGCTGGATGACGCCGTCGACGATGCGGTTGCGAAGGTCGGCGGCGAGGTCCGCGGTCAGGTTCCGGCTCATGGCTTCAAGATTACGCGCCGAACTCCACGGACTCGGTGGTCCAGGCCCGTGCCTGCCCGCTGAGTGTCACGCCCAGGCCGGGGCGATCCGGGACGATCATGCGGCCGTCCTTCGTCTCCAGCCGTTCCTCGAAGAGCGGATCGAGCCAGTCGAAGTGCTCCACCCACGGCTCGGTGGGATAGGCGGCTGCGAGGTGGAGGTGGATTTCCATTGCGAAGTGCGGCGCCAGGCCCAGGCCGCGCTCATCCGCGAGGGCTGCCAGGCGCAGGAACTGCGTGATGCCGCCGACGCGCGGTGCGTCCGGTTGGATGATGTCGCAGCCGTTGGCGTTGATGAGGCCCTTGTGCTCGGCCACCGAGGCAAGCATCTCGCCGGTGGCGATGGGCGTGTCCAGGACCTGGGCAAGATGGGCATGGCCCTCGAAGTCGTACGCGTCCAGGGGCTCTTCGATCCAAATGAGGTTGAATTCCTCCAGTTGGCGGCCCATGCGCAGGGCTGTGGCCCTGTCCCACTGTTGGTTGGCATCCACCATGAGTGGAACCTCTTGGCCGATGTGTTCGCGGACGCCGGCCACCCTGCGGAGGTCCTCCTTGGAGTCCGGCAGGCCGACCTTGATCTTGATGCCGCCGATGCCTTCCTCGATGGACTGGGTGGCGCGGGCTTTGACCTCGTCCAACGTGGCGTTCAGGAAGCCGCCTGAGGTGTTGTAGGTCCGGACAGAATCGCGGTAGGAGCCGAGGAGCTTGGCCAGGGGGAGGCCGGCACGTTTGGCTTTGAGGTCGTACAGCGCAATATCGATGGCGGCAAGCGCTTGGGTGGCGACGCCGGAACGGCCCACCGATGCGCCGGCCCAGAGGAGCTTGGCGTAGATTTTGCCGATGTCGTTCGGGTCCTCGCCTACCAGGCCCTGGGCAACTTCCTTGGCGTGGGCGTACTGCGCGGGGCCGCCGGCCCGCTTCGAATAGCTGAAGCCAAGGCCACTATGGCCCTGCTCCGTGGTGATCTCAGCGAAGAGGAAGACCACCTCAGTCATGGGCTTTTGCCGGCCTGTAAAGACCTTGGCGTCACTGATGGGCACCGTGAGGGGTAGCCGTGCAGTGGATAGTTTGACGTGGCGGACAAGGTCGACGGGGCTCATGGGGTCTCCTAAGTGACAAGTTGTTACTTAGGATACAAGTCGCTTACTTGTGTTACAAGAGTACGACGACGTTTGGCTGCGCTCCGAGGTTTGGTCGCCACCACAGCGCCTACGGAAGTCAGAACCAACAACACCGCCCACCAAGGGAAACCAGGATCGATCGACTGGCTTGGCAGGGCTGTCCCGCCTCCGGCCGCCGGCCCGTCGACGCGCTCACCACGCACAAGGAGCCTGTGGCTGTTGACTCCCGTGGGAGTGCAGGTCACTAAAGTCACGTAGTCCTTGCCATCGACCTTTCGGAGGTCGTCCGTCTTCTCCGGCAACACTGTGAGGATTTGGTCCACCTTGTAATACAGGGTTTCGCCCAGGACGCTGAGGGTGAAGGTATCGCCCACGGCCACCCTGTCCAGGTCATCGAAGAGCTTGGCGCTGACAAAACCTGAATGCGCCGTAATCACGCTGTGGCTGCCGGTGCCCCCCACAGGCAGGCTGGAACCGACAAGGTGGCCTGCTCCCTTGGCAAGGGTGGCTTCGTCCGTGTCATGGAAGATGGGGAGGTCAGTGTGGATGGACGGAATGCTGATACGCGCCATCATGCCGCCCGGTCCCACGTCGAGCAGCTTGCGGTACGTCTCCGAATCTGCGCTGACGGGCGACCGTCCGCCGTCTTCGTTCAAGGTGTAGGGGTCACGCAGCGGGCCCGAGGGAAGCTCCGCATTGAACTGCCGTGCTGCCTTCAACAGATTCTCCTGGGCTGCCGGTGAAAGGTTCTCAACCGTCTCCACATAGCCGCTGATTTCCGTTGCGTGGACGCGATCCGAAAACCACGCTGCCGCGGTGGGGTACAGGAGCACGCCGACGCCGATGATGGCGAACAACACCACAAGGACCCGCTGCCAGCTCCAGCGTCGGCGGCCGTGTTGGTGCGGGGGAGGCGATTCGGGCTGGGTCATGTTTCTCCTGGGATGTACTGACTACAGCAAAGTGGGGAAGGACGGCGCTGGCCGTTCTTCCCCACTTTGTTCTGGATGGAGACGGGCTCCTGGGACTGCTAGTTGTTGCTTGCCTTGCGGGAGCGGGCGAACAACAGGACAGCACCGCCAAGGATCAGGGCGCCGGCAATGTAGAGGACGCTCGTTCCGGGGCCACCGGTGAACGGCAACTCAAAGCCCGAGTTGGACGGGACGTTCTTGACCTGCAGGTCAATTCCCACGGGCGTCGTGGTGGCATTGATCAGGAAGGAGATCGGTTCTGCGAGCAACTCGTACCCGGCAGGTGCCTGGGTTTCAACCAGGTAGTAGGTACGGAAGTCGGCATCGCCCGGTGCAACGGCGACGCCATTGGCCCAATCGGAGTAACGCAGACCGGATACGGTCAGCGTTCCATCGGCAGCAACGGTGAACTCGGTCTCGCCGTTCAGGCTGATCGGGTTGGTGCCGGCCTCGGCGTCCGCCTGGTTGGTGTAGATGGAGAAGGAGGCTCCAGCCAGGGCTGCGCCGTTCTCATCAACCTTCTCAAGGGTGATGTCACCCCACTTGGTGACAACCGGAGGCGTGACGATCGGGCCGCCGGGCTGGCCCGGGGCGATGGTGAAGCTGGCAGCGTTCGGGTAAACCAAAGCCTCGTTCTCGATCTCACCAATGGTGTTGACCGTGGTGCCAACAACCATCTTCACGCGGCTGTCCGTGTGGGCCTCCAGCACGGCCAGGCCGGCCGGGGTGAATTCAACGGAGACGGTGTTGGACGCGGCATCGAAGGTCACCGTGTAGTCGACACCTTCGGTGAGGACCGTGCCGTCAACCAGGCTGAGCGTGGTGCTGACGTACGTCAGCTTGTCGTCGAGCTGGTCAACGATCTTGTAACCGTCGATGACTTCCTCATTGGGGATGTCGCCGGTGATGGTGAAGTCGATCTGGTCGCCCAGTTTGACGTCGGAGGCATCGGTGACGGTCTTTTCTGCCCCGCTGACCGAGTTCTTCGGGTAAACGTGGACGTCATAGAGCCAGTTGTCCTGGTTGTCCGGGTCCGTCAACGGAATGGACACCAGGAACGGTGCCGACGGCGTCACACCGGCGGGGTAGTTGGTCTCAGTGACGAGGTACAGGCCCACGGGCAGGTTTGCGAAAGCCGCAGTACCCTGGCCGTCGGTGGTCTGTACCTGACCCGCGCCGAGGCTGTAGCCGGCGCCGGTGATGGACCCTGTGGGGTTCGAGGGGGAGAAGACGCTGCTCAGGTTATGTGCGGCATCCCATCCGGCGTTGGAGGCGAGGTCGATGGTGTTGACCTGCTGGACCGTGAACTCAATGCCACTCAGCGGCGTCAGGCCCGTGGTATCCACGGAAGTGCCGTTGTTGGGCAGGCCCGTGGGAGTGGTGGGGCGTTCGAACTTGTGGACAGTGATGGAACCGGTCTGGTCCGGGTCAACCAAGGGGGCGGCAGTGGCCGGCGCGACCGAGAAGGTCATCGCCAGCACCGCCCCGGTAAGCGTTGCGGCGGCGGTCTTCAATAACCGCCGGGAGCTTGGGTTACTCACTCTTTTTCCTCTTTCTGTTTATTGATGGTGCAGATGCTCGGAAGTGAACATTCAGGGCCGGGCGGCCCAAGGGAACGGACCGCCCGGTGGTCTTAGGTGATGGGTTGCTGCTTGCGCTTGCCCCGGACGCCCGGCGTTGCCAGGACGAAGGCAAACAGGAGGAGCGCTGAACCGGCAATGGTGAAGGGCCACCAGCCGATTCCGCCCGATTCCGGGAGCTTCAGCGCGGGAACGTCCTTGACCGTGAGCAGGAAGATGCCGTCTCCATTGGCATCGGTGGCCGTGACAACGCCACCACCGCTGCCTTGGCCAAGGGTCACGGAGCCGTCGGCGGCAATGGTGAACTGCACGGGTTCCGCGAGCAGGTTGAAGCCGACCGGGGCAGCGGTTTCTTCCAGCCAGTACACGCCCGGCTGGATGCCTTCGAGCTGGAATTGTCCGGTCTGGCCTGCGATTGCCGCGACGGTGTAAGACGTGTTGACCGCTCCGGGACTTCCGCTGGCATCGTCGTGGATGGCCCAGCTGGACCCATCCATGGGAACCCAGGTGGACGCGGATGATTCGCCGATCTTCTCGATCAGGATCTTGGCCGGCGTCCGGTGGGTCGTGGTGCAATCGGCTGTGGGCGTTCCCGATCCGGTGGCGCACTGCTGGGGCGGTATCGCACCGCTGCCGGTGACCGTGTTGACCAGCGTGGAGTTCCACGCACCCTGGTTGACCGTGACGCTGTATTGCAGGGTGGCGGTCTGCCCGGCGGGAAGCGTGAAGGGTGCAGTGGTGAGCGTGGTGGACGGTGAGGCCGGGTCAGCCACAGGAGTCGGAGCGCCAGGCCCAATGGTCAGGAGTGCCGAGCCGTTCACGAAGGTGGCCTTATTGAGGACTCCGGAGAGGTTGTCCGTGAGCACAATTCCGCTGATTTGACCCACCACGCTCGTTGCGGTGACGGTGTAGGTGATGGTGTCGCCCGGGTTCACGAACTGCCCGACGGCGGTCCCGCTGCCGTTGACGGTGGCCGTCTTCTTGATGGTCCAAGCGGGATCGGCGGGGACTTCGGCATCATCGTTGTCCGTCACCGGATTGCCGAGGGGTGGGTTGCCGGTCACCGTGGCGGTGTTCGTCAGCAGGCCGCTGGTGACATCCATGGCACTGATGACGTACGTGGCAGTGGCGGTCACGGTTTGGCCCGGGAGCAATATGCCAGGGAGACCTGGCCAGGTGTAGGAGAGGGCGCTCATGTTGCCGGTGCCGGAGAACTGGGTCTCGTTGATGACCACTCCGGTCAGCGTGACGTTTCCCGTGTTCTGGGCGGTGAAGGAGTAGGTGGCTGTTTCGCCTGCAACCATGGTGGTCTTGTCGACTGACTTCACCAGCGAAATGGATGGGGCGGGCACGATTGCCGGGGAAATGGTGAAGGTATAGTCCTCAACTTCGCCGGAATCGGAAGCCCCGATGGGAACCTGCGTTTGGGTGCTGTTGTACCCCACACGGAAGCGCGCGTAGGTATCTCCGGCCGTTACGCCTGAGAGCCCGGTCCAGTTGAGCGTTGCCTGCGTTGCCCCTGCTGCGAAGGTTGCGCAGGCCCGCTCGGCAGGGTTGTCAAAGCGGGTGTCTTTGTCGAAGTCGATCCATCCGCAGACCGTGCCGGCTTTGCTAGCGCCGTTGATGGCAACCGTGGTGGAGTAACTGCTTGTTCCGGCCGCGAACGGTGCAAGGGTCACGCCGTCGTCGTTTTGGTCCAGGGTGGCCGAGGCGCTGACGTTGGGTGAGGAAGTGCCGTTGGCCACAAGCGCGTTGTCCTCGGTGACGTTCGGTCCCAGTGTGACGTCGGAAAGGATGGCCCGCGCAGCGTTGTTTTGGTCGTAGGAGGCCGGTGCGTCACCGAAGTCCTGCGGCACTGTCATGGAGATGACGTAGTTGTCCCTGTTGTGCAGCGGCTCCGAGAGGTCGTTCTCGGTGTAGCCCGGCAGGGTTGCGCTCACGGGAACGAAGACACCGGTGACGTTGAAGGTCACGCTGGTCACGATGCCGTTGATGCGGACGGAACCACACCCCGCCGAAGCCTGCGCATCCACTGGATCCGGGTTGCCGCCCTGGACGCCGGAAACGCAGGAGGTTCCAGAGTTGGGGTTGATGTTGGTGATCGAGTTTCCCGAGACGGCGAGGTTGCCGCCGGAAAGTTTGGTCAGGCTCAGGCCGGGAGTTCCAAGATTGAGGACGGCGTGGTACTGCGATTGCGCCTCGATGGTGTCGTCGCCGTTTTCATCGAAATAGACGTAGCCGCCCAAGCCGGCGATATTGAGGACAGGGTTCCGCACGGGCTGGTTGAAGGTCATGGTGAGTGATCCCAAACCGCTGCACGTTCCGGACGCCGGGCAGTTGTTGGTGAGCTCGGTGACGATTTCCACGCCGGGCGTGTTGTTCGCCATCCCCTGTTGGTAGTCGGAGGCAACGTAGCCGCGGCTGTCCATCCTGGCCCCGCCTACCACTCCGGTCAGCCCGCCAATGGTGTAGGTGGTGGTCAAATTGGATCCGGGCATGGACAAGATCGCCTGCCCCGGCGAAATGGCGGCGTTGTTAATGGCTACTTGATAAGCCTGCGCAGGTGTCACGGCGCCCGGGATCGCACTGGCGAGTATCCCCAGGAGGACCACCAACGTGGCGATAAAGGCTCTCGCCTTCCTTGATGTTGACTTAAACAACGTCTTCCCTTCAGCGTCTTTCCGGAATTGGCGCGGCCGCTTGATGTGGACGCAGGCCAGGGGCCATGAGGCTGTCCGATGCGATCGGACCGGATATCGCTGTTAAAGGCGGCTGAAAGGGCGAATTGTGTTGCCGAAACGAATGTGACCTTAGTCACGAGTGTTCAAGGGGTGCAGCTAGCAGCCCGAGCCTGCGGGGAGGCCATGCATTAAGGCTCCGGGACGCGACAATATGGCCGCGCTCATGAGGGCGGCTTTTGAAGGGGTCCGGCTATTGCCGCAGGGCTCCAAGCCCGGCAATGAGTGCTTCCAGTCCAAGGCTGAAGGCGACGTTCGTGGGCATTGCGTGGCCCTCGGCGGCAAGCCGGTCCACTGCGGCGGTGAAGTTGGGTACCCGATCCGCCAGGTTGCCGGCGTCGAAGATGTCCTCCGGCGCGTTGACGTCGTAGGCCGCCCCAAAAACGAAGGCCTCCAAGGCGACGATCGCAGAGATGATCCGCTCCTCGGGGAACCCGGCTTCGCGGAATCCTGCCGTGACGGCCTCATACATGGCCAGCGTTTTGGGGGCGTTGGCAACGGGTAGGACGGCGATGACCGGAATGAGGGGCGTGTGCTTGGAAAAGACGTCCCGGTACGACCATGCCCATTTGCGGACGGCGACGTCCCAGGGTTCGGTGCCAAACGCCGATACATCCACCATGGCAGCCAGATGATCCTCGAGAAGCAGCAGTACGTCGTCCTTGGAGGAAACGTGGTTATAGAGGGCGGAGGGCGCTACCCCCAGCGATTTGGCGAGGGCCGCCATGGTGAGTCCGTTGTAGCCCTTGGCGCCGATCAACTCGAGTGCCGCCGTCGTGATGCCGCTCTGGTCCAAAACCCGCGCTACGGGACGACCGGCGCGTCGCCGGGCTTTGCCGGCGGGAGCGGCGCCGACAGTTGAAGGCGCGGCGTCGGGGGTGGGTGCGGGCATCGGAAGCCTTTCTGCTGCCATTGTCCCCAGCATTATTCCATTGCAGGTCTTCCCAGCAGCTGAAGCCGGCGCTACTATGAATATAAATGAATGGCATTCATTTATTGGCCAGCCACCACCCGGCGGCCACGGAAAGGACATCATGCAGAATCTTGATCGCGACGTTGTGATCGTCGGTGCCGGTCCGTCAGGGTTGACGGCCGCGCGTGAACTGAAGAAGGCAGGACTTAGCGTTGCGGTACTCGAAGCCCGCGACCGCGTAGGTGGCCGCACATGGACCGACACGGTCGACGGAGCCATGTTGGAAATCGGCGGCCAGTGGGTTTCCCCGGACCAGACCGCGCTCATGGCACTGCTCGAAGAGCTCGGTTTGGAGATGTACCCGCGCTACCGTGACGGAGAATCCGTCTACATCGGAGCGGACGGCAAGCGGGTCCAGTACACCGGCGACACTTTCCCGGTCAGCGAGACCACCAAAGCCGAGATGGACAATCTGGTAAGGATTCTGGACGAACTCGCCGCGGAAATCGGCCCGACCGAACCCTGGGCCCATCCGAAGGCCCGTGAGCTGGACACCATCTCCTTCCACCACTGGCTCCGCCGGAACTCCCACGATGAGGAAGCCTGCAACAACATTGGCCTCTTCATTGCCGGTGGCATGCTCACCAAGCCCGCACATGCTTTCTCCGCCCTGCAGGCGGTGCTCATGGCCGCATCCGCCGGATCCTTCACC
Source organism: Paenarthrobacter sp. PAE-2 (assembly GCF_026013155.1). Taxonomy (NCBI): domain Bacteria; kingdom Bacillati; phylum Actinomycetota; class Actinomycetes; order Micrococcales; family Micrococcaceae; genus Paenarthrobacter; species Paenarthrobacter sp. PAE-2. The sequence continues at coordinate 82,683 of NZ_JAPDNV010000005.1, read as the reverse complement.
CACCTGACGGATGAGGACTTCATCCTGGACAAGCGGGTAGTCGGCGGCATGCAGCAGGTCTCCCTGTTGCAGGCGGCGGAACTGGGCGCCGACGTCGTTCTTAGCAGCCCGGTGCGCACCATCAATTGGGAAGAAAACCGTGTGACGGTCGAATCGGATCGGGCAACCGTCAACGCGCGCTACGTGATCATGGCCGTTCCGCCGAACCTGTACTCCCGGGTTTCGTTCAACCCGCCGCTGCCGCGCCGCCAGCACCAGATGCACCAGCACCAGTCGCTGGGCCTGGTCATTAAGGTGCACGCTGTGTACAAGACGCCGTTCTGGCGGGAAGAAGGATTGTCGGGGACGTGCTTCAGCGCCGGTGCCCTGGTTCAGGAGGTTTACGACAACACCAACCACGGCGACACCCGCGGCACCTTGGTGGGCTTTGTCTCTGACGAAAAGGCCGACGCAGTCTTCGAACTCAGCGCTGAAGACCGGAAGAAGGCCATCCTGGAGTCGATCGCCGGGTTCCTGGGAGAGAAGGCCCTGACCCCGGAGGTCTACTACGAGTCCGACTGGGGGTCGGAAGAATGGACCCGCGGGGCGTACGCATCCAGCTACGATCTGGGCGGCCTGCACCGCTACGGCAAGGACCAGCACGCCAACGTGGGTCCGATCTACTGGTCTTCATCCGACCTAGCGGCCGAGGGCTACCAGCACGTGGACGGCGCCGTACGCATGGGCCAGGCAACCGCCGCGCGCATCGTGGAAGCGGACAAACTGGCGTCTGTCTTGGCCTAACCGGGGCTGATCCGGCCTAACCGACGCTGGGGGTGCCCGCCGTGCCGGCGGGTACCCCCGCCGCGCGTTCAGCGGCGGCAAGGGCATGGGCAAGGCGTTCGACGGCGGCGCGGTAGTCGGTTCCGGCCGTCACCTTGCAGTGCTCGGCCTCCCGCATGGCTTGGGTAAGCGCGGCGGTTTCGGGCACCCGAACGTCGGACATTGCCGGGAAGTCAATGGCGAAGGCAGGATCCAACTCGTAGGTGCGCCACTTGGTGAGGAGGGCCTGGTGCCAGGTGGCATCGTCTGCGAAACCCGTACGACGGCGGGGCTCGGCAGCGCGGATACGCTCGACTTTGCGGATGGCCGCCAACGTGGCCGCCGTCGTCGCCGCCGTGAGGGCAAGCATCACCAACCCGGCCGGTGCCCACTGCACGGCCGGAACCACAATTGCCGGTACCACCACGACGAGTCCGGCGAACGCATCCCAAAAGATGGTGTCCGGCTCCGGCCCGCGGCCACGGGTCAGTTTTCGTTGCAGGACAATTGTGGTCGCCACGGTTGCAAGGACCAAAGCCAAGCCCCACATGACCATCATCGGAGCACCTCCCGGACGCAAAAGGCTGTGTTTTCAGTATGCGGTGCGCCGTGGAATTTGGGTACGGGTGCGGGGGCAATGGCCCGAGTCCAGGGGCCGCCGTTCCTAGTGTCAGACCTGGCGCGTAGCCTTGCCCCATGAGACTGAAAATGTGCAGCATCCACGTCAAAGATCCCGCCACCGCCCACGCGTTCTACACCGGGACACTTGGTTTCGACACCCTCATGGCGATGCCCGAATACAATCTGTTCATCATCAAGAACCCCGGCGCTGACGACACCGCAACGGGCCTCCTGCTGGAACCCAGCGATAACCCGATCGGTGCCAACTACATGAATGCCGTGTACGACGCCGGGATGCCGGCTGTGGTGCTGGGCGTGCCCGACGTCCGGGCCGAGTACGAGCGTCTGTTGGCAGCCGGGGTGGTGTTCAAGGGCGAGCCGGCCGAGGACCCGTCCGGTATCAGCGCGGTTTTCGATGACGGCTGCGGAAACTTCGTGCAGCTGCACCAGGACTAGCTGCACGGCAATGGCCGGGACGCTGGAGTCCCGGCCATTCGCTTGGTGCTAAGAGTTGCGCTTGGTTCCCTTGGGAGCTTCGCGCTTGGCGGCTGCATTCTCCCTGGCTTCCTTGGTGGCCGCTTTCTTTCGCTTCTCTTCCTTGACGCGCAACGCTTCGGCGCGCACAGCGGCGTGGGTTGCACGCTCGACCACCAGCCACTGAGGCGGGGACTGGAGCAGCTCGGCGATTTCCGCCGTCGTCAGCGGTTCGGTGATGCCGCCGCGGGTGAGGCCGCTGATGGAGACGTTGAGTTTCTGCGCAACAACCGGCCGCGGGTGCGGTCCGTTGCGGCGAAGTTCGGCGAGCCACTCGGGCGGGTTGGCCTGGAGTTCGGCGTAAGCCTCGCGGGTGACGGGCGAGTCCTGGAACTCCTGGGGTGCAGCGGGCAGGTAGATGCCGAGTTTCTTGGCAGCTGTTTCCGGCTTCATGGTCTGGGAGTTCTTGGGAGTCATGCTTCAAGGGTATCTGGCCGGTACTGTGAGTGTGTGCCAGCCCCTGAAGAAGAGTCCCCCGAAACCAAAGAGCTCCGCTTCGCCTATGTGGCGGGAGTGACACCGGGCAAGTGGATCCGGCGGTGGGAAGAGCGGATGCCGCACGTCCCGCTGCACTCGTTCATGTCCGACGACGACACCCAGCTTTCGGTGCTGCGTGACGGTTCAGCGGATCTGAGTTTTGTTCGCCTGCCCGTGGATCGGGAAGGCCTGAACCTCATTCCCCTGTATGAGGAGCAGCAAGCGGTGGTGGCGCCGAAAGGCCACGAAATCTCGGTGTTCGAGGAGGTCGCGCTGGAGGACCTTTCAGAGGAGAACTTCCTTGACATCGCGGAGATGGGCGGGCCGGAGATGGCCCTCCAGGTGGTGGCGTCGGGGGCTGGTTTGGTGATTCTTCCCATGCCCGTGGCCAGGTACCTGAACAACAAGCAAACGGTGAGTCGCCGGGTCTCCGGAGCTCCGGGCACGCAGATCGGTCTCGCCTGGCTTGCGGGTACTGACAGTGAAGAGGTCGAGGAATTCATCGGCATCGTGAGGGGCCGGACGGCGCAAAGCTCGCGGCAGCCGTCGGCGCAGAAGGAAAAACCCAAGAAAGCTCCCAAGCCCGATCGACGCGGGTCTTCGGCCGGGAAGAAACCGGGCGTTGCGCAGCGCTACGCACCCAATCCGGATAAGGGCCGGGGCAGGGGTTCACGGAAGAAGGGGAAGCGCTGATCTACTGGCCGTGGACGGATGCCTGCTGCTGTTCCGAGCGGTTGAGGTAGGCAAGCAGGAGATCGCCGGCTTTTTCCAGCTCGCCGTGCTCCAGGGCTGAACAGATTTTCTCGTTTTCCTCGAGCCAGTCGCTGTAGAAATTCGCGTCGACTGTTGCCTTGTGGAAGTACAGCCGCATCTCAGCGAGCACCTGCTTCATGATCGCGTTCAGGCGGGCGCTTTCGGCCAGGGCCACGATCGCTCCGTGGAAATGCTGGTTGGCGCTCCCCAGGCCGTCGTTGTCATTCTCGGCGGCCGCACGCTTTCCCTCTTCGACGGCCGCCCTGACGGCAGCTATGCGCTCGGGTGAACCGCCCGCGCGGATCGAGCTGACTTCGATCGCGCGGCGGACTGTGTAAACGTCGTGGATGTCCCCAGGCTCCAGCGTCGCCACATAAACGCCGCGGTTGGGTTGCCGGATGAGCAGGCGTTCACTGGCCAGTTCGGCGAAGGCCTCCCGGACCGTGTTGCGGGAGACGCCGAGGTCTTCGGCAACGGTTGCCTCGGTCAGTTTCGCTCCCGGAACCAGGAAGCCCTCAGCCAATTGGTAACGGAGTTCCTCGGCCACGCGCTCCGCGACGGACGGTACCCGCATCCGGACCCGTGCGCGGGCACTGTCCAGGCCGGGGTGCTCATTCGTTTGCTGCTCTGCTCCGGCCATAGACCAAAATTACACGATTGCCGAAAATTAGGATCGCTGGATTGTTGAACAATCCGGCGATCTGGTGCATTCTTGATGTAACGCACATCACGAGGCAGGGATCACAGCATGGCAATCATTGACCTGAACAGCGACGTCGGAGAAGCCTTCGGACGCTGGACGCTTGGAGACGATGAAGCCATCTTCCGGTCCGTCTCCAGTGCCAACGTTGCGTGTGGATTCCACGCCGGTGACCCCGGCGTCATTCGCGCCACGTGCGAGAAGGCGGTGGAGGCCGGCGTCGTCATTGGCGCCCACGTGGGCTACCGCGACCTTGCAGGTTTCGGCCGCCGCTTCCTGGACATCGACCCCAAGGAACTCGCGGACGACGTCGTGTACCAGATCGGTGCGCTGCAGGCACTGGCCGCTGTCTCAGGCGGTCGCGTTGAATACGTGAAGCCGCACGGCGGGCTTTACAACACGATCGTGAAGCACACGGCGCAGGCCCGCGCAGTAGTGGAGGCCGTCAAGTCGGTGGACCCCAACCTGCCGATACTCGGCCTGCCGGGATCAGAGGTCCTGCGCCTGGCCGAGGAAGCCGGACTGCGCGCCGTCTCCGAAGCTTTCGCCGACCGCGCTTACAACCCGGACGGCACGCTGGTTTCCCGCTCGCAACCCGGCGCCGTGCTGCATGATCCCGTAGAGGTGGCCGAACACGTCCTGCGTATGGCCACCGAACAATCCGTACGGACCATTGATGGTTCCGTCCTCACCATCCGCGCAGAGAGCATCTGCGTCCATGGAGACTCACCCGGGGCCGTTGCCATGGCCACTGAAGTGAAGTCCGCACTGATCGACGCCGGTGTCAGCATCGGCTCGTTCCTCTAGCCATCAGGCCCCCTTCATCCCCTCCGGAGGAAACCATGACCAGCACCAACAAGGCAACCAAGGCCGTGACAAGGAAGCCACCGGCCGGCGCCCTTAAGGCGTACGTCGCCAGCCTCACCGGCACGTCGCTCGAGTACTACGACTTTGCGATCTACTCGGTAGCGTCGGCACTCGTGTTCCCCAAGATCTTCTTCCCGGCAGGGGATGAGTTCGTTGCACTGCTCCTGTCCTTCTCGGCCTTTGCGGTGGGCTACCTGGCACGCCCCATCGGCGGCGTCGTCTTCGGGCGCCTGGGGGACAAGGTCGGGCGTAAATACGTCCTGGTCTTCACCCTGGTGCTGATCGGCATCGCGACTGTCCTGATCGGCGCCCTGCCGGATTACTCCGTGATCGGCGTGGCCGCACCGACTATTCTGGTGCTCCTGCGCCTGGCCCAGGGCATCGGCGTCGGTGGCGAGTGGGGCGGCGCCGTGCTGCTTTCCAGCGAGTTCGGTGACCCGAACAAGCGCGGATTCTGGTCCTCCGCTGCCCAGATCGGTCCGCCGGCCGGTAACCTCCTGGCCAACGGCGTGCTTGCCGTCCTGGCCGCAACGTTGAGCAACGAGGCATTCCTGTCCTGGGGCTGGCGCGTAGCCTTCCTGGCGTCGGCGCTTCTGGTGGCCTTCGGCCTGATTATCCGCCTCAAGCTGGAAGAAACCCCTGTCTTCAAGGCAATCCAGGCCCACGGTGAGCGTCCCAAGGCTCCCATCAAGGAAGTCTTCACCACCGAGCCCAAGGCCTTGGTCTCCGCAGCGCTTTCCCGCGTATGCCCGGACGTTCTGTATGCGCTCTTCACCGTCTTCGTGGCTGTTTACGCAACCAAGGAGCTGGGCATGACCACCGGCAACGTCCTCGCCGCCATTCTCATCGGTTCTGCATTCCAGTTGTTCCTCATCCCGCTAGCCGGGGCAGTGACCGACCGCATCAACCGTCGATTGGTCTACGGCGTGACGGCCGCAGCTACCGCCGTTTTCATTCCGCTGTTCTTCCTGATGATCCAAGGCAAGTCGGTAGTGATGCTGACCATCGGCGTCGTGATCGGCCTGGCACTCCACGCCTTCATGTACGGTCCTCAGGCCGCCTTCATCACCGAACAGTTCCCCGCCCGCCTGCGCTATGCCGGCAGCTCCCTGGCCTACACGCTGGCCGGGGTCGTCGGTGGAGCTGTCGCACCGCTCATCTTCACGGCCCTGTACGGGGCAGCGTCCGGCGGCTGGTGGCTGATTGCCGGTTACCTCCTGCTGACAGCCATCGTCACGATCGTCGGCATGCTCCTGGGCCGTGATCCCAAGCCTGAAGAGGAAGCCCGCCTCCTGGAGGGATCGCACGCCTGATCGGCTGCGAAGCACATGATGGATACCGTGATGGAAACCGTAACCAGCAAGAAGGTCCGCTCCGTGAGGCCGGTAGGCACGCGCGCCGTGCTCGCGGAGTTGGACGGCCTTGCCGAGGTACTGGCCTTGCAGGACCTGCTCAACAGGAAGCCGCTTCCCGGCCAAGTGGACGTGCTGGCAGCCGCGGAAACGGTCATGGTGGTTGGCGAGTCAGCCTCCGCGACCCGGGCCATCGGCGCCCGGCTCCTGCAGCTTGAACTGACAGCTCCGGACGTTACCGACTCCGGGTTGGTGGTGATCGAGACGGTGTACGACGGCGAAGACCTGGCTGACGTCGCTGAACTCACCGGCCTGAGCGTGGACGGTGTGGTGGCTGCGCACACAGGCCAGACCTGGACGGTCGCCTTCGCCGGGTTCGCGCCCGGGTTCGGCTACATGGTGGGCGAGAACAATGCCTTGACGGTTCCCCGACGGGCCACCCCCCGGACGGCTGTTCCGGCCGGATCAGTGGCCCTCGGCGGGGAGTACTCCGCTGTCTACCCCCGCCGTTCCCCGGGCGGGTGGCAACTGATCGGCCGCACGGGAGCCCGCATGTGGGATCTGGAACGGCCCAAGCCCGCCTTGGTGCGCCCGGGCGACCGTGTGCAGTACCGGGCTGTCCGGGAAGTAGTTACCGCCTCGGCCCATGAGCCGGAATCCGATTCGGAGCACCACACTGAATCCGGTCTGCGCATTGTCAGCCCGGGAGTCCAAAGCCTCATCGAGGACCTGGGGCGCAGAGGTCATGGCCCTCTGGGAGTTTCGGCTGCGGGAGCCCTGGACCACGCTTCCATCCGTCGCGCCAATCGCCTGGTAGGCAACGCGTCGACGGCAGCCGCCATTGAGTCAGTGGGCGGTGGACTTTCCATCGAGGCTATCGGCGATCAGGTGATTGCCGTGACCGGTGCGCCAACGACGCTCACCGTCCAGTCGCCGTCGTGGGTTGACTCAGTGAATCACGACGGCGGTCCACAGCCAGGCGCGACGCGGACCGTCGGCATGGCCGCACCGTTCGCACTGCTCGATGGTGAAGTCCTCAGCCTTGGAGTGCCCGAATCCGGATTCCGGAACTACGTGGCGATCCGTGGCGGCATAGATGTTCCGGCGGTCCTGGGCAGCCGCTCTGCTGACACGATGTCCGGAATCGGGCCGGCGCCGTTGACGGTCGGCAAGGAACTGCGGGCCGGCAGTGACACTGTTTCCACCGCGGTGGGCAGTCCCGAGCTCCAGCCTGACTTTCCAGGTGCGGAGACCGTGACCGTGCTGGATGTGGTGCCTGGACCCCGCGCGGATTGGTTCGACCAGTCGGCCCTGGACTCGCTGGCAAGCCAGGATTGGGTGGTCACGCCGCAGTCCAACCGTGTGGGAATGCGCTTGGACGGGCAGCCCCTGGTGCGAACCCGTGACGGCGAACTCCCCAGCGAAGGGACCATGGCCGGAGCGCTCCAAATACCTCCCGCAGGCCTGCCTGTGCTGTTCCTCGCGGATCATCCCATTACGGGCGGCTACCCGGTGATCGGCGTAGTGCGCGACGAGCACCTTGACCGCGCCGCCCAAGTCCCGGTCGGCGGGAAAATCCGTTTCCGGCTGGTCCCGGATTCACCAGACTTCCAAACCCCGGAGAAGTGAGTTTTTAATGCGTAAGGTCCTGATTGCCAACCGCGGCGAGATCGCCGTCCGCGTGGCGCGAGCCTGTGACGATGCAGGCATCTCTTCCGTCGCCGTCTATGCGGACATTGACGCCGACGCAATGCACGTCGCCCTTGCTGGTGAGGCATACAGCTTGGGCGGGAACAGCCCGGCCGACACCTACCTCAACATCGGCAAACTGCTGGATGTGGCCGCCAAGTCGGGAGCGGACGCCGTCCATCCCGGCTACGGCTTTCTGTCCGAGAATGCCGACTTCGCGCAGGCGGTCATCGATGCGGGACTTGAATGGGTGGGACCCTCGCCGGAGTCCATCCGCCAGCTTGGCAACAAGATCACGGCGCGGGAGATCGCCGTCCGGGCCGGTGCGCCCTTGGTTGCGGGAAGCGATGGCCCGGTGGCTTCAGCTGCCGAGGCCCGTGCCTTCGCCGAAGCGCATGGCCTGCCGATCGCCATTAAGGCTGCTTTTGGTGGTGGCGGTCGCGGACTGAAGGTGGTCCGTGAGCTGGCCGAGGTCGAGGAAGCGTTCGACTCTGCCGTCCGTGAAGCCGTGGTGGCGTTCGGTCGCGGCGAATGCTTTGTGGAGCAGTATCTCGACCGGCCGCGGCACGTGGAGGCGCAGATCGTCGCCGACAAGCACGGGAACGTGGTTGTGGCGGGAACCCGGGATTGTTCGTTGCAGCGCCGGCACCAGAAGCTGGTGGAAGAGGCACCTGCTCCGTACCTGAGCAGAGAACAGCGACACCAGATCTACGAGGCCTCAAAGGCGATCGTCCGTGAGGCCGGGTACTTCGGCGCCGGAACCGTGGAGTTCCTGGTGTCCGCAGGAGGCGCTGTGGCCTTCCTCGAAGTAAACACCCGGCTGCAAGTGGAGCACCCTGTCACCGAGGAAACCGCCGGTGTGGACCTCGTCCAGGAACAGTTCCGTATTGCCTCAGGCTTGCCGCTAAGCATCACTGAGGATCCTTCCGCCCGCAGCCATTCCTTCGAGTTCCGCATCAACGCCGAAGACGTGGGCCGGGGATTCCTCCCGTCGCCGGGTACCGTCGCGTCCCTTGAAGTTCCGGCCGGGCCGGGCATCCGGTGGGACTCGGGCGTGCGGGCAGGGTCAGTTGTGGCTCCGCAGTTCGATTCCCTCCTCGCGAAGTTGATCGTCACGGGTGCTGACCGCCAGCAAGCGCTGCGTCGGGCTCGCCGTGCCCTCGCGGAGCTGAAGATCGTGGGTCTCCCTACCGTTGTGCCGTTCCACCGGGCAGTCCTTGAAGCCGAAGACTTTGTTGCAGCGGATGCCCTGCGCGTCCACACCCGTTGGATTGAGACCGACTTCGCGGACCGGATTCCCAACGATCCGGATTACTCCGTGGCTGCCTTCAATGGTGAGCGTCGGACCATCACCGTGGATGTTGACGGAAAGCGACTCGCTGTAGGCCTCCCGGCAGACCTTCTTGAGGGCTGGGCCCGTTCCGGACAGGGTCTGCCTCCGGTATCGGGATTGGCCGATACGCCGGGTTTTGCCACCGGGGAAGCACCCGCCGGGTCTGCACTGGTAGCTGCGATGTCCGGCACGGTGGTCAAGTGGCTCGCCGAACCCGGTGACGAAGTAACCGAGGGCGATCCCCTGGTGGTGCTGGAAGCCATGAAGATGGAGACCCAGGTCCCCGCACACCGGGCAGGCACACTCACCGAAGTCCTCTCGGCTCCGGGGCGAGTAGTCGCCACGGGTGCGGTCCTGGCTCACATCGAGTAGTTCGTTCCCGCGGTTGGCTACTTGCCTGCGGGAGCGGCCACGCCCAGCACGCTGTCCAAGAGGCCATTCCGGAACTTGCCCTGAGGGTCATTGGCCTCCACCAGGGCACGGAAGTCCTCGAACCTCGGGTACAGCGCAGCGAAGTCGTAAAGCGACGGCGTGAAGAGCTTGCCCCAGTGGGGGCGGGAACCGAACGGCTGCAGGCTGCGTTCGAGCTCGGGAAGGAAAGCTTCAACTTCGGTCTGGAGCGGCTTCCACGTGAAGTGCAGGGCAACGCTTTGCTGTTGGTAGAAGGGGCTGAGCCAGAACTCGTCCGCCGCAATGGTACGTATTTCGGAAACAAAGAGGAGCGGAGCAAGCTTGTCCGCCAAGGCACGAACGGCCTGGAGGGCCGCAGGGGCATCCGTCAACGGGAGGATGAACTCGCTTTGCAGTTCTTCCCCGTTGCTTGGCGTGAACTCGTGGCGGAAGTGGGGCAAGCGGTCCAGCCATTTGCCGGGCTCGTCCAGCTGGATGGTGCAGTTCTCCGCGGACATTCCCGGCAGCGGATGAAGCGCGGCCGGGGCAGCTGTGGCGCCAAAAAGATCAGGCAGCGCAGCTTCGGTGCCCAGCGCCTTCAGCCAAACCTGCGGGATCGAGTCTCCGGTGTAGTCGGTGAAGAAGCTGACGCTGTAGGCGCTTGATGCGATGGTTTCGAAATCCGTCAGCGCCCGGTCCCAAGGGAGCCCCGTGAGCACGCGCTGCCGCATCCCGAAGCTCGGGCGGACTGCCAACTCAAGGCCCGTGACGATTCCCATCGCCCCCAGCCCGACTACTGTTGCAGCGAATTCAGGGTCATCCCGGGTGAGCGTCACCAGTTCGCCGGAAGCTCGGACCACGTCCAAACTCACCACCGCTTCAGCCAAGGACGGGTTTTGGACGCCGCTGCCGTGGGTGCCGGTCTGGATGGCTCCGGCTACTGAGATGTGGGGCAGGGAGGCAAGGTTGTGGATGGCATAGCCCTGCTCTTCAATCGCCCGGCACAGGGCGCCGTAGCTGATGCCGCCGCTCACCTTGACCGTCTTCCGGTCTTCGGAAAGGGTGATCTCCTGGGGGAGCGCATCCAGCAGAATATGCGTGCCGCTGGTATCGGCCACCGTGTTGAACGAATGCCGGGACCCAAGTGCCTTGACCCGCGGGGCATTGGCCACGAGCTCTTGGACCTCGCTTACCGAAGAGGGGCGGTGCACGGCTGCGGACGAGTACTGGAGGTTTCCGGCCCAGTTCTTCATGGTTTGATCTTCCTCTGCTTTGGCGAACTCACTCCGTCGATTGTTTGCGCTCACAAAGACGCCGTCAAGGGGAGTCCATTCCGCTGGGACGGCCCCTCGCTTCCCAAGTGGGTCGCATTTGTGCGCGTTTTACCGGGGTTAGAACGCGCACAGCTGCGACTTAGTTGGGCGGGATTAGCCGTTGAGCTTGCCGGCCAGACGCTCGCGCATCCGGATGCTCGCCTCGTTGAGGCCGATGAACTCCACCTCGCGACCATGGTTCCGGTACTTTTCGGTGACGGAATCCAGCACGGCAATGGTGGACGCGTCCCACAAATGCGAGTTGTGCAGATCGATCACCACGCGATCTATGCCTTCTGCGGAATCTCTTGCGTAGTCAAACTGGGTGTACAGGTCATTGGATGAGGCGAAGAAGAGTTCACCGTCCACTGTGTAGGTCGCAACGGTCTCGCCGTTGAGCTCCAGTTCCGTCCGCTCCACCGTGGCGAAGTGGGCCACCCGCCGGGCGAACAGCACCATGGCGGTCAAGACGCCGACGCCGACACCCACTGCCAGGTTATGGGTGGCCACAACGGCAGCAACAGTGAGGAGCATGACGGCGGTCTCAGACTTGGGCAGGCGCCTCAAGGTGGATGGGCGGATGGAGTGCCAGTCGAAGGTAATCAGCGAAACGAAGATCATCACGGCCACGAGCGCCGCCATGGGAATCATCCCCACGACGTCGCCAAGGACCACCACCAGGACCAGCAGGAAGACGCCGGCCAGGAACGTAGACAGCCGTGTCCTGGCGCCGGATCCCTTCACGTTGATCATGGTCTGCCCAATGACGGCGCAACCACCCAGGCCGCCCAGGAAGCCCGTTACGATGTTCGCTGCTCCCTGCCCCCAGGAGACCCGGGTCTTGTTGGACCGCGTATCAGTGATGTCATCAACCAGCTTGGCCGTCATGAGCGACTCAAGCAGGCCGACCAGCGCCATGGACAAGGAGAACGGCGCGATGATTTGGAAGGTCTCCATGGTCAAGGGCACGTTGGGCAGGAAGAACCCAGGCAGGCTGTCCGGCAACTCTCCTTTGTCGCTGACAGTGGGAACATCGATGTGTCCGAGGGCCGTGACCAGCGTAATGAGGACAATGGCCACCAAGGGTGCGGGCACTGCCGTTGTCAGCCGTGGCAGGCCGAACACGATCACCAACCCGACGGCAACGATCGGATAGACCATCCAAGGCACCCCGAAGAGTTCGGGCATCTGGGACATGAACACCAGGATGGCCAAGGCATTGACGAAGCCGATCATCACGGACCGCGGGATGAACCGCATGAGCCGCGTGACGCCCAGGGCAGCGAGGATGATCTGGAAGACTCCCGCCAGGATGATGGTGGCAATCAGGTAGTCAAGGCCGTGTTCCTTCATGACCGGTGCAATGACCAGCGCAACGGCGCCGGTCGCAGCCGAGATCATGGCCGGGCGTCCGCCGACGATTGCCGTGACCACACCCATGGTGAAGGACGCGAACAAACCAATTCGAGGGTCCACCCCGGCGATCACCGAGAACGCAATTGCCTCCGGAATGAGCGCCAATGCCACGACCAAGCCGGCCAAGGATTCGGTCAGGAGGCGGCGGGGCGAGCGGAAAGTCGCCCGCAGGGACATGAGTTGCTCCGGAGTCATGGGTCCTTAAAGTGCAGTCTGGCGGTAGCGCTCAATCTGCTTAAGACGCCGCAGGAGGCTGTCGCGCCGCGGGTGCGGAACGACGTCGGGCGCCTCAGCGGTGAGATCAATGTGTTCGGTCCCGTACTGCCACAGCAGAAGGTCGTCCAAGAGGCGGTCCGGGCCGGGGGAGTAGCGGTGGTCCAAGGCCTTGCGGACCTCGGTAATCCGGTTGGCGCTGAGCAACCCGGCGAGTTCCACGGTCTTGGTGAGTCCGTGGGCTGCAAGGAGTTCGGCGGCCCATCCCCAGTCGTCATCTACTTTACGGTCTACGTGCGGCAGCAGGGTACGCCAGACGTCACGTACACGGTTGGGAGTGAGCGGCGAGGCGCCCTCGCCTTCGAGGTCCCAGTAGCCACGAACTTCCTCATACCGCTCGTGGAGATCGGCGAACGCGGTCTCCACGGTTTCCAGCATGGCGGCCGTGGCGGTGAATTGACGGTCGAAGTGCGGGGTCCAGGCCCGGGGGTCCTCCGCCTTGAAGCGGATGTCGTGTTCGATCTCGCTCCACGCGTGGGCGAACACCGTGCGGATCTGGCATTCGAAGAAGTAGCTGCCGTTGGCGGGCAGATCCGGATTGAAGACCTGCTGGTACTCCTTCACGGTCTCGTTCTGGATGGTCCGCAAAATGAGGTGCCGGCTGGAATAGCCGTACGTTCCGGACTCGATGGAGCCGATGTCCTTTTCCCGGTCCCCGCGGCAATCGAAGAGCTGGCGCTGGCGCTTGATGATGTTGGCTACCGCGGCGTTCTCCGCGGGCAGCTTGGTGATGACCCGGATGCCGACCATGTCATTCAGCGTCCGGAACGGGTCCGGAAACTTGAGCATGCGAGGGCCACCCGGTTCCAGGGGTTCCTCCGTCCGGGAGATCTTTTCGCGGAACGAATCGACGGTCTTGGTGCGGCCGGTAACGAACAACGGCGTCACCTCGGCGTCGTTGAGCAAGTCCCGAAGGGTCAGCAAAACATCACGGGTAACACGCTTAAGTGCAGGACGCACCCGCTCGTAAAGTTGGACGTTGGCCTCCACCGCTTTGCGCTGATCGAGGTCCAAGCTGTCCCAGTTGCTCGCCATGGATCCAGCTTACGGTGCGGCCCTGACAGCGAAGCCGGACGCCCCGCCGTCGAACTGCTGCTAGCCAAACCGGCGGCCGCTCGCGATAGGCTCGATACAAAGGAGGGCGCAATGTTGCGGCACAAGTACAGCTACGGCGAACACCCCAGTCAGTGGGGCGAACTCTTCATACCTGAACCACACAACGGAAACCACCGGGGCCCGGCGGCCGTGACGGGAGGTGTCGCCGTCGTGATCCATGGCGGTTATTGGCGCTCCCAGTACGGCGCAGAGCTGGGTGAACCCCTTGCCCGCGACCTCGCGGCCCATGGCATCACCGCCTGGAACCTTGAATACCGGAGGGCCGGGAACGGCGGCGGCTGGCCGCATACCTTCGAAGACATCCTTGCCGGCATCGACTATCTGGCACAGATCGCCGGCAACCATGACCTCCAGCTCGGCAAGGTGGTGGCACTGGGCCACTCCGCCGGTGGGCACCTTGCGGTATGGGCCGCCGGCCGTGGCCGGTTGTCCTCCATCGGAACGCCCGACGCCGATCGGCAGCTGGAGCGCGGACCGGAAGACGAAGCCGTGCACCTGACCGGCGTCGTGAGCCAGTCCGGACTCCTGAACCTCGCAGCGGCCGAACGCCTGAACCTCAGCAACGGCGCGGTCTGCAACCTGATGGGCGGAGATTCGGCAAGATACCCCAAACGGCATAAATACGCAGACCCCATGACGTCCCTCCCGATCGACGTTCCTGTATATGCCGTTCACGCCATGAATGATGAGGATGTTCCGGCGAGCCAGTCCGAGGCCTACGTCGCAGCAAGCAACGCATCCGGCGGCTCGGCACAACTCCTGAGGGTTCCGGGGGACCACTTCGACCTCATCGACCCGAAGGCCGTGGCCTACAAGAAGTGCCGCGAACTGGTCCAGCGCCTGCTCTCCTGACCGCTGGTTCAGCCCAACGTCCTCTGGCAGAGTTGTCCCATGCTGACTGTTATTGGCGAGGCGCTTGTTGACGTCGTCCAGCGTTCCAGCGGGATAGAGGCCCACGTTGGCGGCAGCCCGCTCAACGTCGCCGTGGGCCTGGCCCGGCTGGATCATCCCGTCCAATTCCTGGGCCGGTACGGAAAGGACGCTTACGGGGACTCCGTGGGCGCCCACCTGCGGTCCAGTTCAGTCATGGTTCCGCTTCCGCCCGACGACAAGCCCACCAGCGTGGCCACCGCCCTGGTGGACGACGACGGCGCCGCCACCTACACGTTCGATCTCGCCTGGGACGTCCCCGGACTCATCGGGCGGCTGCCCCTCATGCTGCAAGGTGCCACTCTGCTGCACACGGGATCCATCGCCGCTTTCCTGGAACCCGGGGCCGCGGAAGTGCTCGCCGCCGTCGAGTTCGCCCACCCGCGATGCACCGTCAGCTTCGACCCCAATTGCCGCCCCAGCATCATCACAGACAGGGAATATGCCCGTAAGCAGGCCGAACGTTTCGTGAGCCTCGCGGACGTGGTCAAGGCATCGGACGAAGACCTTGAATGGCTCTACCCGGGCGAAGATGTCTTGGACTCGGCCCGTCGCTGGATGGCACTGGGCGGCCATGAGGGGCCCGCCATGGTGGTGGTGACGCGCGGAGCACGGGGCCCCTGGGGGATCACGCGTGCAGGCGAAACCCAGGTTCCGGCACCGCTGGTAGATGTGGTGGACACGGTGGGTGCCGGTGACTCGTTCATGGCCGGTCTCTTGTCAGCCATTGTGGACCGCGGGTTGGACGGCGCCCAGAACCGCGATGAACTCCGTGCCATGCCGGATGAAACCCTCGCCGCCATCATGGACCACGCGGCGAGGGCTGCGGCCGTCACCGTTTCACGCGCCGGAGCCAATCCGCCGTCGAGGGCTGAACTGAACCACGCCTAGAACTCAGGCGGCGCCGTGTCCTTCAGCGACTTCTTCTCCCGCCTTGACCGGTCCCGGGGGTGTGCCGTCACCGAAGGGACGCCCGCCGAGGGACTCCCGGCCGTGCGGAGTCAACCATCCGGACAAGTCCGGCCCCGCCGGGACGATCTGCGTCGGGTTAATGTCCTCGTGGACGATGTAATAGTGCTGCTTGATCTGCACGAAGTCGATGGTGTCCCCGAACCCGGGCGTCTGGAACAGGTCCCGTGCGTAGGCCCACAATGCCGGCATCTCGGTGAGCTTGTTCCGGTTGCACTTGAAGTGGCCATGGTAGACAGCGTCGAACCTTGCCAGGGTGGTGAAGAGGCGGACGTCGGCCTCCGTGATGGTGTCTCCCACAAGGTAGCGCTGCTGGGAAAGGCGTTGTTCCAACCAGTCCATCGCCGTCCATAGCCGCTGGTAGGCGGCTTCATATGCTTCCTGGGACCCCGCGAAACCACAGCGGTAGACGCCGTTGTTGATTTCGGTAAAGACCCGCTTGTTGACCTCGTCGATTTCCTGCCGCAAGTGCTCGGGGTACAGCTTGGGAGCTCCGGGGCGGTGGAATTCCGTCCACTCGGTGGAGAAGTCCAGGGTGATCTGCGGAAAGTTGTTGGTAACTACGGCGCCGCTGGGGATGTCCACAATCGCGGGGACCGTTATGCCCCGCGGGTAGTCCGGGAAACGACGGAAGAAAGCCTCCTGCAAACGTTCGATTCCCAGCACCGGGTCCTTGCCGTCGGGGTCGAGATCGAACGTCCAGGAACGGGCGTCATGAGTAGGCCCGGGCTGGCCGAGGCTGATGGCATCCTCAAGGCCCAGGAGCCTGCGCACTATGACCGTGCGGTTGGCCCACGGGCACGCCCTGGCAGCGATGAGGCGGTACCGGCCGGCTTCCACGGGCCAGCCGGGTTCGCCGTTTGGTCCCTGCGTGCCGTCCCGGGTGATGCGGTCCTCAATGTAATTGGTGTCCCGGTTGAACTCGCCGCCGGTGACGTATGCGCCTTTTGTGCTGTACTCCTGGGTCGTTTTCTCACTCATGGACCCACACTATGTTGTGCTTCTTACCGCAGGCGAGGGCCGGGGGAAACGCCGGGGCTACCCACGTAGACTGGCATGATGCGGCTCGTAGCAAGTGATATTGACGGCACCATCCTCGGTCACGACGGAAAAATCAGCGCCAGGACCATCAGGGCGTTCCAAGCCTGCCGCGACGCCGGAGTGGAACTCGTCTTTGTCACCGGCCGCCCGCCGCGCTGGCTGTACCCGCTGGAGGAGCAGCTCGGGCACAGCGGAATCGTCATTTGTTCCAACGGCGCCGTTGTTTGGGACCCTGCTGCCGGGAAGCCCATCTCGTCGACGGCGCTGGACATCACGGCGGTCTTTGAAGCGCGGCGAATCATCAAGTCGATCAGGCCTGACGCTTTGTTCGGGGCGGAGACCCTCCACGGCTTCCACCTTGAACCCGGTTTTATCGAAAACGAAACCAGCGAGCTGCTCGGGGAATTCACTCCCGCCCCCTTGGACCGGACACTGACGGCCGCTGACGCAGTGGTGAAGTTCCTGGCCATCACCCGGGAAGGCACCCCGGACGAGTTCCTCGCGGAAGTGGGACCCGCCGTCGCGCACCTGGTGGCTACAACGCACTCTGCGCCCCGGACCGCTTTGCTGGAGATGTCCGTGCCGGGCATCAATAAAGCCGTGACGCTCGCAAAGTATGCCGAGTCGCTGGGCATTGAAGCGGCTGACGTCGTGGCCTTCGGAGATATGCCCAACGACATCGAGATGCTGCGTTGGGCCGGCCACGGCTACGCCATGGCCAGCGGACATCCGGAAGCGATCCTCGCTGCCGGCCGGCAGGCTCCGCATTTCGATGACGACGGTGTGGCCCAGATCCTCGAAGCGAAGTTGGCCGGGGAGAAGGTCTAAGCCTTCAAGGGTGCCGCACGCCCTCACCGGCGAGGATTGCCCGGTAGCCCTCCTTGTAGCTCGGGTAGGTGAAGGTAAAGCCGGTGGACCGGAGCCGCTGGTTCGAACAGCGTTTGTCTCCTGGGCCGCCGTCGGACGCAGGCCCTGCCGGAGGTTCCGGAAGCTGTAGTTCCTTGGCGAGGAAGCGCAAAACGTCGCCCAGTTCAGCCGATTCGTTGTCCACGCCCACGTAGACCGCATCCGGCTCCTGTTCCATGGTGGCTAAATGGACGATCATGGCAGCGGCGTCGTCGCGGTGGATGCGGTTGGTGTGCTTCGGTTGGGCCGGGATGACGGCCGTGCCGGAGCGGACCTGGTCAATGAGCCGGGTCCTTCCAGGGCCATAGATCCCTCCAAGGCGCAGGACCACGGCTTGGGATTCGCCGGCGCACGAGAAGAGCAGCTCCTCCGCTTCCAGGAGAATTTTTCCGCTGAAACGGGTTGGTTCGGTGGGGGTCGATTCGTCCACCACGGCTCCACCTGCGTCCGGGTAGACGGCCGTCGAAGAGATGAACAGGATGCGCCGGGGCGGAACAGCCTGGCGGTCCACGGCATCCAGGACGTGGGAAAGCCCGTCCACGTATGCTGCCCGGTAGGCCTCCTCGGTGGAAGCATCAGCGGCCAGGGCAATCACTACGGTTCCGGCATCTGCCGGCAGCGCTGGAACCTCTTGCGACAGATCGGCGCGGACACCGCGTATTTCCCGCGGCAGCTTCTCCGGGGAACGCCGGAGGCCGATCACTTCATGTCCCGCCGCCGCGAACCGCAGGCCTGCTTCAGTTCCGAGGTCGCCGCAACCGGCAATCAACACAGTCATCCCAATAGTCTGCCAGCCACCACCGCGGGCGGCCGGATCCCTCAGTTACGCTACCCGTGTGACGCTGCCCTATTTTCTTCGCAAGGACGGTTCTTCCGGTCCTCTGGCACTGGCCCATCGAGGGTTCTCCCTGGATGGGTTGGAGAACTCGATGGCAGCCTTCCACGCAGCTGTTGAGCTGGGGACCGTCCACGTTGAGACCGATGTGCACACGACCGCGGACCGGCTTTTGGTCGTTTTCCATGACGCGTCTTTGGACCGGGTGACGAATGCTGCAGGGCGGATCGCCGAGCTGACCGGTGACGAGGTTACCCAAGCCCGCATCGGCGGCGTCGAACCTGTACCGACTTTCGACCAACTCGTCACAGCCCTTCCCGGCGCGAAACTCAACCTGGACGTCAAGGACTGGAACTCGGTGGGTCCCATGGCGGAAGCCATCGAACGGCACGGCATCCACAGCCAGGTCCTCGTCACCAGCTTCTCGGACCGCCGCAGACGGGCCGTCCTGAAGCGCTTGGACAAACGGGTTGCGTCCTCGGCGGGCTCTACCCTCACGGCCCTGTTTGTCTTCCTGGGCCCAATACTTCCGGCTGCGTTGGCGCGTAAGCTGCTTGCCGACGTCGACGTCTTCCAAGTGCCCGTCCGTTACGGCCGCTTTCGCGTAGTAAGCGAAGGCTTCATTCGCCGCGCACATCGCATCGACCGCCTCGTCCACGTATGGACCATCAACGAGCGGGAGGAGATGGAGCGGCTGTTGGACCTGGGTGTGGATGGAATTGTGTCCGACCGGCTGGACCTGCTCAAACAAGTGCTGATTGAGCGGGACGACTGGGTATGAGGACCTTGGCCACTCGTTAGTCGAGTCAGAGATCCTGTTCGCCCTCGATGGCCGCGGGGCGCAGCTGTGCCGCCCGGATGCGTTCAAGGTCGAACTTGGGGCCGCGATCGAACGTGAAGATACCGTTCTTCTCCTGGAAGACGTCGGTCAACTGGGTGTAGCAGTACCCGAACATCTCCGCGTTCTCCAGGAGGACGCGGCACAGGCCTTCGAACCGTTCATGGAATTCCTCTTCGCTGGCCACGCGCTGACCGTAGCCCCAGGAACTCGCCACATCATTGCCGGCCTCAGCGGCCTGCCTGGCCTCTTCCTCGTTCCACCAGATACCCCCGAACTCGGAGACGAAGTAGGGCTGGCCGGCGTAGGGGACCGAGTAATCCCCGCCGTCGGGGGTGCGGTTGAGGAAAGGCTTGCCGGCGGCGAGGCCCTCCTGCTGGAGGCGGAACTTGTCCGGATCCTGCTCGTAGGAGTGGGAATCGTAGATGTCCGTCTCCCGGACGCGGTGGGAGTAGCCCGAGGCATCGATCACCGGGCGCGTGGGATCGGCCAGTTTGGTGGCAAGGAACATGGCCTGCGTGACGTCGTCCAGCACAGTGATGCGGTCATGGAGGAGCTGGTGTGTTTCATTGAGCGGGCACCAGCCGATGATGGACGGATGGTTGAAGTCGCGCTGCAGCACCTCCAACCACTGGGCAACGAAACTCGCCGTCGGTTTCTGGTTGTGGCCGACCGTACCCCCGCCGGACACGCCCCAGTCCCCGAACTCGCCCCAGACGAGGTAGCCCAAGCGATCCGCGTGGTAAAGGAAACGCTCCTCGAAGACCTTCTGGTGAAGCCGGGCACCGTTGAAACCTGCGGCCATGGAGAGTTCGATGTCCTTGACCAGCGCTGCATCGTCCGGCGACGTCATGAGTGAGTCCGGCCAGTAGCCCTGGTCCAGAACGAGCCGCTGGAATACGGGCTTGCCGTTGATGCGCACCACCTTGCCGTCCAGTGCCACGGACCTGACGGCGGCGTAGCTGGCCACCTGGTCCACCGGCGAACCAGTGGCGTCCTCGATGGCCACCTCAAGGTCATACAGGAAGGGATCCTCGGGTGACCACGGCCGGAGTTCATCCTGCGGTATGCCGAGCCGGAGCGATGGCGATAGGTCCAGGTCCGCCCGCACCGACGCTTCCGCTACGGTGGTGCCGGCGTTCCTGAGGATGGCCTTGATGGTGTGGCCTGCGCGGTTCTGCGAGAGGGGAACCTCTAGAGCCAGACTGGAATCGGCAAGGTTGGGAGTGATCCGGAGGTGCTTGATGTGGACCTCGGGAACGGCTTCAAGCCACACCGTCTGCCAGATCCCCGTGGTGCGCGTGTACTGGCAATGGGTGTTGTTGTACCAAGTGGCTTGCTTGCCGCGTGCCTGCATCTCATGCCGGGAGTCCCTGGCCCGCACCACCAGCACTGCGTCCTCGCCGGGTTCGGCCAGTCCGCTGAGATCTGCCGTGAAGGGCGTGAAGCCGCCGCGATGCCGGGCCACCTCCACTCCGTTGACCCATACCGTGGCGTCGTGATCCACGGCGCCGAAATGGAGCAGGACCTTCTTGCCGGCCCACTCCCCGGGAACGGTGATGGTGCGCCGGTACCAAACGGCCTCCATGAAATCCACGTGCTCTACGCCGGACAGGGCCGACTCGGGAGCGAAGGGAACCAGGATCTCCCCGGTGAGCTCCCGTGTGGAGAGGCCGCGCTCCCATCCTGAGTCACCGGCGTCGATCTCGAATCCCCACCTGCCGTTGAGGTTCAGCCAGGTGTCCCGGACCAGTTGCGGCCGCGGGTGCTCAGGTTTGGGAAGGGCGTGGTTGCTGGCGACTGTCAAGGCAGCTCCTTAGAAGGCGGGCTCGTTTTTACAACGTTAGAATCTTTCGCGTCCGGATGCGAGGGTTTGGGCGGCTATGTGGATTATCCGCGAGGAAAGTCGTGGCATGAGAGTCTGGTTAATACAGTCCAGCCGCCGCAAGGAGATTGACGTGACCCAGTACCGCTTGGCCATCCTTGACGACTACCAGCAGGTCTCCAGCGATTACGCGCCGTGGGATTCACTGCTCGACGACGGCGTGAAGGTCACGGTCTTCAGCGCACCTTTCGTGTCGGAGGAGCAGGCGGTGGCGGCATTGGCGCCGTTCGACATCATCGTTGCCATGCGCGAACGCACCCGATTCCCGCGTCATGTCCTCGAAGAGCTGGGCAACCTGCAACTCCTGGTCACCACGGGGATGGCCAACGCGGCGATCGACATGGATGCCGCATCTGAGCGTGGCATCGTGGTGTGCGGTACGGCCGGGTCCCCGGCAGCAGCTCCGGAGATGACCTGGGCCCTCTTATTGGCATTCGCCCGCAACCTTGTGGCGGAGGAGAACTCGCTCCGGGCAGGCGGGTGGCAGTCCGCCGTCGGGTTTGAACTCGAAGGAAAGACGCTCGGAATTGTTGGCCTGGGCAAGATCGGCTCCCGGATCGCCCGGTACGCGCAGGCGTTCGGCATGGACGTCCTGGCCTGGAGCCAGAACCTCACGTCTGAAACCGCGAAGGCTGCCGGTGCCCGAAAGGTCACTAAGGAGGAGCTGTTCCGCGAGTCCGACGTCGTCACGCTCCACCTGCGGCTTTCGGAACGTACCAGGGGGATTGTGGGAGCCAACGAGTTGCGCCTCCTTGGTCCCGAAGGTTTGCTGGTCAACACCGCCCGCGGACCTTTGGTGGACGAGGCTGCGCTGATCCGGGCGCTGGAGGAAGGGTGGATCCGCGGGGCTGCGCTGGACGTTTTCGACGATGAGCCGCTCCCGGCAGGGCACGCGCTGCTGCATTCCCCACGGACAGTCCTCTCGCCGCACATTGGCTATGTGACGCACGAAAGCTACCGCCAGTTCTACGGAGGGGCGTTCGAGGACGTCAAGGGCTGGCTGGCGGACACCCCTGTCCGGGTGTTGAACGGCTGAGCCAGGGCGCTGTGGCGCACCCGTTAGCGCTGATCGCACCCGTTACGACGCGACGGCGCACCCCTTCGCGCTTGCCGCTCCCGTTGCTACGGTAGCGGTTGGCGGAAAAGGATGCGACCCCCTCGCCGCCAACTAACCCGGCGCCGAAACACGTCTCATTATGCGACTCATTACGCGATCGGCAAGCGCTTTCCCACCAAGGACTGGCAAGATAGATCCATGCGTATCCTCATCGCCCCTGACAAGTTCAAGGGATCACTGACCGCCGCCGAAGCCGCGTCAGCCATGGCAGAAGGTGCCCTCCGCGTCTACCCGGACGCCGTCACTACCCAATTCCCCGTAGCCGATGGCGGCGAAGGCACCCTCGACGCCGCCATCGCCGCTGGTTACGAAGAGCGGAACAACGCCGTTGTTGGCCCGATCCTCAAACCCGTCGGCGCCTCGTGGGCCATTCAAAAGAACTCCTTCGGTGGAGCGACAGCGGTCATCGAGACTGCCCAGGCCTCCGGCCTTGCACACATGGAACCCACCCCGGAGAACTCCCTGCGCGCCCATAGCTACGGTTGCGGCCAGCTCATCGCCGCCGCCCTCGACGCCGGTGCCACCGAGATAGTGCTGGGCTTGGGCGGCTCGGCAATGTCCGACGGCGGCAGCGGAGCCTTGCGTGCCCTGGGGCTCAAGCCCGTGGACTCGGCAGGCAACGTAGTGCCGCTTGGCGGAGGTTCCTTGGTCGACGTCGTCGCCTTGGACGTATCCGGGCTCGACCCGAGGCTGTCCAGCGTCAAGTTCCGGATCGCCGTCGACGTCCAAAACCCGCTGTACGGCACCGAAGGCGCCGCCCATGTTTTCGGCCCCCAGAAGGGTGCCGATGAAGAGGCTGTCGAAAAGCTCGACGCCGGACTCCGCAACTGGGCATCGCTCCTGCGGGAATCCACGGGCCGCGACGTGAACGTTCCGGGTGCGGGGGCGGCAGGTGGCTTCCCGGCGTCGTTCCTTGCCTTCACCGATTCCGCGCTGGAAGGCGGGTTCGCCCTCGTGGCGGGCCTGACGGGCTTGGCGAAGCACTTGGCTGAGGCCGACCTGGTGATCACCGGTGAAGGGTCCATGGATGAGCAATCGCTCACGGGCAAGGCCCCGATTGCGCTGGCCGACGCTGCCAGCGTGCATGGCATCCCGGTGGTGGCTGTTGCCGGCCGCATCACGGTCACGCCGGAGGACTTGGCAAAGCACGGCATCGTGGCTGCCGCCCAGCTGCTGGACGTAGCCCAGCGCAAGGACGGACTTCCCGATGTTGCGGATGCGGTGGCCAACGCCGGAAAGTACGTTGCGTGGGCCACGAGCCAGGTGCTTGAGGGCGCTTAGGAGCTACTGGCGGTAGCCCTCCACTTCGCTGATGGGGCGGGCTTCGGCTTCGTCCGGGTCCTCACCGGCATCCAGCTTCGCGCGGCGCTGGCGGAGGAGGTCCCAGCATTGGTCCAGCTGGGTCTCTACCTGGGCAAGCCGTGCCCGGTTGTCATCGCCGTCGTCCACTGCTTCGTCGCGAAGTCGGTGTTCTTCTTCCACCAGTGACTGAATGCGTTCCAGAATGTCTTGGTTGTCCATGACTGTCTCCTCTGTTGCTTGCTTTCTTCGGTTAGTGCTCAGGCGGGGCCGTTGGCGCGGGCTATGGACACTGCTGCTTCCACTCCGCCGGTCCACGGTTCGCCATGGCCCGGGAGTACGAGCTCGGCCTTGGTGGCGGCCAGCTGTTTGAGCGACGCCAGGTTCAACGCGCTGTCCGCGGTCGCCGCTCCTGCCACAATGCGGGGTCCCTTGTTTTGGGTATAAGGGTCCAGGGTGACCAGCGCATCTCCGCTGAATAGGATGCCGCGCTCCCTCAGGAACAAGGCGCAGTGTCCGCTGGTGTGCCCGGGTGAGAACACGATCTCCGGGCTGCCAGGAACCGGAAGTGCGCCAGTACCCGGAAAATGCCGAACATCATCGATGCCCGGAACCTTCAAGGCGCCGGCCCTGGCCATGCTTGCCATTACCGGCAGGCCCCTCGGGTGCGTCAGTGAAAAGACAAAGCGTGAGCGTTCGTGGCGGTAGCGGTAGGGGTGTTTGGCGATGAAGGCGTCCTCTGCATGCACCCAAACGGGGATCTTGAGCTCCAGATGCAGCCGTTTGGCAAGGCCAAGGTGGTCGAAGTGCGCGTGAGTCAATACCAGCGCGCGGATATCTTGGAGCGAGAAGCCCTGCCCTTGCAGGGCACGTTCCAACGGCGTCCACATTGCCGGCAGGCCGGAATCCACCAGGGTGAGTCCTTCCCGGCCCTCAACAACGTAGAAGTTGACGTAGGCATCCGAGAAGCGGTGCACGCCGTCGGCGACCTCGGTCATGGTCATGATGGTCCTCCTGGGTGCTCCACACGAACGGCGGGTCCTTCCCACCATAAGCATCCTTAGTATTTGGGGGCAAGGGTGTGCCTGAGGTAGGCGCTTGGATGGTGGGCGGGGCGACTTTTTGTGCGCAGGAATTTCCTGCGAAAAAAGCGGACTGGATAAAAAAATAAAATTAGGTATGGTGAAGTTACTGCGAGTTTGAAAGGAGTAATTATCCATGGCCAGAAAAACGCCTGGCGGCGGTGCTGCCAAGAAGGCTGGAAAGACCATCCTGGAAAAGCGCGCCGAAAAAAGGGCAAAGGCTGAGAGCAGCGGCAACATCTTCACCAAGCCGCGCAAGAACCAGCGCTAGCAAGAGCTGGCCCCGTCCGGACTCCTAGCCGCGACGGGGCCCTCCTTGCGGCTCACTGCAAATGCAGAATTTCTAATGTGGTTAGCAAAACCTGCTTGCATAATTCAGGCGAGCGGCTTAATGTGCCGCACAAAAACTTCGAGGATCCGTCCTCTTGAAGTGCGCGTCGGCATATTTTGAGTTCCAGTGAATTTCTTGGTCCCTTTCGGCGCCGATCCTCGATATCCGACGACGGCGGGCCCTGGGTACTCTGCTTCCAGTCGTGCGGCGCATTGGCTTACGAGCCCACCGCCCCCGCGGGTGTGTAAAGCGGCCGGCTCTTAACACCGGGGGTTTCATGCGCTAGGTTTATCCAACCTGCGTCGGGCTGGCTGGGGAGCGCACGCCACGTCTAACGAAGCGAGGTAATGCAATGCGAATCAGAATTCTCTCTGCTGCACTGTGCGTCGGCGCGCTGACGGCGCTGTCGGCCACACCGGCTTTCGCCGCCGGGAAAGTGGAACAGGGTCCGCAGAACTCGAACTCCATTTGTTCTTTTTCGGGACTGAATGATGACCCGGATGCGGCATACCCGGAGGGTGGTCGGGTCCAGTCATATGGTCAAGGCGTCAGGCAGGGGCTCAAGGATGAGCTGGCGTCAATGGGCGAGTCACCTGCGCTGCTATGTAACGCCAAGAACCTTCCTTGGCAGACGGTGACCGGTAGCCACTAGGCATTCGAAACGGCGCGTCCTGGCCGCGTTCCGGCAGGGCGCGCTGCTTTCTGTGGTCGCGCGCGCCGGTGAGCCAAGGCGCAGTGCGGGGGGCCGGCGTCGGGCTTTTAGTCCTTGCGCAGACTGTAAGTGGTGATGACGTTGCCCTTTGAGGTGGCGTACTGGTCCTTGAGTAGCAGCCGACTGAGGGGGGCGCCCTCCTCGAAGAGGCGGCGGCCGCTCCCGGCAATCACGGGATGGGTCATGAGGGTCAATTCGTCCAGGACGCCGGCGAAGAAGAGCTGCCGGACTAGGGATATGCTTCCGCAGACTGCGATTTCCCCGCCGTCACGGGACTTGAGTTCCGTGACGAAATCCTCGACGTCGCCGTCGATCAGGTGCGAGTTCTGCCATTCCAGCGGCTCGGTCAACGTCCGCGATGCGACGTACTTCTCGACAGGGTTGATGAAGTTCGCGAAGTCGTCATCCTGTGACGCGTTGGGCCAGTACTGGGCCCATTCCTGGTAGCTCACCCGCCCCAACACCACGGTGTCTACTGTGGTGATCATCTTGCCGAGACCCTGACCGAGCTCCGCATCGAAGCTGTCGAACTGAAACTTGAAAGGGTCCTGAATCGCGCCGTCCACGGAGTGGAAGAGCCCAGCGGTGACTTTGCGCATGAATGCCTCCAGATCGAACGTCAGGCCCACTGTAGTTATTGTCGGTCAGCGAAGGAAGTCTATTGCCTATTCGCTGTTACATGTAACGTTAACCGCATGAGTGTAAGAGAGCGAGTGAGTGAGCATCGCCGGCGCATGCGTGAGGCGGGCTTCCGGTCCATACAGGTCTGGGTTCCCGATACGCGTGCCAAGAACTTCGCTGCGGAGGCACATCGGCAGTCGGCTATGGCGGCGGACGCTGCCAAGCACTCCGACGACCAAGAGTGGATCGAGGCCGTGTCCGTTTCCTGGGATGACGAGTGAGGGGTGAGATCTGGACTGTTGCGGGAGGTGTTTTTGCCTCGAAGCCACGTCCCGCCCTGGTTATTCAGGATGATCGCTTCGACGCCAACGACTCTCTGACTGTCCTGCCGTTGACGTCGACACTTGTGGACATTCCATTATTGAGAATCCCTGTCCAGCCCTCTGAACTTTCAGGCCTTGTGCGCGAGAGTCACATTATGATCGACAAGCTGACCACCGTCCGCCGCGCCAGCGTGCAGACGCGCGTTGGGCGTCTTGCGCCAGTTCAGATGGTGGAGGTTGAAAGGGCGCTGCTGGTCTTCCTTGGCATTGCTTAGCAAGGGCTGAGTGGAAGGTGTCTGGCAATCCGCGCCTTCCCGCTAGGCGGCGGCAGTCGTCAGTCGCGGTGTGCGGGAGGGGAGTGCTGTTACGTTGCTCTTCTCCGGGCTGAGCAAAACGGGAATCTCGCAAAGGCCCGCGTAAAGCTGTAGTTCGTCCAGTGCATCGGCATCAACTGTGGCTTCCGAAAGATCCATCCGAACGTCCAGGCCGCCGCCCAGGCTCTTGGTGCGCTGAACCACGGGGTAGAGGCCCTGAAGGCTGGTGAGGGTAACGCGACCGGTCGCTGCGATCTGGATCTGTTCGCCGTCAACGTCGACGCGAACAACTACGGAGAGCTTCTCGCTGGTCAATGTGTTGCCTTTCATTGGGTAGCTGCCACGCTGCAGCCTCCCCAGCCTAAGCATCGAATGTGATCTACGCAACATTGCGACGAGAAGCTGGTCCTGCATTTGCTGTTTGATGCGGTGGTGCGGTGCGTGGGGGAGGCAAGTGCCGCCGTCGTAAGTCTTGTGAACTACGACGGCGGCACTTGCCGTGTGTGGGTCGTGCGCGGGTAGCGCTACGCTGTCTGGCCAGCGTGCTGGCCCTCGGAGATTTCCTCGACGAGCTTGCTGTTGAAGGCCGGGAGGTCGTCAGGGTTGCGGCTGGTGACCAGGCCCTGATCGACGACGACTTCCTCGTCGCTCCAGTTGGCGCCGGCGTTGCGGAGATCCGTCTGGAGCGTGTGGTACGACGTGACGTTGCGTCCCTTGATGACGCCGGCTTCAATGAGGATCCACGGGCCGTGGCAAATTGATGCCACCGGCTTGTGCTGCTCGAAGAAAGCGCGGGTGAAGTTCTGCGCGTCCTTGTCGACGCGGAGGTGGTCGGCGTTCACCACGCCGCCCGGGAGGACCAGGGCGTCAAAGTCTGATGCGTCTGCGTCCGCTACGGCGAGGTCGACATCGAAGGTGTCCCCTTATCCACGCCGTTGAAGCCTTGGAGCTTGCCCTTTTCGAGGGCGACGAGGGTGGGTTCGCCTCCGGCGTCCTTAACGGCCTGCCATGGGCTGGTGAGCTCCACCTGCTCCACGCCGTCCGTCAACAGGAAGGCGACCTTCTTGCCTGCAATGTTGTGTTCTGACATTCTTCCTCCTCCTGTTTGCTGCTAGGTCTCGGACGCTTCTGGCGTCCGAAACCCCGGCTGGCACAAGGTGCTGCCGTTGCTCTGAGAGTTGTTTGCCTGACCTGATCCAGCCTAAGAAAACCGAAAGTAATAAGCAAGCTGACTATTAAGTTCTATGGCAGGGCTACTTACCTTACTTATCGTTTAACGATAACCTTTGATTGTTGTTCGATAGAAAGGGTAGGTATGGGAAGGCTGGCAGTGCTGGCGCTCCGGTTGGTGATCGGCGTTGTGTTGGCGGGGTCGCTGTTTGTTCAGGTGTGGATGGTCCCATTACTTTCGGCAGATCTGGAGCAGGCCGGCGCGCCGGAGGCGGCACGGATAGCCTTCCTGGTGATCGTTGTCCTGGGCATCCTGTGCGTGCAGGTAGTGGCCGTATGTGTTTGGAAGCTACTCACGATGGTGCGCCGCGGCACGGTCTTCTCGAACGGGGCCTTCAAATTCGTGGACATCATCTTTTGGGCTGTTTCAGCAGCGGCGGTGTTGGTGTTTTCCATTGCCGTTCTGCTGGCCCCGGGTGACGTAGCCCCGGGGGTCGTGTTGTTGATCTGCGGTGCAGCGCTCATGGTTGGCGGTGTCGCCTTGGTGATTCTGGTGCTGCGGACCCTGCTGGCCCAGGCTGTAGCGCGAGACGTTGAGGCTGCCGGTCTCCGCGCTGAACTCGACGAGGTGATCTGATGCCGATCGTCGTGGACATTGACGTGATGCTGGCCAAGCGGAAGATGCCTGCCGGCGTCTTGGCGGAACGGGTTGGAATTACTCCTGCCAACCTTGCCGTGTTGAAGAACGGGCGCGCGAAGGCTGTACGGTTCACCACCCTCGAAGCACTGTGCGAGGTGTTGGAGTGCCAGCCGGGGGACTTGTTGCGATGGGAGGCTGAGGTCCCGGCTAACCGCTGACGCCGTGGCCTTCGGCCTCGCGGCTGACTGCAAGGGGTGGGAACCGCACCAAGTTCGCACTGAACCCACGCCATATGTTGGCGGACTTGGTGATCCAAGCGGCAAAGGGGACCGATCTTTTCATCGAGTTCCTTTCACAGAGGATAGGTCTGTGGCCTTTGAGTCCTCTGCAGGTCAGAAGTACACGTTGCGCCAATCTTTGATTCCATCACAAGCGAAGGAATTCATGTCTATGGCGACGAAGGTTGGCTCAGGCGACGGCTTGCCGGTAAGGCGGCGGCCTAGCGAGTGCACTTACTGATGCTCAGACGCGCTTGGAGGGCGCGCGGGTCTTCTTGGAAGCGGCGGAAACTATAGGCACCCTGAATGCCGAAGAAGCTTATGCGGACGTCATCGCAACACTGGCTGTGCATGCAGGAATCGCCGCCTCGGATGCATTCTGCATTCTCAAGCTCGGTAGGCACTCCAAGAGTGAGAACCATGCAGACGCCGTGAAAACTCCCAAGGAGGCCGTGGGCGAGAACGCCGCATTGGCCCGTCTCCTAGGTGAGAAAACAAAGGCTGGGTATAACGTCTCAAGTCTTACGCGGGCTAAGTCATCCAAGTGCGTCGAGTGGGCGCACAAGCTGTTAGTAGCTGCTGAACTGAAGTTCGCCGCATCATGAGATGCGAGTGGTCGCCGGAAGCGAGGACAGGGTCGCGGTAAGGAGGCCACGAAAGTGGTCCCAGCCTCCTATTTCCCCTTCTTCCCGCTGCGCTTCGCTGCGGCGTTCATCGCCGACTTCACTGCCGGCGGCAGCCCCTCGGTCTCGGTTTCGGGTTCGGCCACGGTCCCGCGCCAACGGGCCAGGCCCTTCATGCCGTGGTAGATCACCAAGGCAGCAGCAGAGCCAAGGGCAATGCCCGTGAACTTCAGTTCGCCGATAGTCCATGTGTAGTCCGCGATACCGATGATCAAGGCCACTGCAGCCGTGGTGAGGTTGATCGGGTTGGAGAAGTTGACTTTGTTCTGGACCCAGATCTTCACGCCGAGGATGCCGATCATGCCGTACAGCATGGTGGCGGCACCGCCCAGGACGCCGGCGGGGACGGTCGCGATCAGCTCACCGAACTTCGGCGAGAAGCTCAGCAGGATCGCGAAGATACCGGCCACCCAGTAGGCCGCCGTCGAATAGACCTTGGTAGCGGCCATAACGCCGATGTTTTCCGCGTACGTCGTGGTGCCGGAGCCGCCGCCGAATCCAGCAAGTACCGTCGCGGCGCCGTCGGCCATCAACGCGCGTCCGGAGACGCCGTCGAGGTTTTGCCCCGTCATCGCAGCTACAGACTTCACGTGCCCGACGTTCTCAGCCACCAGCACGAGGACGACGGGTACGAACAGGCCCACCACGCCGAGGTGGAACTCGGGCGTCTGGAACGTTGGGAGGCCGATCCACGCGGCGGCGTCCATCTTCTCGTAGCTGACTTCGCCGCGCATCATCGCCACGAGATAGCCCACCACGACGCCCACCAGAATGCTAAGCCGGCCCAGGATCCCGCGGAACAGCACGCTGACCAGGATGATCGTCACCAGGGTGATCAGCGCCGTCACCGGGGCGAGGTCGAAGTTGTTCTTGGCTGCAGGCGCGAGGTTCAAGCCGATCAGCGCCACGATTGCACCGGTGACGATCGGCGGCATCAGCCGGTTGATCCATTCGGCACCGAATTTCTGCACCACGGCGCCAATAAGAGCCAGTACGACGCCGGCAAGCACCACGCCGCCCAAGGCGCCGGCAACGCCGTACTGCTGCTGGGACGCCATGATGGGTGCGATGAATGCGAAGCTCGACCCCAGATAGCTGGGCACCCGACCCTTGGTGATCACCAGGAACAACAGTGTGCCGACGCCGGAGAAGAACAGCGTGGTGGCCGGGGGCATGCCGGTGATGATCGGTACGAGGAAGGTTGCTCCGAACATCGCTACGACGTGCTGCATGCCGACGCCGATGGTAAGGGGCCACGCGAGCCGCTCGTCGGGGGACACCACGTGGCCTGGCCGGATGGTCTTGCCGTCGCCGTGGAGCTTCCATTTGATGCCGAGCATGCTCATGGCAGGCCTTCCTCAGAAGAATGTTTTGGGTTCGGTGCAACATTACCGCCGTTGCGTGGCTTGCCCTAGGCGCCGTATCTGCGGTTGGGGCCGGAAAGTCGTCCTGTCCAGCTACGGCACGACACACGGAGTCGCCAACTGTGCCCAACGTCACGGGCCGTCATGGGAAGAGGACAGCCGAGGCCCCCGTTGCAACCATGGAAAGCAGAAGCGTCCGGGCCGCACCGCAAGGCAAGGACACAGCGAAAGGTTCATCCATGACGATTGCACACGAAGAAGCAGTCATTGACGCCGCAGCAGTCGACGCCATTTTTGCCGAAGCCCGTACCGCCAATACTTTCTCCGGTGAGGTCACGGACGAGCAGGCCCGCGCCATCTACGAGCTCACCAAATATGGTCCCACCGCCTTCAACTCCCAGCCGCTCCGCGTGACCTACGTCCGCTCGGACGAGGCACGCGCCAAGTTGGTGGACCACCTTTCCCGCGGCAACCAGGCCAAGACCGCTTCCGCTCCGCTGGTGGCCATTCTGTCCTACGACACCGATTGGCACGGTCAGTGGGACAAGTTCCTCCCCGCCTACGGCGCGCCCAAGGCAATGTACGACGGCGACGCCGAACTCGCCGCCGCCACCGGCAACAACAATGCACACCTGCAGGCCGGCTACTTCATCCTGGCTGTCCGCTCGCTCGGTTTCGCCGCCGGCCCGATGACCGGGGCGGACTTCGCTGCGATCGACGCCGAATTCTTCCCCGCCGGCGACCAGAAGAGCTTCCTGATCGTGAACATCGGTCAGCCCGGACCGGACGCTTGGGGCGAAGCCAAGCCGAAGTTCGCCTACGACGAGGTTGTCCGTACGGTCTAGTCTGATCCCCTTAAACGCCGATGCTCCTGCACCCGAAAGTGCAGGAGCATCGGCGTTTAAGGGCCGGGATGTGATAGAGCGATGGGGGAAAGGTGCCGGGATGTGATAGAGGAACCGGACTGGAGGATCGCTCTATCACATCCCGTCCACCAACCACAGCTAGGCGATGACTGCGTCCACCAGGGCCTTGGCTTCTTCCTGGACCTGCTTCAGATGGTCGGCGCCCTTGAAGGACTCGGCGTAGATCTTGTACACGTCCTCGGTGCCGGACGGGCGGGCTGCGAACCATGCGTTCTCGGTGACCACCTTGAGGCCACCAATCGGGGCGCCGTTGCCGGGGGCTTCCGTGAGCTTGGCAGTGATCTCCTCGCCGGCCAGTGTGGTGGCGGTGACGTCTGCCGCGGAGAGCTTGCCGAGCTTGGTCTTCTGCTCGCGGGTGGCGACGGCATCAATGCGGGCGTAGACGGGGGCGCCGAACTGGTCGGTCAGTCCCTTGTACAGCTGGGACGGCGAAGAACCGGTGACCGCAGTGATTTCCGAGGCCAGCAGCGCCAGCAGGATGCCGTCCTTGTCCGTGGTCCAAACGCTGCCGTCGCGCTTGTTGAAGGAAGCTCCCGCGGATTCCTCGCCGCCGAACGCGCCTTCACCGGACAGAAGGCCCGGCACAAACCACTTGAAGCCCACCGGAACCTCCACCAGCTTGCGGCCAAGCCCGGCAGCAACCCGGTCAATGATGGATGAAGAAACCAGCGTCTTGCCCACCACGGAATCCGGGTTCCAGCCGCTGCGGTTCCGGTAAAGGTAGTCGATGGCGACGGCGAGGTAATGGTTCGGGTTCATCAGGCCACCATCAGGTGTGACGATGCCATGGCGGTCGGCGTCGGCGTCGTTACCGGTTGCGACGTCGTAGGCAGCCTTGCCGTCAGCACCCAGGGACATCCGCTGAATCAGGGAGGCCATGGCGGACGGCGACGAGCAGTCCATACGGATCTTCTCGTCCCAGTCGAGGGTCATGAAGGCCCACTGGGGATCCACCGTGGGGTTCACTACCGTCAGGTTCAGCTGGTGGCGCTCGCCGATCTCGCCCCAGTAGTCCACGGAGGCTCCGCCCATGGGGTCCGCGCCGATCCGGACACCTGCGTTGCGGATGGCGTCCAGGTCCAGCACGGAAGGGAGATCGTCAACGTAGCTGCTGAGGAAGTCGAACTTGCCCGTGGTGTCAGCAGCCAGGGCATCGTTCAGGGGAATGCGCTTGACCCCGCGGAGGCCGTTTTCCAGAAGCTGGTTGGCACGCTCGGCGATCCATCCGGTGGCATCGGTGTCGGCAGGGCCACCGTGCGGCGGGTTGTATTTGAAGCCGCCGTCGGCGGGCGGGTTGTGGCTGGGGGTGACTACGATGCCGTCTGCCTGCGGGGTGCCCGGCGCTGCTTCACGGTTGTACTTAAGGATTGCGTGGCTCAATGCGGGCGTGGGCGTGTAGCCGTGGCGGGCATCAACCAGGACGGTGACGCCATTGGCGGCCAGCACCTCCAGCGCGGAGTTCTGCGCGGGCTCACTCAGGGCGTGGGTGTCGCGGCCAATGAACAACGGCCCGGTGATGCCCTGGCGGCCCCGGTATTCAACGATCGCCTGCGTGATGGCAAGAATGTGGGCTTCGTTGAAGGAAGCCTTCAGGCTGGAACCACGGTGGCCCGACGTTCCGAATGCCACGCGCTGTGATGGGTCGCCCGGATCCGGGGTGACGTCGAAGTACGCGTCCAGCAGGGCAGTAATGTCAACAAGGTCCTGGGGAAGGGCAACTGTGCCCGCTCGGCTAGCCATTGGACCAGCATGCCAGACCCCCGCCCGCCCGTGGGGGAAATGTCCGTGATGCGGGCGCTGTGACTCCGAATGGCGGACAAGCGCCCATGCCACGCAACAGCCTCCTTATGCGCTGCACCCCACGGCGGTAGTGTGGGATTCAAAGACCATTCACAGGGGGAAACCTATGTCAGAGCAACCAAACAAGGGCAACGAAGACAAGCCCGCAGGCTACGAACCGCCGCAATACGTGCCGCCCGCAGAATTCACGTCGCCCGGTCAGAGCGGCAGCCAGGGCGGCGGCCAGAGCGGTTCCGTACCGCCACCGCCGTCGTACGATTCTTCATCCCAGGGCGCCACGCAACCGCTCCCGCCGTACGACCAAAGCGCCTACACCCAGAACGCGCAGGGCCAGAACGACTTCCAGTCCAGCTACACGCCGGGAGACTACAGCCAGCAGCCGCCGTCTCCTTACGGCCAGCAGAGCCAGCCGCCGAGCCCGTACCAGCAGCCATATGGCCAGCCGAGCCCGTACGGACAGCCCGCGTACTACGCCATGCCCTCCCAACCCAAGGGCCTGAGCATTGCGAGCATGTGCTGCGGCATCGCGATCTTTGTTGGCTTCGGGTTCTTCATCCTGCCCCAGATCGCAGCCGTCATCCTGGGCCACCTCGCCCTGAACCGCGAGCCCGCAGGCCGCGGCATGGCGATCGCCGGCCTGGTGATGGGCTACATCGGCATCGCGCTGACCATCATCTTCGCCATCTTCTTCTTCGCAGCGATCGGTGCTTCAACCAGCAGCTACCGCTACTAAAAGCGAACGACGGCTAAAAGCGAACGACGGCGGCCCTCGCCCCGGGTGAAAAATCCACCGGAGGCGAGGGCCGCCGTCGTCGTTTAAGGAGTGGTTTTACCGCACCCCTGCCATCAGCTTCTTGATCGCGGGAGTCGCGGCGGCGAGGGCCACCGCGAGCACCACGGCCACGCCGCCGATGCCCAGGAAGTAGGGGAGCTCATCCTCGGGGTTGTAGAGCCCCGCGAGGATGCCGGCCAAGGTGGTGCCGAGCGAAACCGACAGGAAGAACAAAGCAACCATCTGCGTGTGGAAGGCCTTGGGCGCGAGCTTGGTGCTCACGGACAGGCCGATGGGGGAGAGGAACAGTTCCGCGAGGGTAAAGAGGAACAGAATCCCGACCAGGGCAAGCAAGGGGTTTTGCCTTCGCCGGCCAACGGAATGAACGCAAGGAACGCCAGGCCCATGATGAGCAGGCCTGCGGAGAACTTCAGCGGCGAACTCGGCTGCTTGGAACCAAGCTTGGTCCACAGGGCGGCCATGACGCCGGCGAAGATGATGATGAACACCGGGTTGATGGACTGGACCCAGGCGGCGGGCATTTCCCAGCCGAAGAGGTTCCGGTCCAGCTTTTCCTCGGAGTACACGGCGATAAAAGTGAACTGCTGCTGGAACAGCGCCCAGAAACCCGCAGAAGCGATGAAGAGCGGGATGAAAGCGAGGACGCGCTTACGCTCCACGCCGGACACCAGCGGGCTGCGGAAGATCAGGAAGAGGTAGATCACCGCGGCGCCGATTGCTGCGTAAGCCATGCTGCTGGCCAGGTTGTTGGCGTTGACGATGCCCGTAGCAAGCAGCACGCCGATGACGATCAGGATGCCCAGGAAGATCAGGCCGTACTTGGTCCGGTCCGATGCCGGGAGCGGGTTGGGGACGCGGTGCGCCTCCTCCGGAAGCCGCTTGCGGCCGAGGGCGTAGATCACCAGGCCGATGGCCATGCCGACTGCCGCTGCGCCGAAGCCGAAGTGGAAACCGCGGCTCTCCTGCAACCACCCGGTCACCAGGGGGCCGATGAGGCCGCCGATGTTGATGCCCATGTAGAAGATGGAGAAGCCGGCATCGCGCCGCTCGTCCTTTTCGCCGTACAGGGTGCCCACCAAGGCCGTGGCATTCGCCTTGAGACCTCCGGAGCCGATGCCCACAAGCACCAAACCGGCGATCAGGCCCGGGATTCCGGGAATCAGCGCGAGTGCGATGTGGCCGGTCATGATCATGATGGCCGAGCCGAACAGGACCTTTTCGGAACCGAAGACGCGGTCGGCGAGCCAGGCGCCAAGGATGGTGGACAGGTAGACGCCGCCGCCGTAGGCACCCACGAGGCCTGCAGCGAGGCCCTTGTCGATGGAAAGACCGCCCTGATCGGCAGTGAAGTACATGTAGTAAAGCAGGATGCCCTGCATGCCGTAGAAGGAGAATCGCTCCCACATTTCCACGGAGAAAAGGCTGGCCAACATCTTTGGGTGGCCGAAGAATGACGTATCGCCCGGAGTTTTGGCGGGCGGAGCCGTGGTTTGAGGTGTGCTCATTTCTTCAATGCTGGCACTGACTGCGGGCATTGTCACATCGGGCAATGCCCATGGCAACCGCATTCCATATGTTAGACACCCGGCTTAAACGGCCTCCAAAGCCGCCGCGAGCTGGAGGAGTTGCAGTTCAGATCCCATGCGGCCGATCAGTTGGATTCCCATCGGCAATCCGCCTTCCGTGGTGTGTACGGGGATGCTGATGGCAGGCAGCCCGCACACGTTCACCATGGAACTCCACGGCGCGTACTCGCACTGCCGCTTGTAATCCTCATCGGCATCGCCGGTCCACTCGCTCGGCCACTGCCCGCTGCTGTGGCCACCGCCGGTGAACCAGCCGATGGGACGGGGCGTCTGCGCAAGGGTCGGCATGAGAATGAGGTCCCACTGCGAATACTGCGCAACGGTGTCGTGCTCGAACCCGCGCAGGAATCGAAGGGCCTCATTGACCTTCGCTGCACTCCGCTGTTGGGCCCGACGCCGGAAAGTGCGGGTCAACGGGGTCAGCAGGGCTTCGCGCTGGGGT
Organism: Paenarthrobacter sp. PAE-2; assembly: GCF_026013155.1. NCBI lineage: Bacteria > Bacillati > Actinomycetota > Actinomycetes > Micrococcales > Micrococcaceae > Paenarthrobacter > Paenarthrobacter sp. PAE-2. The sequence goes on along the minus strand of NZ_JAPDNV010000005.1, from coordinate 46,163 downwards.
GCTATCCGGGCACTCCCGACGCCGGCGGTCCAGGCAGCGGTAAAGGCTTCCGGATAGCGATTGTCGTAACGGACGTCGGCCTCGTGGACGCTGTGGCCGGCCTTTTCCAGCAGGCTTCGTCCCAGCTCCAAGGCATCCATCGCTTCCGGTTCGATGTGGAACGGATAGATGCGCGACCACGGACTGTCCAACGACATCCCGATGCGCAGCGGCTCCGGCGCCCGGTCAACGTCGGCGAGGTAGCCGCCGTCGGGCCTGTCCTGCTCCGGAACCAACGCGTCAAGCAGCAACGCGGCATCCGCTGCAGTGCGGGCCAGCGGCCCGGCAACCACCAACTTCGCCGCATCCCCGGCGCTCGCCGCCGACGGCACGAGGCCGCGGCCGGGCTTCAAACCGACCAAGCCGCAGGCGCCCGCCGGGATGCGGATGGAACCGCCCCCGTCCGTCCCGGGAGCAAACGGCACCATGCCCGCCGCCACTGCAGCAGCGCTTCCGCCCGAGGACCCGCCGGAACTGCGCGCGAGGGAATGCGGATTGCGCGACGGCGGCGCAACGCGGTTCTCGCTGTAAGCGGTGAGCCCGAACTCCGGCACTTGGGTCTTGCCCAACGAAATCACGCCTTGGGCCCTCAGCGTTGCCGCGAGTGCGCCATCCTCCGGGGCGGGTTTGTGCTCCAGGGCCGCGCTTCCGTGGGTCGTGGGCACACCTGCCACATCGGTCAGGTCCTTGAAGGCCACAGGCATTCCGTGGAGCAGGGGGAGGTCTTCCCGCCTGCCGTGGGCATACTTGTGGTCCGCGGCCCGTGCGTCCTCAAGTGCCTGGTCGGCGGTCACCGTGATGAAGGCGCCCAAATGCTTGTTGTGCGCCTCGATGACGGACAGGAAATGCTCCGTGGCCTCGACCGCCGAGAGCTCGCCGCCGGCCAGCGCGTCCCGAAGCCCGACGGCGGTCAGGGCGGCGATGGAGTCGGTGGAAGTGTCGGTGGAATCAGCCAAGGAAGCGTGACTCCAGTCGTTCCTCCACTGCGATCGCGTCAACGCTCTCTCCGGCGCCCGCGATGACCCGGAAGCCCGCCTTGTTTTTGACGGAGGAGACCACCTCCGTCAGTTCGGTGCCGTGATAAACCAGCCCAACGCCGTCGTCCGTGCAGTGCGTCTCTCCGAGCGTTCCGTTGGCTACCAGCTTGTGGACCAAGGGCCGGCGGCGCAGCTCCGAATCGAAGTGCACGCCGTTGTGGAAGGGCAGGAAGCCGAGCGAGTTGGTCACCGGTTTGAGTTCCGGACCGAAGGAATCGGTCACTCCTCCCTTGAACCAGCAGATGGACCCGGCCGATACGCCCGCAAGGACCACTCCGTTCTCCCAGGCTTTCCGGAGGTGCCGGTCCAGCCCGTGCGCCCGCCACACCGCGAGGAGGTTCACCACGGAGCCGCCGTTGACCCACACCACGTCCTGTTCAAGAAGGTGGGCTTCCGGGTCCTCGACGTTGGGCATGGTGAACAGGTTCAGGTGGCTGAAATCGAAACCCGCAATGCGCGCGGCCTGGTCCATCTCGGCGGCCCACCATCGCTGATCGCCGGAAGCGGTCCCGATGTGCGTTACGCGCGGTGCACGGCCGGTGACACCCGCTAGTTCCACCGCGTAGTGCATCACGGAGTCGAACTCGATCCGGGTGCGGCTTCCGGGCTTATATCCGCCCGAGGTTGCAAGGATGGTGGGCTGGCCTGCAGCCATGGCGCTTCTCCTTACCGGTGTGTGGTCCGGTTACTGTGTGGTCCGGTTTGCTTTGGCACCCAGTCTTCGCGGCGGGACCTCAGCATGCAAGCAATGTCCACGGGCGGGTCAGCCGCCGGCTCTCCGCAGGCCATGGCTGTCGGCCCAGGGGACTAGGCTTGATGGAGACTCCTGAACCGATGGAAGGGACCGCTATGAGCGACTTCGAAACTGTGACTGTGGGGGATATCCCTGAGGGTGCCAGCATCCTCGACGTTCGCGAAGACTACGAGTGGGTAGCCGGCCATGCCGAGGGCGCGCGCCACATCCCCATGGACCAGTTGCCGGCCCGTGTGGACGAGCTGGACCCCGACGATGACCTGTTCGTCATTTGCCGTACGGGCGGGCGCTCATTCCGCGCTGTGCAGTGGCTGGTTGGTCAGGGCTATTCCGCCGTGAATGTTGCCGGCGGCATGGACATGTGGTTCGAGGCAGGGAAGCCGATGGTTTCGGACAACGGCCTCAAACCCGTCGTCCTGTAGTCACATACCTCATAAGGAATATATAGATGTCCGCAGTCCCCACGTTCACGTTCCTCGGGCCCGAGGGCACCTTCACCGAGGCTGCCCTGATGCAGGTACCCGGTGCTGCCGATGCAACCCGGATTCCGTGCACCAACGTGAACACGGCATTGGACCGCGTCCGCGCCGGCGCCGCGGACGCCGCCATGGTGCCCATCGAGAACTCCGTGGAAGGCGGCGTCACGGCCACCCTCGATGCCATCGCCACCGGTACGGAACTCCGCATCATTCGCGAGGCGCTGGTTCCCATCGTCTTCGTGATCGTGGCGAGGCCCGGCGTCGAAATTTCGGACATCAAGCGCATTTCAACGCACGGGCACGCGTGGGCGCAGTGCCGCTTGTGGGTGGAGGCGAATATTCCGAACGCAGACTACGTTCCGGGCTCGTCCACAGCCGCGGCCGCCATGGGCCTGCTGGAGGACAACGCCCATTACGACGCCGCCATCTGCGCGCCGTTGGTGGCAGCGGAACAACCGGGCTTGAACGTACTGGCCAGCAACATCGGCGACAACCCGGACGCCGTCACCCGATTCATCCTGGTAAGCAGGCCCGGGCCCTTGCCGGAACGGACCGGCGCGGACAAGACCACGGTGGTGGTTCCGCTCCCGGAGGACCATCCCGGCGCCCTGATGGACATCCTGGACCAGTTCGCTTCGCGGGGTGTGAACCTGAGCCGCATCGAGTCGCGACCCACCGGCCAATACCTCGGCCAGTACTTTTTCAGCATCGACGCCGACGGTCATATCTCAGATGCGAGGGTGGCGGATGCCCTCGCCGGACTCCACCGGATCAGCCCCGCAACCCGCTTCCTGGGTTCCTACGCCCGCGCCGACAAGCAGGCCGCCGTGGTGGCTCCGCACACCTCGGATGCCTCTTTTGCCGCAGCCCATGCGTGGGTTGAAGCCATCCTGAAGGGCTGACCAGCTTCCTCGCGACCAGGACAACCAGGGGAAATTGATTGACGCTTCAAGCCCCTTTCGCGCGAACCTAAGTATGCGTATGCTTGCCTGATCCATAGACGATGGACAAATGCCCAAACGAAGGGAACGGTCATGACTGCACATCGCGACGATCAGGACGGCCAGGGCATGATTGTGAATCCGAAGCCCTCCGGAGACAACAAAGACGACTGGGACGGTGACGATGCCGACCGCGCCGATCGCCTCCGCTTTGAAGAAGAACAAGCGATGATCCGCGAACAGGCAGAGGCCCACGCCGCGGCCAAGGCTGCCATGGAAGAGGCGGAAGACAATGCCGCCGAACCAGACAAGGGCGCTATCTAAGCGACGGCCTTGGGCACCCGGACCAGCAGCGACCCCGGTTCCACCTGCACGGTGACCTTGGTCGCTGCGCCCATGGGGTCGCCGTCGATCTGGGTTGCCATCGGTTCCTGACTCCGGATGGTTACCTTCCGCGAGCGGTAGAAGTTCATGACCGGCAGGTTCCGTTTGTGCTTGAACAGCACCTTGGCGTACATGGCGAGCCAGCCAACAGCGCTCCGGGGGCTCATCACAACGATGTCCAGCATGCCGTCGTCAAGCATTGCCTGTGGGATGAAGTCGATGCCGCCGGGGATCAGCCCGCAGTTAGCGAACAGGACGCTCCGGATCTTGCGGGCCTGTTCGGGTTCGTCATCCATGGTGATCGATACGCGTTTCCGACGGCCGGGCAAGTGCCGCACTCCGGCCTCCGTGTAGGCGAGCCAGCCCACGGATTTCTTGAGGTCTTCCTTGGTGTCGCCCACTACCTCGGCATCGAGTCCCATGCCGGCGATCACCAGGAACGTGTGCCTCGATGCTTCTCCGGTGAGGCTGTTGTCGATGCCCATGGTGGCCGTGTCGATGTAGCGCTGGTGGCCGAACAGGGCCACCTGGATGCAATCGGCAATGTCATAGACGTCCAGCTCGATGTTCCGGGCCAGCAGGTTGCCCGTGCCCAACGGAATCAAGCCCATGGCTACGCGCTGGTGCGTCAGTGACTCGGCTACCGCGCGGACGGTACCGTCGCCGCCGCAGGCAAGAACGACGTCGGCTCCGGACTGCAGCGCTTGGCGCGACTGGCCGTAGCCCGGGTCCTCGGGAGTCGTCTCGTAAAATGTTGGGGCATCCCAGCCCGCCAGGTCGCAGGCTTCGGTGATCGCAGCGCGGGTCTCGGCGGACTTGTTTTTGACCGGATTGAGGACCACGGCCACCTTTTGGTAGCCAGGGTCCGGCTTGTGCGGATCGGCCGCGACGGCGCTCCGTATATGCCTGGCTTTGAGTCGGCGCACGCCCCACCAACTGGAGACGGCAAACACCACGCATCCAGCCAGAATCACCCACAGGATCCAGTCGCTCATTGTGCTCCAACCCTATCGTCATGGGGGCACACGTCCGATTCGATACTCTTGTGTGGTGATCGACGTAAAAGACCTCAGCGAAAACCCGGACAAGTTCCGTGCCAGCCAGCGCGCCCGTGGCGCCGACGAGTCCGTTGTGGACGCGATCATCTCCGCAGACTCCGACCGCCGCGCAGCGCTGATCCGCTACGAAACCCTCCGTGCCGAGCAGAATGCCTTCGGCAAGAAGGTGGCACAGGCCAAGGGCGAGGAGAAGCAGGCCCTGCTGGCAGAGGTCAAGGAGCTGGCGAATTCGGTGAAGGCCGCTTCCGCCGAGGCTGACGCCGCGCAGGCCAAGCAGGAGGAGCTCCTCCGCATCATCCCGAACCTTGTTGTTGACGGTGTGCCCGAGGGCGGCGAGGACGACTACGTGGTGGTCAAGACCGTTGGCTCACCGCGGGAGTTCCCGGACTTCGAACCCAAGGACCACCTGGAGATCGGCGAGCTGATCGGCGCAATCGACATGGAGCGTGGCGCCAAGGTTTCCGGCGCCCGGTTCTACTTCCTTAAGGGTGTTGGAGCCCGCTTGGAGATGGCGCTCCTGCAGATGGCCATGGACCAGGCCATCGAGGCTGGTTTCGTCCCCATGATCACCCCTACTTTGGTGCGTCCGGAAACCATGCAGGGCACCGGCTTCGATGTAAAGCACGACGCCGAGATTTACCGTCTCGCCGAAGACGACCTTTACCTTGTGGGCACCTCGGAGGTGGCCCTCGCCGGCTACCACGCAGACGAGATCCTGGATCTCTCCGCCGGCCCCATCCGTTACGCCGGCCAGAGTTCCTGCTACCGCCGCGAGGCGGGTTCGCACGGTAAGGACACCCGCGGCATTATCCGCGTGCACCAGTTCAACAAGGTGGAGATGTTCATCTACACCACGGTTGAGGAAGCAGCGGCCGAGCACGAGCGCCTGCTCGCCTGGGAAGAGGAGATGCTGGCCAAGTGCGAGCTTCCTTACCGCGTGATCGACACCGCTGCCGGAGACCTGGGCATGTCCGCGGCCCGCAAGTTTGACTGCGAAGCCTGGGTTCCCACGCAAAACGCGTACCGTGAGCTCACGTCCACGTCCAACTGCACCACGTTCCAAGCCCGCCGCCTCAACATCCGCGAACGCGTGGTCAACGAGGAAGGCGTTGCCAAGGGCACCCGTGCCGTGGCCACCTTGAACGGCACGCTGGCCACCACGCGCTGGATCGTTGCGCTCCTTGAGCACCACCAGAATGCAGACGGTTCCGTGAATGTTCCCAAGGCGCTGCAGAAGTACCTGGGCGGCCTCGAGGTCTTGCCGGTCCTGTAGCCCTGGTAGCTGGCATTAGTGGTTGTTCTGAGCTCTCAGAGCAACCACTATTGGCAGTCAGTTGGGAAAGAGTTCATCTGAGTCTGTTCTACTGGAACCATGACTATTTTGACTGATACTGCAGTTGCTGGCATCGATGACCAGCTCGATCCCACTAACAAACTCATGATCGCCCTGGATGTTGACGGCACCCTTGTTGACCATGACGGCCATATGTCCCCAGCGGTGAGGGAAACCGCCCAGAGTGTCGTAGCCAAGGGCCATGACGTCATCATCGCTACCGGCCGCTCGCTGAATGCTGCGTTGCCCATTGTTGAGCTGATCGGCTTGGAGCGCGGCTATGTGGTGTGCTGCAACGGTGGCGTCACCTTGCGGCTCGACCCTTCGTTGGAGGACGGCTATGAGATCGTCCACAAAGCCACGTTCGATCCAGCTCCCGCACTGGAAGCACTCCGCGAGCGGCTGCCCGGCGCCAAGTACGCACTGGAAGACGAAGCCGGCAACTTCCTGTCCACCGAGCGTTTCCACGATGTCAGTTTTGGGGTCGAATCGATCCCCGTCGACTTCCGGACGTTGCTGGATTCCACCGCAGTGCGCGTCGTGGTCTTCAGCACTGAGAACACCTCGGAGGAGTTCAACACCGCAATCGGGCACATCGGCTTGTCCGGGGTGACGTACTCGGTGGGATGGACGGCGTGGCTGGACATTGCCGCCGAAGGTGTCACGAAGGCCAGCGCTTTGGAAGCCCTGCGCCTTCAACTCGACATCGATCCGGAGAACACGCTCGCGATCGGTGATGGCCGCAACGACATCGAAATGCTCACGTGGGCGGGCCGCGGCGTAGCCATGGGTCAAGCCCCTGACGAGGTGCTCGCCGTGGCGGACGAGGTCACTGAGTCAGTGCTCGACGACGGCGCCGCCTTGGTGTTGCGCAGCGTGCTGTAGCTGCCGCCGGCAACTGCGACGGGCGCCCGGCGCTTCTAGACTGGCTGCGTGGAGTATGCAGAAGTTCCTGCCCCGGCGGCGTTGAGTCCTTTCGTGGAAGGCTTTTGGTTCCTGCGGGCCGAGCCCAAGGCCAGGTATGAGAAGATCCTGCCCGGCCCGTCGGCGCACCTGATCCTGAACTTGTCAGAGCCTTACCGGCTGATCAGGCCACGGGAAGCAACCGGTATGGATCGGGAGCCGGCGGAGGTGGCCGTCGGGTTTTACGCCGGCGTCCAGTCCAGTTACCTGATCAGCGAAAATCCGGAGCGCCTGCACAACGTGGGGGTGCGCCTGGCGCCCTTCGCCCTCGCAGCCTTCACATCTCAGCTGCCATCGGAGTTTCAGGGCAACGTGGTGGATGCGCAGTACGTCTTCCCGGGTTTCGCGGACCTTCGGAGCCAGTTGCTCGATGCGGAGCCGGAGCAGGCCTTCGATGCCTTGGAATCGTTCCTGCGGGGGCATTTGACCCCCGGATACCAGGCCGATCCCAGGACCATGGAAGCCGTGGAAACCCTTGCTGGGGAGGACGTGGAGATCGGAATTCTGGCCGGCCGGTTGGGCATCAGCTCCTCGACCCTGGAACGGATCATGATGAGGGATTGCGGTTTGCGGGCCAAGGTGTATTCCGATGTGTGCCGTTTCTTCAGGTTCGTCAACCAAGCCGCCCTCATGCCGGCGGGTTCGGCGCCCGGCCGTGAACTCTTGGGCCTGGCGGACTACTATGACCAGCCGCACCTGATCCGTGCGTTCCGACGGTTCAGCGGTTTTACGCCCACCGAATACCTGCGCGTGATCCAAATGCACGGTCCCGAATACGCCACGTTCGTGCCCGTGAAGGAACTTGCCTAGACGAACCGCAGTCCGGCCAACTCTCAACGGCAGCAGGTTGCGGGTTTTTTACAAGACCGCCCCACGTCCCGCCGCCTACCCTCTCCTCAGAGAACCACCAGGAAGGGAAAGCCGTGGAAATCCAAATCAATTGGCTCGCAGTGCTGTTGGCAGCGTTGGCCACGTTCGTCGTAGGCGGGCTGTGGTACTCCGTGCTCTTCGCCAAGCCCTGGCAAAAGGCAGCAGGCGTGAGTGACCAGCAGCTGAAGTCCGGAACGGCGAGGGTCTTTGCCGGGTCCTTCGTACTTGCCGCGATCATGGCCGTCTTCCTGGCCGCGTTCATCGGCCGTGGCGGCTTTGTTTTCGGCATCGTGGCCGGGCTGGCCGCAGGCATTGGCTGGGTGGCAACGGCTTTGGGCGTCAACTACTTGTTCGAACGCCGCAGCCCGGTGCTTTTCGCGATCAACGCCAGCTACAACGTGGTGACGTTCGCAGTGATGGGGGCCATCGTGGGAGCCCTGCAGGCCTGAGTTGTCTTCACTTGTGGGAGACCTACTTGAAGTGGGTCTCCACGTTTCCGCCGCCCGCGGCCTTGACGATCGCCTCGGCAACCTCCCGCAGCTTGACGTTCCGGTTGCTGGAGGCCCTCTTGATGAGCTCCACGGCTTCGGCCTGGGTGCACCGGTTCTGGGCGATGATGATGCCGGTGGCTACGTCGATGACGGTGCGTGAAGCCATGGCGGCGCGCAGGTTGGCCGCAGTCTGGCTGTGTTGGGCAATCATGACGGCCAGGCTCAGCCCCTTCGCAGCCTGCTGCACGTAGTCCGTGGCCCGCTGCACCGTTGCCTGGTCGAATCCGGCTGTACGTTCGGAGTAGAGGTTCATGCTGGCTTTGGCGCTGTCGTCCGGAAGCGGAATCGGCAGGGCAAGGATCGAGCGTATGCCTTGAGCCAAGGCCACCGCTTGGTAATCGGGCCACGTGTCGTCGGCTGCAAGGTCAGGGATGTGTACCTGGACCCCTTCTTTCGCTGACAGCAGGCACGGACCCTCGGCGAACTGGTACTGCAGCTCATCGAGCCGGAGGGCGCGCTCTCCGCTGCTGGCAACGGTCGCAGCCGAGCGGTGGCGAAGTAGGGTGACGCCGCAAAAAACCTCGGCGTCGGCGGTGCTGAACATGGCCGCGGAGTGGCGTGTGAGTTCGGTGAGGAACGCCTCGACGTCAGGATTATCCAGGAGCAGGTCTTGGATTTCGCCCGCCACCAGGTGGGGCGCGGCTTGTTGTTGGTCTTCCATTGGGACCTCCGAACCTTGGACAGAAGCTCTTCTTTGAGGGTAGCTCCGAAGTTCCACCGAAGCTAATAATAAGGATGCTTCTCTTTTTATGATAAGTATGCTTCTCTTTTTAAGAGTCTTGCAGCGGGCTCATCCCCCAATAAGCAGGTCTAAGGATTGAAGCCGATGCGGCAAGCTCGACCATTCCAAAACCCCTATCACGCGAATGCGCCGGAAAGCAGCCTCCGGCAAAGTTTTCAGGACGGCTTGGTCCTGGACCATTTGAACCTGGCGAAGTCCATTGCCGCCCGGTACTCAGCCCACACCCATGATCTGGACGACGTCCGTCAGGTCGCGTTCATGGGCCTCATCAAGGCCGCCCGTGGCTACGACGAGGCCAAGGGCGTCAGCTTCCCGGCCTACGCAGCCCCCACCATTGCCGGTGAGGTGAAGAGGTACCTGCGGGACCATTGCTGGGTGGTGCGTCCCCCGCGTCCTATCCAGGACATGCGCCGCCAGGTCCTCGCCAGGACAGAAGAAATGACCCAGGCCCTGCAACGCACGCCTTCCCCGGAAGAGGTCGCAGAGGACCTCAGCCTGGAGCCGTGCCAAGTACGTGAAGCCCTGATGGCGGGAACCAGCAAGCGCCCCGATTCCCTGGATGCTCCGGCCGTGGCCGGCGGCGACGGCCTCCAAGGGTCCCTCTCCAGTGCCGGCTGCCCCACGGACAAACTGGAAGACGTCCTCGCCCTGCGGAACGCCATCAGAACCCTCAGCCCCGAGGACCGCCATCTTCTGTACCGGCGCTACTACCGCGAGGAAACCCAGTCGACCATCGCCGAGGCACTCGGAATGTCGCAAATGCAGGTATCGCGTAAATTGTCCAAGATCCTGGTGTCGTTGCAGGCGCAGTTGTTCGAGGGCCAGGCCGAACTACGGGACGGCACGGCACTCTAGGTAACACTGCCCTCCAAGGAACACTGCTCTTTAGTCCGCCGGGGTACCAGAGAGCGCCCTGGGCCACGCCGGGGCCAACTCAGCAGCGGAGTCCGTCCACTGCATCCAGCACGTCGCGCACCGTGACTGCCAGGAGTGCGGGGTCAGGATCAGCGGCGAAGACGTCGCCGCGGCGGAGTTCGACGGCGGTGAGGACCACGTGCGGCCCGGGCGGCGGTCCCCATTCCTCAACGGGCGCGGGACCGAACAGGACAACTGACGGGCGTTCATAGGCGGATGCCAGGTGCGCGGCACCCGTGTCGGCGGAAACAACCAGCCGCGACTCGGCGATTGTCGCGGCGAACTCGGCGAGCCCTTGACGTCCGGCGAGCACACCGGCGTCGAGGTTTGCTCCTTGGCGCTTGGCCAAAGCGGCCGTCTCTTCGGCCCGTTCGCGCTCGGACGTGCCACCGGTGAAGACGACGTCGTGTCCCGCCTTGGTGAGTTCCACGGCCACTTCCGCGAACCGCTCCACCGGCCACAACCTGCTCCCGTACGCGGCTCCGACATGAATGACGGTTGCACCGGGGCGGGGGGAAGCCGCCCGGGGCTTGTTGAGCCGGTAATCCAGGGGATCGGCGTCGATGCCGTGCCACGTGAGCAGCCTGGTCCAGCGCTCGCGTTCGGGAAGTCCCGTGGTCCATTCGGGTCCGTCCATGCCGGGAGACCGGTGCGCCACTACCCGCTTGGCCTGCAGCTCCTCGATGCGCTGCCGGCTCTCGGCTCCGTTGCCATGGAGGTTCACGGCAACGTCCACCACGCCCGGGGCGATGGTCAGTGGATCGTCCAGCCCGGCGGTGGGCAGGTGGTCGATGCCACCTACGAGCTCCAGAGCCTCCGCCACCCACGTGGGTGCGGCGTAGAGGATGCGGTGTTCCGGAAACGCCCGGCGCAGGCCGCGCAAGGCAGGAACCGCAACCAGCAGGTCCCCCAGTTTCAGTGCACGCAGGGCGAGCAGTATGGGTTGTCCATCGGTTTCAACATTGTTCAAGGTGGCCTCCCGCTTAGGAGTCTAGCGGCAGGAAACTTCTCCTCGTCGCGCTGTTTAGGGCAAGGAGAACTGGGGAACTTTTGCCGGTATGGGAGGAACCGGAACGTTGAAGGCGGTCCTGTTTGACCGCGATGGAACGCTCGTCGTAGACGTGCCATATAACGGCGACCCGCGACTGGTGCGGCCCATGGAGAGTGCCCGTTCGGCAGTTGCGAGGGTGCGCGAGGCCGGACTGGCCACAGGTGTGGTCAGCAACCAGTCGGGTGTTGCCCGGGGGCTGATAACTCCGGCCCAGGTGGAAGCCGTGAACCAGCGCGTCGATGAGCTGCTGGGGCCGTTCGACGTGTGGGAATTCTGTCCTCACGGAACGGAGGATGGCTGTCCATGCCGCAAGCCCGCGCCGGGCCTCATCCACAGGGCCTGTGAGGCGTTAGGGGTGGAACCGTCGGAGGTGGCAGTAATAGGTGACATCGGGGCGGACCTTGGGGCCGCAAAGGCTGCTGGTGCCCGGGCTGTCCTGGTCCCCACTCCGGTGACCCGCGAGGAAGAGATCGTTGCAGCGGACCTGGTGGCGAACGATCTGTGGCATGCCGTGGAGTTGCTGCTGGCGCCGCCCGAAGATGCGGCTCTTTCCGCCGGGCCGGCAGCCCGGACCGACAGCAACCCGACCCAAGGTGCACCTGCATGAGCCGCGTCCTGGTAGCCCGCTTGGACAGCATGGGCGACGTCCTCGTTTCAGGGCCGGCAATACGTGCCGTGGCCAACGGCAGCAGGCCCGACGGCAGCCGGCCCAACGACGTCGTACTGCTGTGCGGTCCGGAGGGGACCGGTGCGGCGGAAATGCTTCCCGGCGTCACTGAAGTCCACACCTGGCAGTGTCCTTGGATCGTCAATCCGGCCCCGCCCGTTACCGAAGACTCCACCCGCGGCTTGGTGGACTTTGTCCGCAGTTCCCGGATTGAGGAAGCCGTGATCCTGACGTCCTTCCACCAATCCCCGCTGCCCTTGGCAATGCTGTTGCGCCTGGCCGGGGTAAAGAGGATTACAGGCGCCTCCACCGACTACGCGGGTTCGTTGCTGGATGTCCGGCTCAGGCCGGGCGAGGATTTCCCCGAGGACCAGCCGGAAGCAGTGCGTGCCCTTGGTATCGCCCATGCGGGGGGCTTTGTCCTTCCGCAGGGCGACGACGGCAAACTGCGCGTGAACACCGCTGCAGATGACGAATTCGCCACCAAGCTCGCTGACGAGGGCCCCTACATTGTGGTGCATCCAGGCGCCGCAGCCCCCGCCCGGGAATGGCCCGCACTGCACCACGCCGCCACCGTGGAGCTCCTGGAGGCCTATGGACACCGCGTCGTAGTGACCGGAGGGCCTTCCGAGGCTTCGCTCACCGCAACGGTTGCCGGTCCTTCCGCGCAGAACCTCGGCGGCAAGACCAACCTCCGTACGCTGGCAGCGGTTCTTGAGCGGGCCGCCGTCGTCATCACTGCCAATACGGGACCCGCGCACCTGGCCGCAGCCGTGGGCGTGCCGGTGGTTTGCCTGTTCGCCCCCGTGGTCCCTGCCATCCGTTGGGCACCGTACGGGGTGCCGCTGGAACTTCTGGGCGACCAGGAAGCGGCGTGCAAGAACACCCGTGCCCGGAACTGTCCCGTCCCCGGCCATCCCTGCCTGAGTTCCGTCACGCCCGAACAGGTCCTCGAAGCCGTAGAACGCCTGCTGGGTGGCGTGGCTTCACTGGTTACCCGACGAAAGGTGTGGAAACCATGAGAATTCTGGTGTGGCACGTCCACGGAGGATGGATGGAGGCATTCGTCCGCGGACGCCATGAATACCTGCTTCCGGTAGAACCCGATGGCGGTCCCTGGGGCTTGGGGCGCGGTGGCCGCAACTGGCCGGACAACGCCGTGGAAGTGGACCTGGCCACACTGGACCCGGACAGCGTGGACGCAGTAGTCCTGCAACGGCCGGAGGAGATCGCCGCAGTGGCCCGTTCCTTGGGACGGAAGCCCGGCGTGGATCTGCCTGCCGTCTACCTCGAGCACAATACGCCCAAGGGAGACGTGCCGTTCACTGTGCACCCGATGGCTGACCAGCGCACTATCCCCGTAGTGCACGTGACCCACTTCAACCAGCTCTTCTGGGACACCGGTTCGGCCGCCACGGTAGTGATCGAACACGGCATCCCGGATCCCGGCCGCCTCTATACCGGTGAGCGGGAAGAAATGGGCATCGTGGTCAACGAGCCGGTGCGGCGCGGGCGTGTCACCGGCACCGACCTCCTGCCGGGCTTCGCCGGAGTGGGTCCGCTGCGGGTCTTCGGGATGGGAACGGAGCATTTGCCTGGAGCGCTGAACCTGAAGGGGCTGGGTCTTGGCGAGGAACGGCTGAGGATTGCCGGGGACGTTCCGGCGTCGCAGCTCCACGCCGAGCTGGCCCGTTGCCGGCTCTACCTGCATCCGCTCCGTTGGACGTCACTGGGCCTTGCGCTGCTGGAAGCGATGCACCTGGGCATGCCCGTGCTGGCGCTCGGGACCACGGAAGCTTACCGCGCCGTTCCCCGCGGCGCAGGGCTCGTCTCTACCGACGTCGATGAACTCCAGAGATTCGCCCGCCGACTGCTCAATGACCCGGACGACGCTTACGCCATGGGCCTCCGGGCCCGCGAAGCTGCCTTGGAACGCTACGGGCTGGACGCATTCCTCCGGGCCTGGGATGAGCTCCTCGGGGACTTGAGAACACGGGGGAGCGCCGCACCAACAGCAACAGCGGCCGGTGAAGGGCCCCGATCGGCACCGCCAAGCCATGATGCAGAGAGGACACACCCATGAAGATCTCCATGGTTTCCGAACACGCCAGTCCGCTGGCGGCTTTGGGAGGAGTGGACGCCGGGGGACAGAACGTCCACGTCGCCGCACTTTCCTCAAGCTTGGCCAAGCGTGGCCACCAAGTCACTGTGTACACACGCCGTGACGATCCGGAGCTGCCTGCAAAGGTGCAGGTGGCACCGGGACTCACCGTGGTCCACGTGGACGCCGGTCCCGCCCGGCACATCCCCAAGGACGAACTCCTGCCGTTCATGGGTGCCTTGGCGGACGGTATCTGCGAGGACTGGGCCGGCGATCTTCCGGACGTCGTTCACGCGCACTTCTGGATGTCCGGCTTGGCCGCGATCCAGGCGTCCCGGCGGGCCGGCGCGGCCGATCCCGTCCCCGTGGTGCAGACCTTCCATGCCCTGGGCTCCGTCAAGCGGCGCCATCAGGGCAGCGCGGACACCAGCCCTGCCGCACGCGCCTGGCTGGAACCCTGGGTTGGCCGGACGGCCGACTGGGTCATCGCCACGTGCCCGGACGAGGTCTTTGAACTGAAGGCCCTCGGCATCAGCAAATCCAAGGTCTCAATCGCTCCTTGCGGCGTGGACCTCACACTCTTTGACGGCACGGCCCAACCCGAACCGAAGCCGCGCACCCACCGCATCCTCAGCGTCGGGCGGCTGGTTCCCCGGAAGGGAGTCGACCTCATCATCCAGGCCCTGCCGCATCTGGAACAGGCAGGCTTCGACGACGTCGAACTCCTGGTCGTTGGCGGTTCCGGCGATGCCCTGACCCTCGAGGAAGACCCCGAAGCCCAGAGGCTCCGCGCGCTCACCAAGGAACTGGGCGTAGAAGACAAGGTCACCATGCGCGGCCAGGTGCCGCGCGACGCAATGCCGGGCATCCTCCGCAGCGCTGACGCGGTCATCTGCACCCCTTGGTACGAGCCCTTCGGCATTGTGCCGCTGGAAGCGATGGCAAGTGGCGTGCCCGTGGTGGCCGCCGCCGTCGGGGGTTTGCGCGAAACAGTGGTTGACCACAAGACCGGCCTGCAGGTCCCGCCGCGGGACCCGGAGGCAATCGCCGACGCCGTCGGTCAGCTCCTGGGCGACCCCGCCCTGCGTGCCGACATGGGCAAGGCCGGCCTGCGCCGCGCCCGCTCGCGCTACTCGTGGGACCGCATTGCCGCTGACACCGAAAAGGCGTACCGATCCGTCCTCGCCGCCGGGCTTTCCCGCCAGGCCGGGGAAGCTCTTGAACCCCTGGAAGGAACGGCACTGTGACCATCAACAGCCACACCGCGAACACCACCGTCAAGAGTCCGGCGAAACTCAAGTCAGTCCCGGACACCATCCCCGCGGGGTGGACCGGCTCCAGCGCTACGGACACCGAGGTCACCAAGCATCTGGACAACGTTCTTCCTGCCCTCGAATCGCTGCGCTCGCAGGCAGGCCGGCTCTCCGAATGGGGTACCGAGCTTGCCAACCGCTTGCTGGCCGGCCAAAGGTTGCTTGCAGCCGGCAACGGCGGATCCGCCGCTGAAGCCCAGCACCTGACCGCCGAACTCGTGGGGCGCTTCGACTCGGAGCGGGCTCCGTTCTCAGCCATCTCCCTGCATGCAGAATCCTCGGCAGTCACGGCGCTGGCCAACGATTACGGGTACGACGAAGTCTTCGCCAGGCAGGTCAGGGCGCACGGCCGCGCCGGCGACGTCCTGGTCCTCCTGTCCACCAGCGGACGCAGCCCCAACCTCCTCAAGGCGGTCCGGGCAGCCAATGAACGCGGGATTGCAACGTGGGCCCTCACGGGACCGGGCCCCAACCCGTTGTCCACGGCGTGCGACGAGGCCGTCACGGTGGAAGCCATTGCGGCCAACGCGCAGGAGGGCCATTTGATCGCCGTCCACGCGGTCTGCAGGGCCTTCGACGCGGAGGTTGCCCGGCGGACTGGAACCTCGGGCAGGGGAGTCCAGCCATGAAAGTGACCGTGGTGGGCGATCTCCTCCTGGACGTCGACATCAACGGAACCGCCACCCGGCTGAGCCCGGACGCGCCGGTTCCCGTGGTTGACGTGGGAGGCGTCCGGCGTCGGGCAGGCGGTGCCGGGCTGGTAGCTACCCTCCTCATGCGCGACGGCCATGACGTCACTTTGGTCACCGCAGTGTCCGACGACGACGGCGCCGCCCACCTCAGGCGCGCACTGTCCGGCGTGGAGCTGCTCACCGGAGCCCCGCTTGCCCCTACCCCCACCAAGACGCGGGTCCGGATCGGTTCGCATCCCGTAGTCCGGTTCGACGAAGGCTGTGCCCCTGCGCCAACCCCGGACTGTACCGGGGAAATGCGGGCGGCCATCGACTCAGCAGAGGCGATCGTAGTGGCTGACTATGGCAGGGGGATCACCCTCAACGAGGACATCCGCGACGCCCTCACCACGGCAGCGCACCGGATTCCCGTGGTGTGGGATCCGCATCCTTCCGGTTCGCAGCCCGTTTCCGGGGTGTCGGTGGTGACCCCCAACCTTGCCGAAGCGAAAGCCCTCGCGAAAGCGGCCGGGGTGGAACCGGGGGTGGACCCCGGCGCCGGAACCGCCCAAGCCGGGACACGACTGCTGGAACACTGGAACAGCCGCGCCGTCCTGGTGACCAAGGGCGAAGCAGGGGCGGTCCTGGTCGAAGCAACGGGACCCGCTACCGACATTCCCGCGCCCAGGACCAGCGTTGCTGATCCCTGTGGCGCCGGAGACCGACTGGCAGGGAGCCTGGCTGCCTACCTCGGCCTTGGCGTCGCATTGCCCGAAGCGGCCAGCCGGGCCGTCGCCGACGCATCAGCGTTCCTCGCCGAGGGTGGGGCCGCGTCGCTCGCGGTGGACGCCGGTGCGGTTGAACCCGGCCCCGCGGCGGCTGGACCGCGCGCAGGCGCCGGAGCCGTCGTCGAACTTTTCGGCAACCAGCCAAGCCGTCCCGACGGCGTCCAACTCGCCGCAGAAGTGCGGGCGCAGGGCGGCACCGTCGTCGCAACGGGAGGCTGCTTCGATCTTCTCCACGCGGGGCACGCGCGGACGCTCGCCGCTGCCCGCGCCATGGGGGATTGCCTGATCGTGTGCCTCAATTCGGACCAGTCCGTCCGCCGCCTCAAGGGCCCGCACCGGCCGATCGTCAGCATGGAAGACCGGGCAGAGCTGCTGCTCGCGCTCTCATGCGTGGACGCCGTGGTGGTCTTCGACGAGGACACGCCGGAGGACTGCCTCGAGTTCATCCGGCCCGATATCTGGGTCAAGGGCGGCGACTACCAACCCGATGAACTGCCGGAAGCCCGGCTGCTGGCCACGTGGGGAGGGCAATGCGTCACCGTGCCTTTCCACCCGGCCAGATCGACCAGCGGCCTGGCGGAAGCGCTCGCCAAGGTCGGCTGAACCTGTACAGAACCGCCTAACGAAAGGAACCGCATGAACACGCAAACACCTGGCCGCGTCATCGTTACTGGAGGCGGCTCCGGCCTGGGGGCCGCGATCGTGGAAGCGATCAGCAACGCCGGCGGCACGCCGGTCGTCTTCGACCGGGACGTCAGCAACGTCTCCGGCGTGAAGGCCCTGGAAGTGGACGTCTCCAACCGGGAAGCCGTGGAAGCCGCGGTGAAGGAAACCGCGGAAAGCCTCGGCGGCCTGGACGGCGTCGTAACCGCTGCCGGCATTGACCGCTGCGGAAAGCTGGGCGACGTAGCTGCCGAAGAATGGGAAAAGGTCATCGGGGTGAACCTCCTGGGCACCGTTTCCACCGTCCGGGCCGCTCTGCCGTACCTGAAGGAATCCAAGGGCCGGGCCATCACCATCGCCTCCACCCTGGGCCTGCGTGCCCTCCCGGACGCGACCGCCTATTGCGCCTCCAAGTTCGGCGTGATCGGCTTCAGCCGCGCGCTCGCCGCCGAAACCGGCGGGGTTATCGGCGTCACCACCATCATTCCGGGTGGCATGAAGACCCACTTCTTCGACGACCGCGACGAGCAGTACAAGCCGCAGGACGACTCAAAGCTCAACGATCCCGCGAATGTGGCACAGGCTGTGGTGTTCGCGCTCTCGCAACCGTTCGGCTGCGAGGTCCGCGAACTCCTCATTACCCCCGCAGAAGAAGGCTCGTGGCCGTAAGGTCCCGCACGTCCTGAACAACGTCGGCCACGGCGATGCCTTCAATGAGGGTGTCGTCGTGGCCGCAGTGCGGAGCGGTCCAACCAACCTGGGTGACGTCCGCGCCGCAGCGGGGGCACGTGGTCACCCACGACATGTGGATCCGATGCATGCTCCGGCCCCGCGCCCCCGCATTGAAGGCGTTGCCCACCCAGAAAATGCCCACGGTCGGAGTTCCCAAGGCCTGGGCAAGATGCCGCGGCCCGCTGTCGCTCGCGAGCATCACCGTGGCCTCGTCCAACAGGGCTGCCAACTGCCCGAGGTCCAGTTCGCCGGCCACCGAACGCACCGCCTCACGGTCCCGTTCCGGAATCTTTGACTGCGCGAGTCCGACTACTTCCTGGGCCAGTGCCTTCTCCGATGCGTCGCCCACAACCAGTACCTGCGCACCTTCTGCTGCGAGGCTCGCGGCCGCGTCAGCAAAGCACGACGTCGGCCAGCGCCTTCGGGGATCGGTGGCACCGGGGTGGATGATCACCAGGGAGGAACGGGCCTGGTCCTTCAACCCTGCTACGTCCTGCCGGTACTCCGGTTTTGGCCGCAGCAGGGGCGCAATGATGGTGGGCGCGCCCGCAAGTCCTACCGTCTCAAGCCAGCGGTCAGGCTCGTTCTGGTAGTAGATGTAGTCCAGGTTCCGCTCCAGCCGTTCGGCATCCGGAGTCCGCGTCCCCACGGTGTGCCTCGCCCCCAGCTTCAGCAGGAACGGGTTGGAGAAGCGGCCCCCGCCGTGCATCTGGAGAGCCAGATCGAACTTCCGGTTTTGCATGTCTTGGAGGAACTGTTCAAGCGCTTCCGGATCTTCGTCGCCGTCGCGGACGCCCTTTGCGGACGGAAGGACCTCGACGTCGTCCACGGGGCCTTCCGTTGCGGCCACCAACGCCGCATGGATGGGTGTTCCCAGCAGGGTCACGCGGGCTTCCGGGTAGGCGCGCCTAAGGGCAAACAATGCCGGGTAGGTATAGATGAGGTCGCCCAGCCCGCCGCCGCGCAATACTGCGATCCGCTGCACATCCTGGAACTTCGCCAGTACGGGGCCAACACCTGATTCGAGCGAGATGGCAGAAGCCGGAGAAGTGTCCATGTGGTACATCCCTTCGGGAGGAAATCGGGGGTCCCGCAGCGCTTGCCGGCTCTTGCGGCACCGGCCGCGGACCCGGTGCGGAAAACTGCTGTGCAGGTGTGTGAAGGGCGGGCCGTTGGGTACCTGAGGGAGAGCAGGAACTTGCCGCCTCAACCGGAAGGTACCCCATGGCACGCCTCTCCAATCAAGAAGGTCTGGCCGAATGGTTGCCAGGCCGCCTGGCCGAAGAAGAACCCGTTATCACCGTCATCGGCGACGCCATCCTGGATGGCTGGTGGGACGGGCTGATTGAGCGTTTTTGCCGGGAAGCGCCCGCTCCCGTGGTGCAGGTAAAGCGCCGTGACTACGCTCCAGGCGGCGCAGCGAACACGGCCATGAACCTGGCTGCCTTGGGTGCCCGTGTTCGATTTGTTTCCATGGTCGGCGAGGACACAGCCGGCCGGCAGCTCCGGCAACGGCTCGCAGCCGCCGGGATCGATGTGGACGGCGTCCTGTCGCACCCGGGCATGACCACCACCACCAAGAACCGCGTCAGCAGCGGCGGCCAGGTCATGCTTCGGCTGGACGATGAATCGGCGTCAGTGCCTGAGGACGGATTGCTGGAGCTGGCGGCCCTCATCCCAGGAGCATTGGCGGGTTCGGACGCGGTGATCCTCTGCGACTACGGCGCAGGCGCACTGGTTGGTCCGGTCCGCGAAGCGCTGCAGCGGGAACTGGATCCCGGATCACCGGGAAGGCAGAAACCCGCAGGGAGCGGCAGTCCTTTGGTGGTGGTGGATGCCCACCACCCCGAACAGTGGGCGGAGCTGGCACCGGACCTGGCCACCCCGAACGCCCAGGAAGCTGCCCTGCTGCTCGGCGTTGAGCTGCCCGGTGGTGCTGCGCGGTGCCCCTTCGTGGAGGGCCACGCTGCCCAGCTCATGGCCGCCTCCGGTGCGGCCGCCGTCGTCGTAACCCTGGACCGGGACGGCACGCTGACCGTGCGCCACGACAGCAACGGAGAGGTGGCAATCCACCGCACGTGGGCGCGGCCGGAAGCGGAGAAGCAGGCCTCCGGCGCCGGGGACACCTTTGTTGCCGCGCTGAGCCTGGCGCGGGCAGCCGGGCTGCCCCTGACCACCAGCGTTGACCTTGCCCAAGCAGCCGCCGACGTTGTGGTCCACCGGCCCGGCACATCCGTGTGCAGCACCGAAGAACTGGCCCACCATCTCCGGGAGTTCGCGGACACCGCGCTGACTGCAACCGAGTTGGCCAAGCAGGTGGAGGCGCACCGGCAGGAAGGGCGGCGGATCGTCCTCACCAATGGTTGCTTCGATGTCCTGCACCGTGGCCATACCCGCTACCTCAACCAAGCCAAGCAACTCGGTGACGTGCTGGTGGTGGCCCTCAACAGCGACTCCTCGGTCCGGCAATTGAAAGGACCGGACCGTCCCGTCAACCACGAGGCCGACCGTGCCGCCGTCATCGCTGCGCTGAGCTGCGTGGACCACGTCACCGTGTTCGACACCCCCACGCCCATCCCGCTGATCGAACTCCTGAAACCGGACGTCTACGCCAAAGGCGGCGACTACACGCCGGAAATGCTCGCCGAAACAGCTGCTGTGGAAAGCTACGGAGGAACGGTGACTATTCTGGATTACGTGCCGGAACACTCCACAACGGCCGTCCTGCAACGCATCCGCTCCACAGGCGAAACCACCAGCTGACGGAAAGAGGGTCCATGCGAATCGTCATCACCGGAGCTACGGGAAACGCGGGCACCGCCCTGCTGAAGCGGCTCCAGAAGGCCCGGTCCCAGGAGGGTGCCGACCTCCAGCTGGTAGGCATTGCCCGGCGGCAACCCGATCTGGAAGCCGCGCCCTTTAAGGGAGTCGAGTGGCACAGTTTGGACATCGGACACCACCGCGACCGTGAGGCATTGGACAAGGTCATGGCCGGGGCGGACGCCGTGGTGCACCTGGCTTGGGCGATCCAGCCAAACCATAACCGCAAGCTTCTGCGACGCACCAACGTGGCGGGTACTGCCCACGTCCTGGGTGCTGCCCGCAAGGCAGGGGTGGGGCACGTCGTGTGCGCCTCCTCCGTGGGGGCCTACTCACCGGCGCCGAAGGACCAGAGAACCAAAGAAGGCTGGCCTGCCGGGGGAATCAAGGGCTCCCACTACAGTGTGGACAAAGCCGCGCAGGAGAGGCTCCTGAACAACTTCGCCAAGGCAAACCCGGATGTGGTGGTTGCTCGGCTGCGGCCGGGGTTGATCTTCACCTCGGAAGCCGGCAGCGAAATAGGACGCTATTTCCTGGGCAGGGTCCTCCCGCGGCTGATTCCCCGCCGGCCCTGGCTCCCCGTCCTTCCCGTCCCCAAGGACCTGATCTTCCAGGCCGTGCACGCAGATGATGTGGCCGACGCTTATTGGCGGGTCCTCAGGGAACGTGCCGAAGGGGCCTTCAACATCGCAGCCGAACCCGTGCTGGATCCCAATGCGCTCGCATGGATCCTCCATGCCCGGCGCCACCTGCCCATCCCGGTGTCGTTGCTGCGCGCCATCGTCAGCGCTACATGGCGGCTGCGGATGCAGGTGACCGACCCCGGGTGGGTGGACATGGCGGCGGGCGCGCCGATCATGGACACAAGCCGTGCGCGGACCCTTTTGGGGTGGATGCCCCACAAATCGTCGTTGGAGGCATTGACCGAGATCGTCGACGGACTGGGCGCGGGGAAAGGCCGGAAAGCTTCTCCGCCGTTGACGCCCCGTTAACCCGTATTGCTGCCGGTGGCGTTCGGGAGCGACTTGTTCGGGCGCTACCTGGATGACAGCACGGTGATCATGCGCCGGAGGCTCATGGCCACCGATGCTGCCGCGTTCACGGATGCCTGACCCGCTGCTGCCTCGTTGATGGCATCGCCCAGCGCGGCCACGCAGTCCCGCGCTTCGGCCAAAGCGGGTTCGAGTTCGAGCTCTTCGTCACTGCGCCACCGGTCGATCACGTCAGCTACTGATTCGAGCGCTTCGGAGAGGTTGCTGAGTACGCTGTCCGGGATGACGGTCCCGGCGCCTTCTTCCCAGATCACGCTTTGCAGCACGTCGGTGATGTCCTGTACGTGGAAGGTCAGCCTCTCCACGGTCCGCAAGCCGGCAAGGTCCTGGGGGAGGCGGGTGGCACGACGGCGGGACCTGGGATTCGCTTTCGCGCTCAGTTCCGCTTGGTACACCGCAGTCCGCACTCCCGCTGCAGTTGTGTCCAGCAGGTCGCTGCGGCTGGCCCAGGCCTCATGGTTAGGCGGCCACGATTCCTGCATCGCCTGTGCCATGTCCCTCAGCTGGCGGGACAGTGCGTTCCGGTGCCCTTCCAAGGCAGGGTCTACCTGTTCCAGGTGCAACGGGGGGATGATCAGCCAGTTCACTGTCAATCCGACCGCTACGCCCAGGGCCATCTGGAGGACGTATCCGAAGGAGAAACTCTCCGCGTTGGAATCACCCAGTAACAGCACAAAGAGCGCGGCCATGGGAATCCACTCGGAAGCCGTGCCCAGCCGGGGGAGGCCGCCAATGAGCACGCCGAGGCCGATCACCAGTGCCACGGAGAAACTGGAGGGGTCGGCGAAGGTGGTCACCGCAAACGCCATGCCGATGCCCAGGGACAGTCCCAGCAAACTCTGGAACCCGTGCTTGGCGGAGTCGGCCACCGTCGGGTGCATGCTCACCAAGGCACCCAGCGGTGCGTAGTAAGGGTAGGCGGCAGCCGGTCCGGGCATGAAGGGGGCCAGGTACCACGCCAGTCCTGCAGCGAGGGCGGTTTTGGCGGCAAACAGCAATCTGTGGCGGGTAAAAGTCCTTCGGAGCGCGGAGATCAGCCGTCGCCTGTTGGGGATAAGGCGCATCTTCCCAAGATTCGCAGGTCTTGCATGGTGTGTCGAACCGGCGCTAAAGGAGAGCAAATGTTTTTTGATTGGTGCGATTGAATCCCCGGACAGCGGGTACACACCCCATTGATAGTAACGATACTTACTATCCCGGCTGCTGTCCGCAGCCTGCCAACTGTGGAAAGAGAGCGACAATGACTGAGAGCCAATCGCCGCAGGACGGAAGCTTCGCGGCGCCTCGAAACGGGGTCCCCGCCGGGACCGAACCTTACTCCGGAAGCTACCTGGACTCGCCAGTTGAAACCGAGGCCGACACCGCCACCACCAGGACGGCCGGATACCAGGGCGGCGCGTCGGGATCCGGCACTGTTGATAACTCGGGGTCCGGCACTGTTGATGCCGCCAAGCAGGAAGCTGCAGGTGTGGCCAGTACAGCCAAGGACGCCGCCGGTGGCGTGGTTGATACCGCCAAGGGCGAGGCCGCGAACGTGGCCCAGGAAGTCAAACTCAACGCCCGCCAACTGCTGACGCAGACCAAGGGCGAGTTGACCGACCAAGCCGCTACGCAGCAGCAGCGCGTCGCCGAAGGGCTGCGGTCCATCTCCGATGAACTGTCCACCATGGCAGGTGCGTCGAACAACGGCGGTGTGGCCGCGGACCTCGTCCAGCAAGCCGCCGACCGTTCATCATCGGTTGCCCAGTGGCTGGAGAACCGCGATCCCGGATCCTTGCTGAACGAAGTCAAGAGCTTCGCCCGCCGCCGGCCGGGTGCCTTCCTCCTGCTCGCAGCCGGAGCCGGTGTCCTTGCCGGCCGTCTGGGACGGGGCATGGCAGACAACGCCTCCGCTGAAAGCACCGGGGCCACTGCCACTTCCGCACCCAGGGCCGAGTACTACCCGAGCTCCGGCGGCGCAGTGCCGCCACCCGCCGTCGACCTCCCGGGTCCGGATGCCACCACGGCAAGCTACGGCACCACGCCCACCACGGGCTACGGCACCACCGCCGGAGTTACGGCTGCCGGCGGAGCTGCAGGAGCAGCCGGCTACGGAGCCGGTGGTTACGACGCCGGAACTACCGGTGGGCTGGAGGGCTCCACGGCCGCCTACCCGGAAACCGATGGTGGAACCAAGGCGCAGGGTGACCCGCTGGCCGGACCGCTGGATCCCGATGACCCCTCCTATGGAGGTTCCCGATGACCAGTCCCGCTGACCTGCCTCCCACGGAAGCCCACCTCAAAGCGGAAACCGTACCCCTCGGGGAATTGCTGGGCGACCTGACGCGCGACGTCTCCACGTTGATGCGCCAGGAAGTCGAACTCGCCAAGGCCGAGCTCAAAGAGTCGGCCACCAAGGCAGGGAAGGGCGCCGGCATGCTGGCCGGAGCCGCATGGGCCGGGCACCTCGCCGTCGTGTTCCTTTCCCTCGCCTTGTGGTGGGCCCTGGGCCAGCTTGTTGGCCTGGGATGGTCGGCCGTGATCGTTGCCGTTATTTGGGGCATCGTCGCGGCAGTGCTGGCCAGCATCGGCCGGAAGGAACTGAAGACCATCAACGGCATGCCGCGTACCGCTGAGACAGTCAAGGAAATACCTCCAACCTTCAAACCGAACACTGAGGAGACACGATGACGCAGAATCCCGACGCCCTGCGCGCCGACATCGAACAAACCCGCAGGCGGCTCAGCACCAACGTTGACGCCGTGGCGGATAAGGTCACTCCCTCGCACATCGTCAACCGGCGTGTTGACCGGATCAAGACGGCCGTGTTCGGCGCCCGCGACGATGTCCAGGATGCTGCGGGCAATGCCGCGCACCAGGCTCACGACGCCGTTTCCGGTGTGGTTTCCGATATCGGTGACGCGCCGCAGGCCATCACGCGGAAAGCCCAGGGCAGCCCTGTGGCAGCCGGCTTGATCGCCTTCGGTGCGGGTCTCCTCGTTTCGGCTCTGTTCCCGCCGTCGGAGAAGGAGAAGGAAGCCGCCCAGGCTGTGAAGGAAGCCGCGCAGCCCTTGACCGACGAGCTGAGCCACGCCGCCCAGGAAGTCGCCGAACACCTCAAGGAACCGGCTACCGAGGCTGTGCAGAACGTCAAGGAAACCGCCGCCGAGGCTGCCGGTCACGTCAGGGACGAAGGCCAGGCTGCGGCCGCCGATGTCCAGGACCGTGCCACTACCGCGAAGGACAACCTGGGCAACCAGTAACTGCCCGCCTCACCCAACTGAGTCGCAGCTCCGCGCGTTTAGAACGTCCATAACGCGCAGAGCTGCGACTCAGTTTGGGTTTAAACCTCAGCGCACCTCGAGAATCAGCTGCAGTAACCGGGCCGCGGCCGGGCGGGCTGCATGCTCCTCGGCCCACTGCGCCCGCGCCACGGCCCTGCTCACGGCCTGCGTGCTGATGCCCAGTTCCTGAGCCACGGCCTTCTGCTGCCCCCGAACGCCCGGCGTCAACAGGTCCAGCACCCGCCACTCCGCCACGCTGCGTTCCTGCACTATATGTCCGAGCAGCCGGAGCACAGCCTCGGCTTCCGCGGCTTGGTCCGCATACGGTCCGTCGACCGCTACCGGCACGCGCTCTTTTCCATACCGGAGGCGTTCAACAGCCCGCCGGGCGTACACCAGGCCGTGGCCGGAGGCATCCTTCACCAGGTTCGGCAGGGGTTCATTGATGGGTCCAACGCCGATTCCCACGTACCACTGCCCGCTGCGCAGGGCTATCAGGGCCGATTCAACGGCTTGGTGGCTCGAGTCGACGATGCCTTGCACTTCATCCTCAACCGAACGGTCAAAGTCGATGAGCGCCGGTATGTGCCGCAGGTCCTTCAGGAGCTTCGGCACCAGATCGCCGTCGCGTCGACTGTCGCGTTGGTTGATGGTCAGCGTGAACATAGTGGATCACATGCTACCGGCTGGTAGCTGCTCCGCAAGGCTGCGGATTCAGTGTTACCCGGTCCGGTGCGGTTTGGCTGAAAAGTACGACGGCGGGCGGACGTTCCGGTTATTGCCCGGCTTGGTTGGCTGGTGCCGCCTTTGGATCGGCGATCGGCTGCTGTCCCTGTGCCAGGCCCGAGCGGCGGTCGATTGCCACGAATTTCGGATCCCAAGTGTCGCCGGAACCGCCGCTCAGCGCAGAAGCGATCATCATGAACAAGTAGAACGGGAAGAAGGACCAGCAAACCGCGCGCCAACCGCCCAACCAGGCTCCCGCCGTCGTGCCGTTCTTGATGCGCACCGAACGCATACCCGCTGCGGCGTCCCCGACGCTGCCCGACGTTCCCCAGATCATGCCGTAAACGAACAGCCCGACGAACCACAGGACGACGTAGAGCGCGAGCCAGAAACCGTCGTTGAAGGCAAGCAGTGAGCCGCTGTTCATCATGGCATTCCTGGCGACCGCCACCATCACGGCGATGACGCAGTAGCCCGCCACGAACACCAACGCGTCCAGCACCCGGCCCCAGAAATGGGCGGCACCGGAGGCTTTGACGTACAAGGCGCCGGACTCGGTGTGGCGGCGGACCTGCCGGCCGTTGGCCGCGTCCACGAGTCCGGTGGCGGTCTGCGACGTCGAATTGCTCATGCGGCGAGGCCGCCCAGGATGCCGGCCAGGCCGGCCGCCGACGTTTCCTTGATTTCGAGCGAGACTGCGTCGCCCTCCACCTGTGGAGTCAGGACGTGGACACCGGACGGACCCGTGTACACGGTGATGGTGGGGAAGTCGTTGGACCCGGTATTGAAGGCCACAATGTTGCTGGCTGCCTCGGTGTCAGCGAGGGCGGTTGCAGCGTACTCCTCGAACTTTGCCTCCGTGTAGACGGTGGCTTCAGTGTCCTGCCGGGCTGCGTTCTTGGGGTCGACGAACTCCGCGAGGCGGGGTACCAGCTGATCACGGGTGACAACCGTGAAGCCGTGCAGCCCGCCCTCGTCCACTTCCTCGATAAGGACGCCGTCGTCGTGCACGTAGCCATACAGCCAGCGCTTTCCGGTGGAAACGGTGCGCTCCACGGAGACCACGCTGTTACCGCTGCGGCGCAGGGTGAGGGCGCCTGTGATGTCCTCAGTGGCGTGCAGGCGCGAAGGTTCGGTCTCGCCTTCGAAGACCACCGGGTACACCAGTTCCTTGGCGAGCAGCCCGCGCAAGGCCACCGCGCACATGAGATCCTTGCTGGCGTCCTGCGAGCTCAGCCAAGGGAGCGCCACAATCTGCTCGTGCTGCACCCCATCGAGGGCCACTACTTCCTCGTCCGTCAGCGTGGGCAGGGCAGCTCCCTCCGAGGTGGCCGAGGCAAGGACTTTCGCTGCCGCTTCGATGTCCCTGGCGGTCCATTTCATGGTGGTGCTTGTCATCCGAATATCCCTCCAACAAACTTTCCGACTGACTTGGCGGCATCACTAACCCCGTCTGCCACCTTACTGCCTACGTCCTTGGCGAAATTGCCCACTTCCCTGGCGCCGTCGGCAAGGTAGCTGCCCGGATTGCGGGCGAAATTGGTGATGGAGGACCAGTTGTCGGCCACCAGGTTGCCCAGTGCCCAGGCCCCGGCAACGACGCCCGCCCCGATCACGATCGGGGCGCCCACCGGTCCCAGCAAGGCCGCGCCACCCGCGGTCATCAGCATGACGCTGCCGACGCCGCCCACCACGGAGAGACCGCCGGCAACACGGTCGCCTGTGCCGCGCCAGCCGTTGTGCTCGGGACTGATCATGTCGCTGATGCCGCCAACAATATTGAGCGGGGCCGCGAGGGCGCCTGCCACCCGGAGGCCCTTCGAGAGGCGGCTGGCATCCTGGAAAGCCTGGCTGAAGGGAATGTTGGCTTTGAGGTCCGTGATGACGTCGGTGACCTTTTCCCCGTTGCGCAGTGCGGTCAACGCGTCCTTGATGACGGTGCCCCCGGCACGCCAGTTGGTGAGCACCTCGCGGGTCTTGACCCATTCGGCGTGGCCCAGGTTTCCGTATTTGTAGGCAGTCCAGAGCTGGGCCGCGAGGTCCTTGACGCCCATCCCGGTGCCGTAGACGTCACTGAGGACACCCACGGAACTCCGGGATCCGTCGTTGTTGCTGGCGAATTCCTGCTGGTTGGCGTTCTTCTTCAGCAGGCTCGCGTTGTCCCGGAGCATGGTGGCGGCCTTGACCAGGCTCTGCCGGTGCTGGCTGTTCCAGTCGTTCTTGAACATGGTGGCGTCACGGCCCTGCCAGGCCGTGGCCGAGTTGATGGCGTTGGACAGCTGGGCGCTTTGCATGGTGATCGTGTCCGCCGCTTTACCCATCACGCCGGCCAGACTGCGAAGCTGCGCAATGTCGGCGCCATAGAACCCGGCCATGTGGAACCCCTTTTTGTTGCATGAGTCGATGAGAGTCTCGTCCCACCCTAGGCGGGGCGGGCAAGCGCTGCGATGGGGAGCGGTGCCCATCGCGGCAGCGCTTAAAGGGCAGCGCTTAAAGTACGACGGCGGGTGGTGGGGTCCCCTTCAGAACCGCACCGCCCGCCGTCGCAACCCAACTGAGTCGCAGCTGTGCGCGTTTAGAAGCCTCAAAACGTGCACTGCTGCGACCTACATGGGGAAGGACTAGTGGCCTTCTGCTGCGAAACGCTTGATGGAAGCCTCAAGCTCGGCTTCGGCGGCGGCACGGTCGCCCCAACCCTCGGCCTTGACCCACTTGCCCGGCTCGAGGTCCTTGTAGCGGGTGAAGAAGTGCTCGATTTCCTTGATCAGGAATTCGTTGACGTCGCTGACTTCCTGGATGTGGTCGAAGCGTGCGTCCGCGGGAACGCAGAGAACCTTGGCGTCTCCGCCGCCGTCGTCCGTCATGTTGAAGACGCCGATCGGGCGGGATTCAACGATGACGCCCGGGTGGAGGTCGAAGTCCTGCAGGAGCACCAGTGCGTCCAGCGGGTCGCCGTCTTCGCCCAGCGTGTTCTCGAAGAAGCCGTAGTGCGTGGGGTACTGCATGGAGGTGAACAGCACGCGGTCCAGGCGGACACGGCCGGTTTCGTGGTCGACTTCGTACTTGACGCGCGATCCCTTGGGGATCTCGATGGTCACGTCGTGCTTCATGGAATGCTCCTTGACGGGTGTGGGTGGGGCTGGCTTCGCCTGTAACGGAGACCGCCGAAAACCGGCAGCCCCCAGGCAGTCTGCTCAGTCCAGGGCTGGCGGCAGGCAAAAGTACAGCCGACGCCGCCGACTACTATTGAGGATATAGGGAGACACCCGGGTTTCTTGAACCGGCGGGGGACATTTCAAGACTGACAGGACCAAGCAACTGCATGAAGGGCGTTGAAAACGGGGCTGCCCGCAGGGGACTGTCCGCGGCGTGGGGGCGCCTTAAATGGCCCATGCTGTTGGCCGTCGTCCTGTTGTGTGCCGCAGTGCTGATCGGGTCCGGACTCGCACCCGGGCTCTGGAATGCGCCCAAACCGCCGCCCCCTGTTCCCGCGTGGCAACAGCAACCCACCAGCCTGGCCACCACAAAAGCTGTTCTCCCCTTGGACAAGGACGCCCCCAAACCCACCAGGGCTGAGCTCACACGTCTCCTGGAGGCCACGCTGAAGCCCGACGGCGAGGGATCCATGACGGGCGTAGTGCTCGATGCCGCCACCGGCGAGGTCCTTTTTGACCGGCAGGCGGACGCCAACCGGATCCCGGCGTCGAACATGAAGTTGTTGACCGCCGTCGCTGCTTTGAAAGCCTTGGGCCCGGACACCCGACTGACCACCCGCGTAGTGGGTGCCGGCGATCCCGCCACCGTGGTGCTCACCGGTGGCGGGGATGTCCTGCTGGGTGCCGGCGAATCTGATCCCTCCGCCGTCATGGGACGGGCGGGGCTGGCGTCGCTGGCCGCGGATACCGCCTCGGCCTTGGCAGCTTCCAAGGTGACGGGACCCGTGACCGTGAAGGTGGACGACTCCCTGTTTTCCGGTCCCGCGTTGAACCCCGCATGGAGCCTGGACGACGTCGCCGCGGGTGAAACGGCGCCCCTCTATCCGCTGGCGCTCAACTCCGGACGGTATTCACCCACCGTCACCACCGGGCCGCGGCCGCAGGACTCCGCCGCCACCACAGCCCAGGCGTTTGCCGAGCAACTGGCGGCTGCGGGCGTCAAGGTGGCGCCCGGCGTCGAACGCGGAAAAGGGGTTCCCGGAAAAGTGCTGGCCAGCGCGGAATCAGCCACGGTCAGCGAGCAAGTGGACCTGATGCTGGAAGTCTCGGACAACTTCCTCGCCGAAGCGTTGGGCCGCCTGACTGCCGCCGCCTCCCGGCAGGAACCAACGTACGACGGCGCCACCGCGGCCGTGCGGCAACGGCTGGGGGAGTTGGGAATCACCACGGATTCGATGGAGTTGGCCGATGTGTCCGGCCTTGCCTTGGAGAACAAGGTCAGCGCACGGCAGTTTGCCGAGGTGGTCCGGGCCATCACCAGCGGTTCCGAGCTTTCGTTGCGGGCGGCCCTTGACGGCTTTCCCGTCGCGGGGCTGACGGGCACGCTGGATGACAGGTACATCGACGCGGGCACGGCCGAAGGTGCCGGGCTGGTCAGGGCCAAGACGGGCACCCTCAATACGGTGATCGCCCTCAGCGGCTACGTGGTGGACGCCGACGGCCGGCTCCTGGTCTTCTCCTTCATTGGCAATGGGCTGGAGCCGGGGGCTGCAGGGAACAAGGTGGCTATGGACCGTTCGGCGTCGGTGTTGGCTTCGTGCGGTTGCCGCTGAGGGGTTTGCTCTTGCTGGGCCTTTGGTGGGGGCTTGAAGCTCCGCGTGGAGCGAACTTAAGCGCTGGCTGTCAGCCAGGTGTGGTGTGATGGACCCTATGGTGACTTCCGCCCGTGATTCGTCAGCAGGGACACCTTCCCTGATCAATTGGGACCTGGCTGCCTCCACGGCCGCCCGGCTGGCCCCTCCAGGCCCGGCGCTCAGTGCCGGGGAGATCGGCAAAGCCGTGGAGAACCTCCGGTTCAACGCCGATGTCTCCGTGCCGCATGTCCATGACATCACGGGTCTCGACGCGGCGCGGGACCTCCGCGACTCCCATGTTTTGGTGGTGGACCGGGCGTCTTGGTCGAAGGCGAACACCCAAAGTTTCTCCGTCATGCTGCAGCCGGCCCTGCAGAAGATGCTGGAACACCGGCACGGGTCGTCCATGAGCCCCGCGGCGGCCAACGCCAGCGGCGCCATCACGGGAAGCCAACTCGGTGCCATCCTCGCCTTCCTGTCCAGCAAGGTCCTTGGCCAGTACGATCCCTTTGCCGCCATGGCGCCCGGTTCCAACGTGCCGCCGGGTGGACGCCTCCTCCTTGTGGCGCCGAACATCATCTCCGTGGAACGCGAACTGAATGTCCACCCTGACGACTTCCGCCTGTGGGTCTGCCTGCATGAGCAGACACACCGCGTGCAGTTCGCCGCGGCGCCGTGGCTGCGTCATCACATGCTGGAGGAGATCGAGAAGCTCAGCACGCACCTGCTGGGGAACATGGATTCCTTGGTGGAACGGGCCAGTGCAGTGGCCAAGTCGCTCAAGGACCGCACGGCTTCGGGCAACGTTCCCGGCCGCGGTGCCATCCTGGACCTGCTCCAGGACCCCGAGGAAAAAGCAGCGATCTCGCACATCACGGCCGTCATGAGTCTGCTCGAGGGCCACGCGAACGTGGTCATGGACGCCGTCGATTCCAGCATCGTTCCGTCCGTGAAGACCATTCGCCAGCGGTTCAACGATCGCGGCAAGGACCGCGGGATCATCGAGAAGTTCATCCGCAACATCCTTGGCCTCGATGCCAAGATGCGCCAGTACACCGACGGCGCCAAGTTTGTCCGCGGCGTGGTGGATGTGGCCGGAATGGACGGCTTCAACAAGGTCTGGGAACACGCCGGGAACCTGCCCACGGAAGAAGAAATCCATGACTCCAAGCTCTGGCTTGAGCGGATGGGGCTTTGAGTTCACCTGCTGTCCTGCCGGGTAAAGGACGACGCCGGCCCGGCCGTTTGGCTCCGGTCGTCGGCAAAGCGCGCAGGTTGTTGCAGGACGCCTTGGCCGACGCCGGATACCCGTCGCGGTTACTCGTGGCCTGCAGTGGTGGGCCGGATTCCATGGCGTTGGCCGCTGTGGCCGCCTACTTTGCACGCCGCGGCCACGTTGACGGGCACCCGGTGTCCGTGGCCGGCGTCGTTGTTGACCATCAACTGCAACCTGGGTCTGCGGAGGTTGCCGCGAAGGCGGCGGCGGCATTGCGCGAACTGGGTCTTTCTTCCGTTGAAGTGCGGACAGTGCAGGTGGCGTCCACCGGCTTCGGACCGGAAGCGGCGGCCCGCGACGCCCGGCATGCTGCGCTCAACGCTGCAGCAGATGACCTTGGCTGTGAAGCGATCCTGCTGGGCCACACCCTGGACGACCAGGCCGAACAGGTGCTCCTCGGGCTCGCCCGTGGTTCCGGCACGCGGTCGTTGGCCGGCATGCGCCCGGCGCGCGGCCGTTTGCTGCGCCCCTTTCTGGGCCTTCGACGGGCCGAGACCTTGGAAATCTGCGCGGTCGAGGAACTCGAACCCTGGCATGATCCCACCAACTCTGATCCGTCGTTCGCCAGGTCCCGGACCCGTGTGGAAGTCATGCCGGTTCTTGAGGAGAAACTGGGACCCGGCGTCGCCGAATCCCTGGCCCGTACCGCGGCAATCCTGCAGCAGGACGCCGATTTCCTTGAGGAACTTGCCAGCGAGACGTATCTCTCGCTCGTGCAAAAGACTTCCGACGGTGCCTGGCTGCCTGAAGATGCCGTCCGGGACCTGCCTCCCGCGCTCCGGTTCCGCGTTATCGCGAAGGCAGCGGCCGACGTCGGAGGCCAACAACCCGGCTACGGGCGCCTTCAAGCCGCGGAAGCGCTGCTCCGCAGGAAGGGTTCGGCAGGGCCCGTTGAACTTCCCGGCCACGTGAGCGTGTACCGGCTTTCCCTCAGCGATCTGGAGCAGGAACGGGCCACTGCGGATGCTTCTGCAGGCGCCGGAACCCCCGACGGCGTTCCCCGGGAAGCCACGCGCTGTGGGAAGCTAGTATTCCGGCATCACAAATCGTCCCAACAGTAGCCGCACCGAGCATTTAACAGGAGCCATTGGTGGATTCAAACGACGTCCAGGCAGATCTCAAGCACGTTCTTTACACCAAAGAGCAGATCCAATCCCGCATCGCTGAGCTGGCGGCCCAGATCGACAAGGACTACGAGGGCCGCGACATCCTGATGGTCGGGGTCCTCAAGGGTGCCGTCATGGTGATGGCCGACCTCGCCCGGGCCCTGCACAGCCACGTCAGCATGGACTGGATGGCAGTGTCTTCCTATGGTTCGGGTACCCAGTCTTCCGGTGTTGTCCGTATCCTCAAGGACCTCGACACCGACCTCATGGGCAAGGACGTCCTGATTGTCGAGGACATCATCGACTCCGGTCTGACCCTTTCCTGGTTGAAGTCCAACCTCGAATCCCGCGGCACGGCCAGCGTCGAGATCTGCACGGCGTTCCGCAAGCCGGCCGCCGCCAAGGTGGAGATCGATGTCAAGTACGTCGGGTACGACATCCCCAACGAATTCGTGGTCGGCTACGGTCTCGACTACGCCGAGAAGTACCGCAACCTGGACTTCGTGGGCACGCTGGCTCCGCACGTTTACGAGTAAGCCGCTTCCCGCTTACGGTCACCGGTCACCGCCGCACCCGTTCCCGCCACGCGCACCCGTTTCCGCCACGCGCACCCGTTTCCGCGGCACGCACCCGTTTCCGCGGGCGTGCTTTCACCGCCGCACCCCTTTCCGCGGCACGCACCCGTAACACCGGGCGCATGCGGCGCGAAGGGGTGCGGTGTGTGTGCTCAAGGGGTGCGGCTTGACCACAATCCGCCGTCTGTGAGGATGTTGGCGAATGCCCTCGGGTTCATCATCTCTCCCCAATCCCAGCGGATGACGGTCAAACCGAGTGCACGCAATGCGTTTTCGCGGGCCTTTTCATCCATGACTACCTGCTGGATCGTCTTGCCGCCGCGCAGTTCGCTCCGCAAGTACTTCCCTTGGCCATCAAATTCTCCAACCAAATCCAACTCGGGCCACCAGAAGTCGGTCCGCGCGGTCCTTCCATTCTTCAAAGTGAAGGTGGCCTGAAGCCGGGGCATCGGAAAACCCTGAAGAATCATGTTTGCCCGACTGATGGACTCACCGGGGGACTCTGAGTCGGCGGCCGAGAACTCGATGATCTTTGAAGCACGTCGCCGCCGGGATGCGGTTGCAATATTCGACACCGCGTCCTCAAGGGCTTCGAGTTGGAGTGCCGCACCCCAAGGGCTTTCCTTGTCCCAGTCCGCAGCGTCAGCCGGGGATGGAGCAGTCAGCCCGGACCAAGGATATTGACCCGTCCGAACTGATAAATCCCGGCGGCTCGAGTCGACCACGGCCAAAGCCTCACCAAAATTCAGTTTGCCTGCTAGTTCAACTGTTGTGCGGACCTTATCCGTGACCTGGAATCCGCCGAGTTGGCAGACACCCTGATCGAGGGACCCCAGTGTCCGGTGGACTCCGTTCTTGGATCGTCCCCCGCGAGGATCATCGGTAAGCGTCTGTAGTTGCCGTGGAACCCCAACTACACCCAGTCCCCACAGAAGTCCTGCCGTTTTCATAGTGAACACCGGAGATTTGAGGGTGGTGTGGACCAAAGCCGCGGCTAACACTCCGTGCCGTTGGCGCTCGTTAAGGGCAGACCAGATCCCTGCCGGAACATAGGCTCCTCTTCGCACACGTATGAGCTCACCCCGCTGCGCCCGCTTGGCAAGAAGACGCGGGTCTTGCCCGATCCGGGTGGCGTCAGAGCTGAAGATCAGTTTTGAGGAAGGCATGCGGTTAACGGTGCTGGCCGGTCCGGGCCCATAGACAGGCCTGATGACCTGTATGTGGACAATTCACTCGATCGGGGTCGCCAAATGCGTATCGCCCGAAACCGGAGTCCGTACTAAATCAAGGGAACGCCGCATCCGCTTCCGCCCCGCGCACCCTTTCGGCGTGGTCATCGCATCCGTTTCCACCTCGCGCACCCGCAACACCGGGGGCATTTGGCGCGTAGGGGCGCGGTGGCCCGTGAACGGTGGCGCGAGCCGGCCGCGGCTCCAACGGCGGAAACCAGGCGCGCGGCTGTACGCCCAGAGGGAACTTTTGTGCTTTCCAGTGCGTGAATTACGGGGAACGGTGTATAGCTAGAAACTGAAGCAGCACCATTGCGCGCAGAGGTTGCGCGTTGCAGCACTACCAGGAGGGACGGGGCACAACCCCGATCAGATGAAAGCTAAGAATTTCTTCAAGGGCCCGGGCATCTGGATTGTTGTCGTCGTTGGCTTGCTCCTGGTGGCATTCGCAACTTTGGCTCCCGGCGGCTCTACGAGGATTGACACCAAGGACGGTCTTGAACTCCTCGCCCAGGGCGGCAAGGTGGAGCAGGCCAAAATCTTCGACGCCGAGAACCGCGTCGACCTGGTGCTCAAGGACAACCTGAACATCGACGGCCAGGACAAGGGCAAGAACGTCCAGTTCTTCTACGTCACGGACCGTGGTCCGGATGTCGTCAAGGCCGTCACCAACGCCAACCCGGACAAGGGCTTCACGGACCAGCCAGTCGAGAACAATTGGTTCTCCGGCCTGTTCTCCCTCCTTATCCCGGTGCTGCTGCTGGGTGTCCTGTTCTGGTTCCTGCTCTCCCGCATGCAGGGCGGCGGATCCAAGGTGATGCAGTTCGGCAAGTCCAAGGCCAAGCTGGTCAACAAGGACATGCCGCAGGTGACGTTTGCCGACGTTGCCGGTGCCGACGAGGCCGTGGAAGAACTCCAGGAAATCAAGGAATTCCTCCAAGAGCCCGCCAAGTTCCAGGCCGTTGGCGCCAAGATCCCCAAGGGTGTGCTGCTGTACGGCCCTCCTGGTACTGGTAAGACCCTGCTGGCCCGTGCTGTCGCCGGCGAGGCAGGCGTTCCGTTCTTCTCCATCTCCGGTTCGGACTTCGTCGAGATGTTCGTAGGCGTCGGCGCGTCCCGTGTCCGCGACCTTTTCGAGCAGGCGAAGGCCAGCTCGCCGGCCATCATCTTCGTGGATGAGATCGACGCCGTTGGACGTCACCGTGGTGCCGGCATCGGCGGCGGTAATGACGAACGCGAGCAGACTTTGAACCAGTTGCTGGTTGAAATGGACGGCTTCGACGTCAAGACGAACGTCATCCTGATCGCAGCCACCAACCGCCCGGACGTGCTGGACCCCGCGCTGCTGCGCCCGGGCCGCTTTGACCGCCAGATCACAGTCGAAGCCCCGGACCTCGTGGGCCGCGAGCAGATCCTGAATGTGCACGCCAAAGGCAAGCCCATGGCCCAGGGCATCGACCTGCGGGCCGTTGCGAAGAAAACCCCGGGCTACACCGGCGCAGACCTCGCCAACGTCCTCAACGAGGCCGCCCTGCTGACTGCCCGCTCCAACGCCAACCTTATTGATGATCGCGCACTTGATGAGGCAATCGACCGTGTCATGGCCGGCCCGCAGAAGCGCAGCCGCGTCATGAAGGAACTTGAGCGCAAGATCACCGCTTATCACGAGGGTGGCCACGCGTTGGTGGCTGCTGCCCTGCGGAACTCGGCTCCGGTCACGAAGATCACCATCCTTCCGCGCGGCCGTGCCCTTGGCTACACCATGGTGGTCCCCGATGACGACAAGTACTCGGTGACCCGTAACGAACTGCTGGACCAGATGGCCTATGCCATGGGTGGCCGCGTGGCCGAAGAGATCGTGTTCCATGATCCTTCCACCGGCGCTTCCAATGACATCGAGAAGGCAACGTCCACGGCCCGCAAGATGGTCACCCAGTACGGCATGAGCGAGCGTGTTGGTGCCGTGAAGCTGGGCCAGGGCGGCGGCGAGCCTTTCCTCGGTCGCGATGCCGCGCAGGAACGTAACTTCTCAGACCAGATTGCCTATGTGGTGGACGAGGAAGTGCGCCGCCTCATCGACCAGGCGCACGACGAGGCTTACGCCATCCTCACTGAAAACCGCGACATCCTGGACCGTCTCGCCCTCGAATTGCTTGAGCGAGAAACCCTGAACCAAGCAGAGATTGCCGACATCTTCCGTGACGTGCGCAAGCGCGATTTCCGCGAGATCTGGCTGTCCAAGGAGTCCCGCCCCGTCCAGACAATCCCGCCGGTGGAAACCCGCGCGGAGCGGGCCGAGCGGGAGGCCCAGGAGGAAGCGAAGAAGGCTCGCCTGGATGAGCCGCTGGACACCGTTGCTCCGCACGCCCAGGGTGTCAGCAGCCAGGAAACCTTCCATGCACCGGGACCCGACGGCGGCAACGACTCTCCGCTTCACGGCTAAGCTTTCTGACGTGACTCATTTCGACGACGAAGACTTCGCCGCCGCCCACGGCCCAGCCGGCGACTCCAAGGGGGGCCACAAAGTGGACCGCCCCCGCATTGAAGCAGCGGTTCGTGAGATCCTGCTTGCCATTGGCGAAGACCCCGATCGCGGGGGCCTCAAGGACACGCCGAAGCGCGTGGCCAAGGCCTACGCCGAGGTCTTCGCGGGCCTTCACCATGACCCCGTGGATGTCCTGTCCACAACGTTCGATCTCGACCATGAAGAGCTTGTCCTCGTCAAGGACATCCCCTTCTACTCGACGTGCGAGCACCACCTCGTTCCGTTCCATGGCGTGGCCCACGTCGGTTACATTCCGTCCCATGACGGTAAGGTGACCGGCCTCAGCAAGCTCGCCCGGCTCGTGGATATCTACGCCCGCCGCCCGCAGGTGCAGGAGCGCCTCACCACGCAGATCGTTGAGGCGCTGGTTGAGCACCTCAACCCGCGCGGGGCGATCGTCGTCGTCGAATGTGAACACATGTGCATGTCCATGCGCGGCATTCGCAAGCCCGGCGCAAAGACCGTCACCAGTGCGGTGCGCGGTCAGCTCCATGACCCGGCCACCCGCGCCGAGGCCATGAGCCTCATACTCGGAAGGTAAGCAATATATGGATTCCCTCGCAGCAGCACCCGGAACCGGCCCGGCCACAAGCCCGTTGCCGATTCTCCGCAAGCCGCGGCCGGCGGCCAGGTTCGCTGATCTCCCGACGGACCGGACCTTGGTCATGGGAATTCTGAATGTGACCCCGGATTCGTTCAGCGACGGCGGCAAGCACCCCACGGCCGATTCCGCGATCGCCCTGGGCCTCCGGATGTTCTACGCCGGGGCTGACATCATCGACGTCGGCGGGGAGTCGACGCGTTCCGGCGCCGAACCCGTTGACCCGGCGGCGGAGCAGCGCCGCGTCATTCCCGTAGTGGAAGCACTGGTCAAGGCCGGTGCCTTGGTCAGCATTGACACGATGCACACGTCCACGGCCGCTGCCGCCATCGAAGCCGGGGCGGCGATCATCAATGACGTTTCCGGCCTCACCATCGAAGAGGGCATGCCCGAGCTGGTGGCCCGTACCAAGGTTCCCTACATCCTCACGCACCGCCGCGGGGACGCCCGCACCATGGACAGCCTCACGGACTACAACGACGTGACGGAAGAGGTCATTGCCGAACTGAAGGGTGTCCGGGACAAGCTGTATGCGGCTGGAGTGTCGCCGGAGCAGGTGATCGTGGATCCGGGCATCGGCTTCTCCAAGAACGAGGCCCAGAACTGGGAGCTCCTGAAGAACGTGGACAGGCTGTTCGAGCTGGGCCACAAAGTCATGGTGGCTGCTTCCCGCAAGCGCTTCCTCGGTTCGCTGCTGACAGTCGCCGGCAAGGCCGCAGCCCCGCACGAGCGGGACGCCGCAACGGCCGCCATTACTGCCTTGAGCGCCGCCAAGGGCGCTTGGGCGGTGCGGGTGCACGACGTCGGACCAAGCCTTGATGCGGTCAAGGTCGCCGCGCGCATCGCGCGCTGATCGGAGACGCTGTGGACAGGATCACGCTGACCGGTGTCACCGCCGTCGGCCACCATGGAGTGTTCGACTTCGAACGCCGTGAGGGCCAGCCGTTCGTTGTGGATGCGGTGCTTTACACGGACTTCACCAAGGCCGCCGAGACGGATGATCTGCAGTTCACAGCGCATTACGGCGAGGTGGCCGGGCTCATCACCAGGCACATCGAGGGTGAGCCGTTGAACCTGATTGAGGGCCTCGCCGTGCGGATCGCGGAGGACATCCTGGCCAACTACGGTGTGTCCGCCGTCGACGTGACGGTTCATAAGCCGAAGGCGCCCATTGAGGTGCCGTTCGGGGACGTCGCTGTCAGCGTGCATCGGGAGCGGACATGACCGCCGGCTACACCAAAGTGATCCTGGCGCTGGGCAGCAACCTGGGGGAGCGCAACGACACCCTCACCACCGCCGTCGCGGATCTGGTGGACCCTCCGGAGGTGCGCTTGCTTGGCGTCTCCCCGGTTGTGCAGACCAAGCCTGTTGGCGGCCCTGAGGGGCAGCCCGATTTCCTCAACATGGTCATGGCGGTCGAGACCACGCTGGGACCTGTGGAGTTGCTGGAACACTGCCACCAGGTGGAGCAGAAACATCACAGGACGAGGGAAGTCCGCTGGGGTCCCCGGACTTTGGACGTGGACATCATTGCCTACGGAGACCTGATCAGTGACGACCCCGTCCTCACGCTGCCCCATCCCCGGGCTGCGGAGCGTGCCTTCGTCCTTTACCCATGGTCTTTGCTGGATCCGAACGCCAAACTGAACGGTCGCAGCGTTGCCGAACTGGCCGCCGTCGCGCATGACATGCCGGACATCCGCGGTTTTGACGGCTTCGGCGATACTGCCGGCGTTCCCGCCAAGGGGGCTGTTGAGTAGCCTATGAAAGCCATGCGCCCGTTGATCCTGGTGGTCATCGCCGTCGCCGCCGCCCTGGTGGGCTGGCTGGCAACGTCGGCGACCAACCGCTTCAGCATGCCTACGCCGGTGCTGCCGGAGTCCGCGCTGGTAACCATGGGCGTGATTGCGTTGCTGACGCTGGTCATGGGTATTCGCGTGCTGCGGTGGAGGAACGGCAAGAAAAAAGCCATGCTGGACCCCATCATGGCCGCACGGACCCTCATCCTTGCCCAGGCCTGTGCTTATGCAGGCACGCTTTTGCTGGGCTGGCATGCCGGAATCGCCTTGGACCTGCTGCGGATCGGAACCCTGCGGACTGGCGAGGGCATTCTCTGGAACGCCTTGCTGATGGGCGGCGGCGGCGTGGTGATGGTCGTTGTCGGGCTCGTGGTGGAGAGGTTCTGCCGCATACCGCCCGAGGATCTTGAAGGTGGAGCGCCCGGCGGGCAGGAAAAGCGCCGGGGCGAGACCAAGGGGGAGGGTGAGTATGCCTACCGAGCCGATTGATCCTCCCGGTATTGAGTGGTTGCGGGTCTCGCCGAAGTACGTGACCGTCCGTTTGGTGGAGTGGGCGCTGGGGAACGTCATCATGATCGGCCTTCTGAGCTTGCCGCTGGTCTTTGTGCGGCTGGGTTGGTGGCGATGGCCTCCGGTCTGGCTTGCCATCGCCGTTCCGGCGGCGATGTTGGTTCTGGCTCTGTGGCGCTTGGTGCTGATTCCGCGCCAGGTCAGGGCCATCGGCTACGCCGAGCGGGATGACGACCTCCTCATCCGCCGGGGCATTTTCTTCCAGCGCACCATGGTTGTCCCGTACGGCCGGATGCAATATGTGGACGTTGCGGTAGGCCCGGTGGAGCGGAGCCTCGGGCTGTGCACGCTGAAACTCCACACGGCCTCGCCGGGAACCAACGCGTACCTGCCCGGACTGCCCGCCGCCGAGGGCGCGCGGCTGCGGGAGCAACTCTCTGCCCGCGGAGAAGCCAGGCTGGCCGGGCTGTGAGCCCGGACGTGGCCCTTCCCGGCAAAGCCGTCGACGGCGACTGGCGGCGGGTCCATCCTGCGTCACCGTTCGTACGTGGCTGGGTTGCGTTGGCGGCCGTCCTCTACTTCTTCGGAAGGGACGCCTTCGAGCGTGTGCTGCAGGGCCGGGACATTGTGGACCCCCTCAACGGCAGGGTGCTGTGGTTGTTGGCCGGCGGTGGCATCGTCCTCCTGCTGGCTGTGGGCGGGTTCATTCTGAGTTGGTACTTCACCCGCTACCAGGTTGCCGAAGGGTATGTTCGCGTCAATACCGGCTTCCTTTTCAAGCAGCAACGCCAGGCACGGTTGGACCGCGTCCAGGCGATCGACATTGTGCAGCCGCTGTTGGCCCGCATTTTTGGCCTCGCTGAACTCAAGTTCGAGGTGGCCGACGCCGGGGAGTCGGCAGTCCGGCTGGCTTACCTTCCGCTCGCCCAGGCCAAGCAACTGCGGGCGGCCATCCTGGCGCGCGCCGCGGGCGTCGTAACCGGCCCGGAGACCGTGGAGGAAATACCCGAAGCACCTGAGCAACATGTGTTGTCGCTCCCCCCGGGGAGGCTCATTGGAGCCCTGCTGTTCAGTGAGCAGACCGTGGGCATCATCCTTGCAGCGGCCGCGTCGATCACAGTGTCGGTCCTGACGGAGAACAGCACTATTTTCCTCGCCCTGATCCCTGCGATCGTGGGTATCGCGGCCACGTATTGGAGTTCCTTCAACAAGGGTTACAACTTCACGGCCGCGATCTCTCCGGACGGCATCCGGCTCCGGTACGGACTCCTCGACACCCAGGCGCAGACCGTGCCGCCGGGGCGGATCCAGGCCCTGAAGATCACCCAGCCGCCGTTGTGGCGCCTTTTCGGGTGGTATCGCATGCACGTCAACGTTGCCGGTTATGGCGGAACCCCGGGTAACGAGAACGCGGCCCGGACCACGCTCCTTCCTGTTGGCATGAAGGCCGACGTCATGATGATGCTCTCGCTGGTCCTCCCGGACCCCGGCGTCGATGACCCCCAACGTGTTTTCACGGCCGGCTTGGAAGGCCTTTCACCACTTTCGGGCAGTTCTGACGGCTTTGTCACCACACCCAGACGGGCCCGCCTGCTGGCACCCCTCGGTTGGCGCCGCAACGGATACCTGGCCACCCGAACAGCCCTCCTGCTCCGCTCCGGTCGCTGGTGGCGTGCATTGGTCCTGGTACCGCACCAACGCACGCAGTCGATGGCCCTGCAGCAGGGGCCGCTGGCGCGATGGTTCGGCGTCACTGATCTTGTCCTGCACACCACTGCCGGCCCGGTCGCCCCGCGGCTGTACCAAGCGGGGGTCCGGGAAGCAGTGGAACTGTTCGACGAACAAGCCGCACGTGCCCGCGAGGCCAGGAAACGCCAGACCAGCGAGCAATGGCTGGCCGAGTTGGCCTTGCAGCGCGGACCTGCCACGCCCCCG
Organism: Paenarthrobacter sp. PAE-2; assembly: GCF_026013155.1. Lineage (NCBI taxonomy): Bacteria > Bacillati > Actinomycetota > Actinomycetes > Micrococcales > Micrococcaceae > Paenarthrobacter > Paenarthrobacter sp. PAE-2. The sequence goes on along the minus strand of NZ_JAPDNV010000005.1, from coordinate 3,885 downwards.
CCAGTGCCCACTCTGGAAGAACATCCGGAATCTACTCCCACCACCGCAAACCAGGAGGACCGCCACTATGGCTAGGCCAGGACGACTCGGCGTCGGGATCATAGGCGCCGGCAAGGTGGGTGCCGTCCTGGGCGCCGCTTTGCGCGCTGCCGAGCACGCCGTCGTCGGGGTTTCCGCTGTGTCGGAGGCGAGCCGGGAGCGGGCCGAAACCCTGCTGCCGGGCGTCCCGGTCCTCGAGATCCAGGACATCGTGGAGCGGGCAGAACTCGTCGTGCTGGCTGTTCCGGACGACGCGCTCGGCGAGTTGGTGGAGGGCCTGGCGAAGCTGGGAGCCTGGCAACCGGGCCAACTGGTGGCGCACACCTCCGGCCGGTACGGCGTCGGGATCCTCCAAGCAGTGCGCGCCGCAGGTGCGATTCCGCTGGCACTGCATCCGGCCATGACGTTCACCGGCATGAGCCTGGACCTGACGCGGCTCTTGGACTGCACCTTCGGCGTTACCGCCGATGCGGCCATGCTCCCGATCGCGCAGGCCCTGGTGGTGGAGATGGGCGCAGAGCCTGTTGCCATTGCGGAGGCGGATCGCACCATTTACCACGCGGCGTTGGCGCACGCGTCGAACCACATGGTCACCTTGGTGGCGCAGGCATCGCAGCTCCTGCGGGAGATCGGCGTCGAATCGCCCGAATCCATGCTCGGTCCGCTGCTTCGGGCGACCCTTGAGAACGCACTGGCGTCAGGGGAGTCCGCCCTGACCGGGCCGGTGGCCCGTGGGGACGTGGGCACCGTTTCGGCGCACGCGCACGCGCTGAGGGAGTACGACGCCGGTGCCGGCGGCGACGTCCTCGAGGCCTACCAGGCGATGGCCAAGGCCACTGCGCGCCGTGCCGGAAACCGTGGACTCCTGCGGCAGGATCAACTGAACGACATCAACGAGGCGTTGGAAAGCGGGTCCCAACCGCACAACGGGCTTTCGTCTTCGGAAGGAAACTGAACACCATGGCCATCAAGCTCGTCACCACTGTGGCTGAACTCCGCAAAGAGAGCGCGCGTCTCCTGGCGGAGAAGGGGGGCAACTCGCAAGGCCTGGTGCCCACCATGGGGGCGCTGCATTCGGGCCACGCGTCCTTGGCGAGGACCGCTGTTGCCGAAAACGACGTCGTGGTGGCCACTATTTTCGTCAATCCCCTGCAGTTCGGCGACGCCGTAGACCTCGACCGCTACCCGCGGACGCTCGAGGCGGACATGGCGCTGCTGGATGCAGAAGGCGTGGACCTCGTGTTCGCGCCGGACGTGGACGAGGTCTACCCCGGCGGCCAGCCGCTGGTGCGGGTAACCTCGGGGCCACTGGGCGAAAAGTGGGAGGGCGCTTCGCGTCCAGGCCACTTTGACGGCGCCCTGACGGTGGTCGCCAAGTTGCTGCATTACGGCCTGCCCGGCGGCCCGGCAGCAGACGGTACGACGGCGGCCTACCGCGCCTACTTCGGGCAAAAGGACGCGCAGCAGTTGGCTTTGGTGAAGCGGATGGTGGCCGACCTCAACTTCCCCGTGGAGATTGTGCCCGTTCCGATAGTCCGCAGCGAAGACGGCCTCGCCCTGTCCAGCCGCAATCGTTTCCTTTCGGACCAGGAACGCGAAGCTGCGCTCGTCCTGTCCAGGGCCCTGCGCCTCATCGAGTCCCGCGCCAACGCGCACCAACCGCTGGACCTGGATTCCGCCGTCGCGCTTGTTGATTCCCAGCCGCTGGTGGAACTGGACTACTTCGACGTGGTCGATCCCACCACGCTCGAACCGCTGGCGGAGAACTGCAAAGAGACGCCGTTCCGCGGCGAAGGGCTTGCCATCATCGCGGCGAAGGTAGGCCCTGTTCGCCTGATCGACAACATCCCGCTGGACTCCTGAGGCATTAATTTTCGGCTGACGGGAATGCCGGAGGAGTTTAGACTGTTGCTGTCTTCACCGGCAACGATCGCCGGAATCCACATTCCTACCTGAGGGATCCTCATGTCTACCGACGTCACGCCCGGCGCCTCCGGCGAATCTGTTTCCGGCGCTCTCGCTTCCAAGGAGCCGGTGAGCCCGCAGGCGCCGGTGTCCGGCAAGATGTCCCGCGAGTCGGTCACCGTCATTGTCACTTTGCTGGTTGCCACCTTCGTGGTGATCCTCAACGAGACCATCATGAATGTTGCCCTGCAGCGGCTCATGATCGACCTCAACGTCAATGCACCCACCGTTCAGTGGCTGGCCACCGGCTTCATGCTGACAATGGCCGTGGTGATCCCGACCACCGGGTTCATCCTGCAGAAGTTGAGCACCCGCGCTTCCTTCATGCTCGCAATGGGCCTGTTCAGCGGCGGGACGCTTTTGGCCGCGCTGGCTCCCGGGTTCACGGTGCTGTTGCTGGCGCGCATTGTCCAGGCAGGCGGTACGGCCATCATGCTGCCGCTGCTGATGACCACCATCCTCACGCTCGTACCGATGTCCCGTCGCGGTGCCGTGATGGGCAACGTCAGCATCGCCATCTCCGTGGCCCCGGCCATGGGCCCCACGGTTTCCGGCATCATCCTTGACCACTTCTCGTGGCGCTTCATGTTCGTGTTCGTGTTGCCTGTCGCGTTGGCTGCCCTCGCGATCGGCGCCAAGTTCCTCACCAACGTGGGGGAGCGGGGCAAGACCACCCTGGATGTCGCATCGGTGATCCTGACAGTGCCTGCCTTCGGTGGCCTGGTTTACGGACTGAGCCAGATCGGTGGCGCCGAGGCAGGCATCGTCCCTGTGATCGCCTTGGTTGTGGGCGTCCTCGCCCTGGCACTGTTCGTGTTCCGCCAACTGCGGCTCCAGCGCTCCGATTCACCGCTGCTGGACCTCCGTGCCTTCAACTTCCGGATGTTCACGGTGTCCACGCTGCTCATGGTCGTGGCGATGATGGCACTGTTCGGCGGCGTGATCCTGCTGCCGCTCTACCTGCAGAACACCCTGCACCTGGAACCGATGCAAACCGGTTTGGCCCTGCTTCCGGGCGGTCTGGCCATGGGCTTGCTGGGCCCCGTCATCGGCCGGATCTTCGACAAAGTCGGTCCGCTGCCGCTCACGCTGTCCGGCTCCGTCCTTATGGTCCTGACACTGTGGCAGTTCTCCCGCCTGGACGAGGCAAGTGCGCTCGGTTGGGTCATCGCATTGCATGTGCTGCTCAGCCTTGGCCTCGCGCTGCTCTTCACCCCGGCGTTCACAACGGGCCTGAACCCGCTGCCGCCGCACCTGTACTCCCACGGTTCGGCCATCATGAGCACGGCACAGCAGGTATCAGGTGCTGCGGGAACCGCGCTGCTGGTGTCCGTCTTTGCCGTGGTTTCGGCATCATCGGGACTGGTTGCCGGCATGCAGTCGGCATTCCTGGTAGCCACCGTCATCGCCCTGGCCGCAGTTGTGCTGGGTGCCATGATGCGACGGACCGAGGGCTCGGCACCCCACGGAGGCCACTGACCAACCCCGGACCCTCTCTCACATCCCGTCGGTTTTCCGGCGTTGCTCTATCACATCCCGCGGGACGTGGTCCGCGAAGGCCGACAACCGACCAGGTTGCCGGCCTTCCGCATACCCCTCCCGTTCCTCTATCACTTCCCGCCCCCTTTCCGGCGTTGCTCTATCACTTCCCGTTGGTTTCCCGGCGTTGCTCTATCACGTCCCGGCGACTCTTGCCGGCATGCGAAAGTTTGGAATTCCTGCTGGGACTCCCACGTGCAGTTCCCGGTTTTTCCAATTGCGGTCCAAGGGGCATTGATTTCACAATTCGAGGGACTTTCGTGTGTGACTGGCTTCACGGCTCTTGAATTTGTTTCGGGGGTTGGGGGTGTGTAAAGTTATTCGAGTTGCCGCCGCTGATGC